>JANYHG010000043.1 GCA_025359165.1 Hyphomicrobiaceae bacterium
CGGGTTCCCAAAGGGCGAGCCCTTTGGTGGGAGCGCGAGGGCAAAGCTCTCGCTCTCGTAAGCCGAAATCAATCCCGACGACGGGGACCGCCGCGGCCGCCACCGCCGCCTTCGCGGCGCGGGGGGCGGCTCGACTGTTCGGCCATCGGATCGGGTTCGCCTTCGGCGCGCGGCAGTTCGATGCCGGTGTTCTGGTCGATGATCTTCATCGACAGGCGTGTCTTGCCGCGATCATCGAAGCCCAACAGCTTGACCCAGACTTCCTGGCCTTCCTTTACCACTTCGTTGGGGTGGTTCGGCCGCATCGTGGAACTCAACTGAGAAACGTGCACGAGGCCATCTTTCGAGCCGAAGAAGTTCACGAACGCGCCGAACTCCATGAGTTTGACGACCTTGCCCTTGTAGATGGTACCGACTTCCGGCTCCATCGTGATGGACTTGATGCGGTTCATGGCGGCGTCGATCTGCTCCTTCTTGGAGCCGGCGACCTTGACCGTGCCATCGTCCTCGATGTCGATCTTGGCACCCGACTCCTCGACGATCGAACGGATCACGGAGCCGCCGGAGCCGATCACTTCACGGATCTTGTCGACGGGAATCTTGATCGTTTCGATGCGGGGAGCATGTTCGCCAAGCTCGGCACGCGCGCCGGTCATGGACTTGGACATTTCACCGAGTATGTGGATGCGTCCGCCGTGCGCCTGCTCGAGGGCGACCTTCATGATCTCCTCGGTGATGCCGGTGATCTTGATGTCCATCTGCAGGGCGGTGATGCCCTTTTCGGTGCCGGCCACTTTGAAGTCCATGTCGCCGAGATGATCCTCGTCGCCGAGGATGTCGGAGAGAACGGCAAAGCTGTTGCCTTCCTTGATGAGACCCATGGCAATGCCTGCCACCGGACGCTTCAAGGGGACGCCGGCGTCCATCAGCGCCAGTGATGAACCACAAACGGTGGCCATCGACGACGAGCCGTTCGACTCGGTGATTTCCGAGACGATGCGGATCACATAGGGGAACTCGTCGTTGCTAGGCAGCAACGGGCGAACGGCGCGATAGGCGAGCTTGCCGTGACCGATTTCACGACGGCCGGGCGAACCCATGCGACCGGTCTCGCCGACCGAGTATGGAGGGAAGTTGTAGTGCAGCAGGAAGCGCTCTTTCTTGGTGCCTTCAAGGCTGTCGATGTACTGCTCATCGTCGCCGGTACCGAGTGTGGCGACCACGAGGGCCTGCGTTTCACCGCGTGTAAACAGCGCCGAACCATGTGTGCGCGGAAGCACGTGGACGTTCGAGCTGATCTGGCGAACGGTTTTGAGGTCGCGGCCGTCGATGCGTTTTGACGTGCGGATGATGTCGCCGCGAACGACGTCCTGCTCGAGCTGCTTGAAGACGCTGCCGAGTTTGACGAGGGCGGCCGGTTCGGTGCCCTCCGGTGCCATCGCTGCCATGGCCTTCTTCTTGGCGGCGGAGACGAGATCCTGGCGCTGTTGCTTGTCGGGCGTCTGGAAGGCCTTGCGCAGGTCTTCGGTGATCAGTTCGCCCATCTTGGCTTTTTCGGCGCTGAGGTCGGGCGGAGTGAAGTCCCACTGGTCCTTGGCTGCCTTCTCGGCGAGACGGATAATTGCTGCGATGACCGGCTGGAAGCCGCGATGGCCAAACATGACGGCGTCGAGCATCTGCTTTTCGCTCAGTTCCTTGGCTTCCGATTCGACCATCATGACGGCATCGACAGTACCGGCGATGACGAGATCGAGATCGCTCTTGGGCATCTCGTCGACCATCGGGTTCAAGACGAACTCGCCGTTGATCAGTCCGACGCGCGCGCCGCCGATCGGGCCGAGGAACGGCAGGCCCGACAGGGTGAGGGCGGCTGAAGCGGCCACCATGCCGAGCACGTCGGGATCGTTTTCGAGGTCGTGGCTCAACACCGTGATGACGACCTGGACTTCATGCTTGAAGCCTTCGACGAACAGGGGGCGGATCGGACGGTCGATCAGGCGCGACGTGAGGGTTTCTTTTTCGGTCGGACGGCCTTCACGCTTGAAATATCCGCCGGGGATCTTTCCGGCTGCGTAGGTTTTTTCCTGGTAATTGACGGTCAACGGGAAGAAGTCGATGCCGGGTTTTGCGCTCTTGGCGCCGACAACGGTGGCGAGCACACTGGTTTCGCCATACTGGGCCAGCACGGCAGCGTCGGCCTGACGGGCCATGTGGCCGGTTTCGAGCGTCAGCTTGCGCCCCGCCCAATCAAGCTCTTCGCGGTGGATCTTGAACATCTCAGTCATCTCTCTTTTCGGTCATACGGACGGACGGACAATTCGTTTGGAGGTTCTGCCGTGAGATCGACGCCACTCCATTCGTCATCCCGGCGGAGGCCGGGACCCACGGCATCGTGGATGGATCAGAGGTGCGAAGCGCATCTCTGACTGGTCGTGGGTCCTGGCCTTCGCCGGGATGACGACAACTGAAATGCAAACAGGGCCGAACCTTGCGAAAGGCCGGGCCCCGGTACACTCTAGGCATTCTCGAATTCGAAAAATGCGCTTACTGACCGAACGACGCGACACGGGGTGACGTCGTCGGCGTTGTGTTTGAGATCAGCGGCGCAGATCGTGGCGCGCGATGACTTTCTGATACCGCGGCAAGTCGATCTTCTTCATGTGATCGAGCAAGCTACGACGTTGGCTGACCATCTTGAGAAGGCCACGGCGGGAATGGTTGTCTTTGGTGTGCAGCTTGAAATGGTCGGTCAAGCTGTTGATGCGGGCGGTCAGCAACGCGATCTGGACTTCAGGTGAGCCAGTATCGTCGGCCTTGGCCGCAAATTCCTTGACGATCGCGCGCTTCTGTTCGGCTGTCATCGACATCGGATTATCCTTTCAAAACGGACGTTAAGATCGTCCACTGACGCACGGCTTTTCATTGCGAGGTCAGGAACGTTGGCGGGGCCGTTGCCGGGATGTCGTCCAGCAGGGTCCCTCGTGTGATGCACAACGGGCACACCACACGCGCGCCTTATACACGAATACCGGACAATGGCGAGGGGAATTGCTCTAATATGTTCTATTTATGTTCTGGGGGGCGGCGTCGATGCGGAGGCATTGCACAATCACGCTCCGTCCTTAGAGTGCTGCAAAAGACCACTGGAGGGATCCATGACAGGTGAAACTTTCGACTACGTGATCGTCGGCGCGGGCTCGGCGGGGTGCGTGCTGGCAAACCGGTTGTCGGAAGATCCCGGCGTCACGGTTGCGCTGCTGGAAGCGGGCGGACGCGACACCAACCCTTGGATCCACGTTCCCGCCGGCTATTTTCGCAACGTGACCAATCCGAAAATTACCTGGCAGTTCGCATCGGGGCCGGAGCCTGAACTCGGTGGGCGAGTTGTTGGGTGGCCGCGCGGGCGCGTGCTCGGCGGGTCGAGCGCCATCAACGGGCTGCTGTATGTGCGTGGACAGGCGGAAGACTTTGACGTGTGGCGGCAGCTCGGCAATCCCGGCTGGTCGTTCCGCGACGTGCTGCCCTACTTCAAGCGCGCCGAAGATCAAGAGCGCGGTGAAGACGATCTGCATGGCGTCGGTGGTCCGCTCGGTGTGGAAGACGTGCGCATGGACAACCCGGTGTGTGAGGCCTTCATAAAATCCGCTGTCGCTGCCGGCATTCCGTTCACGCGCGATTTCAATGGAGCCTGCCAGGAAGGTGTCGGCTATTTTCAGCTGACCAACAAAAACGGGCGACGCTGTTCGACGGCTGTCGGCTATCTCAACCCGGTCAAATCACGGTCGAACCTGAAGGTCATTACCGGTGCGATGGTGGCGGCGCTGACGTTCGAGGGGAAACGCGCGACCGGCGTACGTGGCACCTTCGGTGGCGTGGCTGGTCAGATCACGGCGCGACGGGAGGTGCTGTTGTCGGGCGGCGCGATCGGCAGTCCGCAAATTCTGCAGTTGTCCGGTGTCGGTCCCGGTGCGGTGCTCAAGGCGGCGGGTGTCGAGGTGCGGCACGAGTTGCCGGGCGTTGGCGCTAACCTGCAGGATCACTATCAGGCCCGCTTCGTCTACCAGTGCAATGCCGCTGGCAGTTTGAACGAAATCTGGCATAGCCGATGGAAACAGATGAAAGTCGGCATCGAGTATGCGCTGCGGCGGCGCGGTTTGCTGACGATCGGTGC
Organism: Hyphomicrobiaceae bacterium; assembly: GCA_025359165.1. Taxonomy (GTDB): domain Bacteria; phylum Pseudomonadota; class Alphaproteobacteria; order Rhizobiales; family Hyphomicrobiaceae; genus JABFRJ01. Next base: position 4,172 of record JANYHG010000043.1, read on the forward strand.
TGGCGTGGTAGGGGTGTTCGCGAAGTCGCGACCCGAATTGGAAACGCCCGACGTACAATTTCACTTCATTCCACTGTCGTCGGATGGTGCGGGCAAGGGCCTGCACTCGTTTCCGGGGGTCATTTCCTCGGTCTGCCAGTTGCGGCCGGAAAGCCGCGGCACGTTGCGGATCACGTCGACCGACCCGAGCGCAAAGCCGGCGATCGTCAGCAACTATCTGCAGGCGGACGCTGATCAACGCGTGTTGCTCGATGCGATGCGGATGAACCGGCGCATCGTGGCGCAGAAGCCGTTTGCCGATATCGTCGTATCCGAGAAGTCGCCGGGATTCGATATCGACAGCGACGCGGGTTTGATGCGTTTCGCACGCGAGACGGGCACGACGATCTACCATCCGTGCGGCACCGCCAAGATGGGCCGCGATGCGAATGCCGTGGTCGATGCGCGCTTGTGCGTGCACGGACTGACTGGCGTGCGGGTGGTCGATGCGTCGATCATGCCGACGATGACGTCGGGCAACACCAACGCACCCACCATCATGATCGCCGAGAAAGCCGCCGACATGATCCGCGAGGACGCCAAGGCGCGGGTCGCGGCGTAGAGGTCGGGGGCGCGCGCGGCATTCCGTCGGCGCTCGTCGCCGCCGGCTATGGGTTGATGTGGTGATGCAGATAAGAGTGAGGATCCGTGAAGAACGGGGAGAGGGGATTTCTGCGCCATTTTTGGTCTGCGGATGGCCCATTCCGTTTTCATTCTTTTGTTGGCCGCGCGGGTGCTATCTGGGCATACGCAGCAGCACTTTGTAGGCAATTAACGCGCTGCCGCCCTCGCATGCTGCGCGATGAGCGGTGCGACGTCGGGGGCTCCTTTCTGCGATACGCGGCGCGTAGATGGCCGAGCTGGATGTGTAGCCGCCACCCACCGCTACCCACCTTCCGCCTAACTTGACCTGTGCGCGGCGCTGCCCCTATCACCTTCGCAGATCTGCACAGCGAAGGCGCACCCATGTCCACGTCCACTGGATATCTCGACCAGCTCGAAACGCGGGCACCCGCGGCGCGCGAGCAAGCGCTGTTCAACATGTTGCCGGGGTTGCTCGCGCGAACGGTCGCGTTGGCGCCCGGCTGGGCAGAGCACCTGAAGGGCATCGATCTTGAGGCGATCAACAGTCGTGCGGC
>JANYHG010000150.1 GCA_025359165.1 Hyphomicrobiaceae bacterium
GCTACTTTAATGCTATATTTCATAACGTTGCCGCATAATGCTGAGAGTTGGCGCGGACTTGCTTAAGACTGCATTGAGAGCCGCCTTTGACCATGGACGTTAACCACCAGATACCAGCGAAGTCGTCGCGACACAAACTCATGCATCGGCAGCGTTTTCCGACACCCCATGCGTAAAGATGTGTTCGCGTTAACCACGAAACCAACAAAACCAGACCACATCGTAACCAAAGCGTTTACTGTTTTGATTAGGTTCATTTTAATGGTGTTCACTTAGTCTGTGGGCTGGTCAACAGAGTGTAATGAGTATCATGACCGAACAACAGTTCCGAGCACGCGTCCGTTACGTAATGGGTCCCGACGGCAGTCCGCTGACGATCGCCGACCTACCTCCGACCGATACCAAACGCTGGGTCATCCGGCGCAAGGCAGAAGTCGTGGCAGCCGTTCGCGGCGGCCTTCTGAGCCTCGAGGAGGCTTGCGATCGTTATAAGTTGACGGTCGACGAATTTCTTTCATGGCAGCGGTCAATTGATCGTCATGGCCTTCCCGGCTTGCGCGCGACCCGCATCCAAGACTACCGGAGCTGACACGACTGTAGCTGCCATGAGCGACACCGCTCGACGTGCTGACGTAGCGATCGGGAAACCGCTTGTCATGACGCCGTCGCCGGTTCAGTGCAGCCGCAGTATGACAGCCGGAAAATTTATGATCGCCGATTGCTTCGTTTGCGATCATTCGACAGATGCGAACTGCTGCGCCGACACCCACGACAGGCCCCCAAGGCCCTGCCGCGCCTCCGGCATAAGTCATGTCAACGTTGTCCTGCCGACACCAGCGCAGGCTTCGCAAGGGTTGCCAATTCTTCGATGAAAAGCCGAGGTGACGACCTGCTCGCGCGTCGGCCGTCGTTTACGTCCTGGCGGACGATGTATAGACCGCGCGCTTCAATGGCGCTGCCCGCCGTGCCTGATGCGCAACTTCAAGTGCCGCGTAGGCCGCGTTGACGCGGCGCAACATGCCCGACATGTACGCCGCAACCTCGGCGGGGAGTTCGGCGGTCGCGAAGCGATCGGGGTGATAGATCTTGGCAAGCGAGAGATAGCCCGACCGCACTTCGTCCCACGACACGCCGGTGCGCACGCCCAGGATCGTATGCGGGTCGAAGCCATCGAGATCGCGCGCCCTCTGCGCGAGGTTCAATGGTTTTGCGCCGGCCAGCAGCTTGACCGATTTCAACGAGGCTTTCGCGATGAACAGTCGCTCGCCCTCGAAAGGTTCGAAATCGACGAACAATGCTGCACCATTGAGCACATCGAATACGGATCGCGACGCCGCGATGAACATCTTGCCGGTGGTCGGAGCGTTATCGTCGGCGACGATCTCGACGGCGACCGACACATATTCTTGAGCTTCGGATCTGTTGCGTTCGAACATCGGGCGCCCTGAAGTGTTTCGATGCGGGACAAAATCGCGCCGCGTCTCACTACTCAGCAAGCCCCTTGCCAAAGCGCCACGCTGGCCACGGTCGATCTTCTGTGGTAGGCCCGCGCCAATTCAGGCCAGGACGCATCTCCGCGCGCCACGCCCGCTCGCTGCGAGCCGTGCGACCAAGGCCTATTGCATCAAAGGTTTGTGCCTCCAATGAATATGCGCAATATCGCGATCATCGCGCACGTCGACCACGGCAAAACGACACTTGTCGACGCGCTGCTCAAGCAGTCCGGCGCTTTCCGTGAAAATCAGAAGGTCGAGAAGCAGGCGATGGATACGAACGATCTCGAGCGCGAGCGCGGGATCACCATTCTGGCCAAGTGCACGTCGGTGCTGCACGGCGACATGCGCATCAACATCGTCGACACCCCAGGCCACGCCGATTTCGGTGGTGAAGTCGAGCGCATTCTCAATATGGTCGACGGCGTGGTGCTGCTGTGCGACGCATCGGAAGGCCCGCTGCCGCAGACCAAATTCGTGCTTTCCAAAGCGCTCAAGCTTGGTCTGCGACCGATCGTCGTGATCAACAAGATCGATCGTCCCGACGAGCGTCACGACGCCGTTCTCAACGAGATCTTCGATCTGTTCGATGGGCTAGACGCAACCCCGGAACAGCTCGACTTCCCGACGCTTTACGGCTCGGGACGTGACGGCTGGATGGCTACCGATCCGAAGGGTCCGAAAGGTGACCTGACCCCACTGTTCGATCTCATCATCAAGCACGTGCCGCCGCCGACCGCGCACGATGGCGCGTTCCTGATGCTGGCGACGACGCTCGAAGCCGATCCCTATCTCGGCCGTATCCTCACGGGCCGCATATGGTCCGGCTCGGTCAAGCCCGGCCAGACGATCAAAGCGCTTCGCCGAGATGGTTCGATCATCGAAACACAACGCGTGACGAAAGTTCTGGCGTTCCGCGGCCTTGAACGCACTGCCATAGAAGAAGCCTTTGCCGGCGATATCGTGGCGATCGCCGGTATCTCCGAGTCGACCGTGGCAGATACGCTTTGTGATCCGTCCGTCACCGAGCCGATCCAGGCGCAGCCTATCGATCCGCCGACACTGGCGATGATGTTCCGCATCAACGACGGTCCTTTCGTCGGACAAGAGGGCGACAAGGTCCAGAGCCGCGTGATTCGCGACCGCCTGATGAAAGAGGCCGAGCGCAACGTCGCCATCCGCATTACCGAAAGCACCGGCAACGACTCTTACGAAGTCGCCGGCCGCGGCGAGTTGCAGTTGGGCATTCTGATCGAGAACATGCGCCGCGAAGGCTTCGAGCTGACGGTGTCGCGGCCGCAGGTCGTGATGAAGATCGACGAAGAAACCAAGGCTCGCATGGAGCCGATCGAAGAAGTGATCATCGACGTCGACGAACAGCACTCCGGTGTGGTCGTGCAGAAGCTGTCGGAGCGCAAAGGCGAATTGAAGGAGATGCGCCCCTCCGGCGGTGGCCGTAATCGCCTGGTGTTCCACGTGCCGACGCGCGGGCTCATCGGCTATCAGGGCGAACTGCTGACTGATACGCGCGGCACCGCCGTGATGAACCGGCTGTTTCACGACTACGCGCCGCATCGCGGCGACATTCCGCGCCGCGTCAACGGCGTGTTGATTTCAAACGCGATGGGTGAATCGACGCTCTACTCGATGTTCAAGCTGCAAGACCGCGGCGTGATGATGATCGACCCGCAGACCCGCGTGTACGAGGGCATGATCATCGGCCAGCACAGCCGCAACAACGACCTCGTCGTCAACGTCGTCGAAGGCAAGAAGCTGACCAACGTACGCGCCGCCGGCAAGGACGAGAACGAAATCCTGACGCCGCCGATCCGCATGAGCCTGGAAAAGGCAATGAGCTACATCCAGGACGACGAACTCGTCGAGATCACGCCAAAGTCGATTCGGCTGCGCAAGCGCTACCTCGATCCGAACGAGCGCAAACGTTACGAACGCAGTTCGGCGGCGCAAGCCGGCGCGGCTTGATCGGAGTTATCTCTACTTCTCTGGCGTTTGCAGCTGACAATGATCCGCGTGATGCGGATACGAGGGGCTGTACGCCCCTCGTGCTCCCGGACCAGGTGCCCGCACCTGGACCGGTCTTGTAGGCTTGAAAGATTGTGGTGTGCCTCGCAATTTACCACTGTTGCAACTTGCGCGTGATTTTCCGCTCGGTTGCGGCACACTCGTTTTCAACTTGCTGTCACCGGG
>JANYHG010000190.1 GCA_025359165.1 Hyphomicrobiaceae bacterium
TTGCCAGCCTTGTAGTAGGCGAACGCAGCCATGACGATGGCGCGACGGGCTTCCTGTGAATAAGGATGATCGCGATCGAGATCTTCAAACTTGCGTGCTGCGGTCTGCCAGTTGCCTTTCTGCAAGGCGGTGTCTGCAGACGCATACATTTTGTCGGGCGGATCCGGGTTCAGCAGCTTCGCGTTGTCCTTGTCGGATGCGCAGGCACCCAACTGCAGCGCAGCGGCGATACAGACCAGACGAATGACTTGGGTCTTCAGCACCAGCTAGTCCTTGCGTACGATCCGGAGTGCATGTCGTGGCCTCGGATGAATTATATCTGTCGCTGAAATCAGGCGAATCTCATCAGCCAGAAGATCGACAGGTTCAAAGCCTTTGTCCAGTACTCGTCGTCGTTACGTGACGATATCCCAAGGTGTCGGTGACAAGAGGCGCTAAATTATGGCTGGCGATCACAATTCGCGGAGATGGTTTACGCGTGTACCCGGGCGGGCACACATGCTTTCTTGTTACGAACGGTCGGCGTCGTAATTGACTGCCATGATGCCGGCAGAGATATCGACCGGTGCCGCTTCGCGCATCACACGCGGCGCGCGTTCCCAACGCCAGGCCTGACCTTCGCCACCGGCAAACAATGCCTGCAGCACGTGTGCATTCAAGCGATGCCCGCCGCGAACCGATTTGTAGGCACCGAGAATCGGTGCGCCGGCCAACGCCAGATCGCCGACCGCGTCGAGCATTTTGTGACGCACAAACTCGTGCGGATGGCGCAGGCCTTCGGGATTGATGACTTTGTCGTCGCCGAGAGCGACGGTGTTGTCGAGCGAAGCGCCGAGGGCAAGGCCGGCTTTCCAGAGCTTCTCGACATCGGCCATGAAGCCGAAGGTACGGGCGCGAGACAATTCGGAGCGGAAACTGGTGGGTGTCAGTTCGAGGGCGAGACGTTGACGGCCGATGAGCGCAGACGGAAAATCGATCTCGACATCAAGATGAAAACCAGCCGATGGGGTCAGTTCGCCGAAGCAGTCTCCATCTTGAACGCGGATAGGTTTGAGAACTTTGATGAATTTGCGCGGCTCGGACAATTCACGGGTACCGGCCTCTTCGATGGCGTCGACAAAAGCGGCCGAGCTTCCGTCCATGATAGGCACTTCACGATTGTCGATCTCGATATAGCAGTTGTCGACATTCAAGCCACGCAGCGCGGCCAGCAGATGTTCGACCGTTCCGACGGTCACACCGCTTTCATCGCCGATGACAGTGCAGAGGGTGAGGTTTTTGACAGACCCGACGTCTGCGGCGATTTCCGCCACGATTCGACCGCGACGGTTGACCAGGAATCTAAATCCGACATCGCTTTCAGCAGGATGCAGGATGATGGATACGGGGGCACCACTGTGCACGCCTGTTCCGGATAATTCTACGTCTCGCGCCAAAGTCGTCTGGCGCGCCCCAATGAAGCGTTTCGACATTGTATCCCTCGATCCCCAATCGGGCTTCGAATTTTGACCGACGCGGCAACTCGACCAACCAACGCGGAAAACTACGAAACACGATAAGCCCCAATGCCCCTGGCTGCTTTTCGATCCCATCGACCATCTTGCGACCCCGTTGATCGGGGGTGTGGTCTATGTTGATTCGGCACAGCTCTTAACCGAATGATTACCGTCGAAACCAGTCGGGTACAAATCACGCTTTCTTACGTAGTGTTACTGACGAGCCGCAAAATCCGTCACGAATCAGTCATCGTTTGTTCCGGGACAAGAAGCCGGGCAACTCGGCGTCGACTGTGGGCTCGACGTCGGACGCATTGGCTCGTTGCACCCGGCCGGTGCCCGTAAGTCGCTGGATAAGCGTGGGTTTACGTGGCGCGGCCGGCTGTGGTGTGTTGGCGTAGACTTTCGGCGGCTTTGAATTGTTGTGCGCGCCCGAGTTCTCGGTTCGACTGCGAAACTCGTGCTGGGCGAGCGGTGGGAAGTCTGAAATATCTGGCATCCGGGGGGCAGTGTGAACACTCGGAGTGGTTGTGGTGTTGCGGTCGCGGCCCGTCCCATACTCCGATTCGTTCGAGGCACCATGGCCTGATGGAGCCGGAGCGGCAATGTAGCTCGGCACCTTCGGCGTGCGTTCCTCGATCGTGATGTCGCCGAGGCGATGCGCCTCTACTCCCTGCGTTGGCGAACTTTGCGATGAATCGCTCGAACGCGTGAGCAGCGCGCCGATCTGGCCTTCGAACTGCGCGGCATACCCGGTACCCGGCTCTGCGGCGTCGGCCATGCGGCGCTCAAGGTCGGCGGCGTCCCGCAGGGGGGGCGGGTAGGTGGTTGCTGTCGTGCCCGGGAGTGGCGGCGGCATTTTCGCCGGTGTGGCGGGGGCGGCGACGACGACAGTGTGCGGCGTGCCGACCTGGGGCTGGGTCGGTGCGGTGCTTTGGGTCTGCGGTGCCGATTGCTGCGACCGCGTCATGCCTGACGCGACGATCGAAACGCGCACCCGATCACCCAGTGTTTCGTCAAAGGTCGCGCCGACGATGATGTTGGCTTCGGGATCGACTTCCTGCCGCACTCGGCTCGCAGCTGCATCGACTTCGTACAGCGTAAGGTCGTGCCCGCCGATGATGGAGACCAGCAGGCCCTTGGCGCCCTTCAGTGAAATATCGTCGAGCAGCGGATTTTGAATAGCTTCTTCCGCCGCCAATCGTGCACGATCTGCGCCCGATGCTTCGCCGGTACCCATCATGGCCGCGCCCATGCCGGCGAGTACGGTTTTGACGTCGGCGAGATCGAGATTGATCAGGCCTTCTTTAATGATCAGATCGACGATGCAGGCTATGCCCGAGTAGAGCACCTGATCGGCCAGCACGAAGGCTTCGGCGAACGTGGTGCGCTCGTTGGCGATGCGAAACAGGTTCTGGTTCGGGATGACGATCAGCGTGTCGACCGCATCTTTCAGTTGCGCGATGCCGGCTTCGGCGATGCGCAGGCGCCGTTTGCCCTCGAACTGGAACGGCTTGGTGACGACCGCGACCGTCAGGATGCCGAGCTCACGTGCCACGCGCGCAATGATCGCCGCCGCGCCCGTGCCCGTACCGCCGCCCATGCCGGCCGCGATGAACAGCATGTGGCTGCCCGCGACCTGCGCGCGAATATCGTCGACGGCTTCCTCGGCCGCCGCCTCGCCGATCTCCGGCTTGGAACCTGCACCCATACCCTCGGTCAAATTCGTGCCGAGCTGGATCCGATTGTCGGCGCTCGAGGTCGCCAGTGCTTGCGCGTCGGTGTTCGCAACGACGAAATTGACGCCCTGCAGCCCCGCCGCGATCATGTTGTTGATAGCGTTGCCGCCCGCGCCGCCGACACCCAATACGGTGATGCGGGGCTTCAGGTCCGTCACTGTCGGCAACTGCAAACGGATGCTCATCGGTCGTCCTGTTTGGTCGGCGGTGCGCCCTGAGGCGCCGGATGATATTCGGCGGCGAGTTAGAAGCTGTGGCGGAGGTTGGTGCCCGTCGTAGTCATGCGGATCGATCGGCGGTCGGCGATATCGAAGCGAAGTCCGAGGTCGGCGCGGCGCGCAAAATGCTCAAGGCCGGCCGCAGTAGCGAATGCCGGTTGGCCGAGCGCTCTCGGCATCACGCCGTCTGTCCCCGGCGTCCCCAACCGCACCGGACGCCCGAGCACCGCCGCCGCCAGCTCCGGCAATCCTTGCAACAGGCTCCCGCCGCCCGTCAGCACGACGTCGCAGCTCAGTTCGCGGGACAGCGCAAACTGATCCAGCCGCAGCAGAACCTGCCGCAAAACAGCGTCGAGCCGCGATGTGAGAATGGTGAAAATATCTGCCCTCGTAACCTGCTTCGTCGTGGCCTGATCAGCCTCGGCATGGGTGTTCTCGTGCCCGAGGTACGCAATCGCGTCGTCTCGTGCAGCGTGGGCAGTCCCTTCTATAGCATAGTTTTTTTTGATTCGCTCGGCTTCCGTGAAGCTGGTCCCGAGTGCGCGCATCAGATCGAAGGTCAAATGATTGCCGCCGATCGGGAAGACATGCGCCAGCACCGGCGCACCCGCCATGAACACGGCAAGTCCGGTCGAGCCGGCTCCGAGGTCGATGACGGCCACGCGACCCTGCCGCTCTACCGGAGATGTCACGCCGAATGCCGCGGCCATCGGCGATGGTGCCATCGCGATCACGTTCAAATGGCAGCGTTCGACGACGTGCATCAGGTGGCGCAACGGTGCACGGTCGACGGCTATGGCATGCACGTCCACCGACAATCGCCGGCCGCTGTCGCCGACTGCCATGTGTGGCAGCGCGGTGCCATCCAGATGCGCCGCAATCGCATTGACGTTGAGGACTGCGCGATCGTCGCGTTCGGCATGGGTCCGCCCGGCGGCGATCAAACGGTCGATATCGGTCGCCGTGACCGAACGCGATTTGCCATCGGCGGCAACGAGGTCAAGTCCGGCGGCGACGTGCGTCGACATCAGCCGGCCGCAGGCGGCGGCGACGATGACGTTTTCGAGCGACCGTCCAGCCATGTGTTCGGCCTGCGTCACTGTCGAGCGTAGTGTTTCCTCGGCCGCGTCGGCATCCACGATGACGCTGGCTTTCAGTCCGCGTGAGCGCTGATGTCCAACGCCGATGACCCGATAGCCCGGCTCGTACGCATCCGCGGCCAGCATCAAGCACACGGTCTTGAACGTCCCGATGTCGAGGAGCCCGAGCACGTGCGGCAGATGTGAGGGAGCGTTGCTCATGAGCCCGATATGTTGACGACCGCGGCGCACGAAACGGAGTGCCGCAAAGGTTAACATCAGGTGTTCGCAGTTAAAAAAGTCTAAACTTCGCGACGGTGGTCAGGGAAATGAGACGAGCTGCTGAATTCGGGTGCGCCAGTCGCAGCACTCGACATCATCCTTGTTCGGCCAGGTCGCGGAAATACGGCACGACTTGGCCTTTCAGCTTCACCGTCATGGGGTTGCCCTTGCGATCCTTCGCCGTGCCGGCCACCAGTCTCACCCAGCCCTCTGAGACGCAGTATTCCTCGACGTTGGTTTTTTCGACCCCGTTGAAACGGATGCCGATGCCGCGCGTCAGCAGCTCCTCGTCGAAGTGCGGACTGGACGGCGTCGTCGAAAGCCGATCCGGCGGCGTCGCGAGCGGCGCCGCTGTTTCGGCAGCCGATTGCGTCGTTGCGTCTGTGTTCGGCTTGGGTGTCGCGTCGGTCATGGCGGCTATCCGGTCTGTTCGAGTGTACGCCGCAATGCGGCCTGCCTGCGCGCACCTACCAGATCTCTGACCGCCAGCGCAACACGCCAACCCGACGCGGCCCCACCGATCAATGCTGGCTATGTAGGATCCTGTACACCCCGATGCGCGACGTCAGCATGCACAACCCGGCAATGACGACGACGACGATGGCCAGCCAGCCGTAGCCCTGCAGATCCAGCGTGCCGGAGCCGACGAGGTGCTGCATCTCGGCAACCGACGCCGATCCGCCGCCGAGCAGCTCCATCGCAACCGGGATACCCAAAAACGCCAATCCCGCCATGACCGCGCCCACGATGCCGGCGCGGATGCCGAGACTGAGAAAATGACGTTGGAACTGGCTGGCGATGAAACGGTCGGTCGCACCGACGAAGTGCAGCACTTCGACGATCTCACGGTTGGCCGCCAGCGCACTACGTGTCGCAGAAACGATGACGGCTGTCGTGGCGGCACCTACCAGCACCAGAATGGCCAAGCCGCCGAGTGCGAACGAGCGCGTGACGGTGCGGATCTGCTGTTGCCAAAGCCGATGATCGTCCAGCGTGACGCCTTTGAACTGTTTCGACAGGGTCGCCCGCAGCGCGGCAAAATCCGGTGGATCCGCGCGGTTGACTTCGACGGCAATCAGGCGTGGCACCGGTAGGTTTTTCAGGCCTTCCGTCTGCCCCAGCCACGGCTCCAGCAGGCCCGCCGAGGTTTCCAGGCTCAGCGCCTTGGCACCGACGATGCCGGGCTGACGACCGAGAAACGTCGCCACCTCGCGCAACTCGCGTTCGATATCGCTCTTCTCGCGCGCTTCGATCTGCACCGTAACCTCGCTGGCGATATCGCGCAGCCACGCGTTCGCCGACTGGTTCATCAGATAGACGGCCCCCGCCGTCAGGCAGGCCAGAAAACACATGATCGAAATAACCAGTGTCAGCGACCGGCCCGTGACCGAGCCCGCCGGTACGATGGCCGCATTCGTCGGATCTTTGCCGGGCCGCCGTGAACGGCTCGGAGCCGACAGCGTCGGCGTCGCCTCCAGGTCGCGCCGACCTTCGCTGCGTGCGTTCGTCCGGCGCTCGCCGTCGTGCGACAGCGTCGCTGCAGGCGGGCCGCCGTCACGCGCGGTCCTGAGATCTTCGGGATGGTGCGGCAGCCGCTCCGACAAATGTGTCGACGGCTGCACCGTAGGGACGCGCTGCGGCTGACGGGGTTGCAGCGGGCTCGGTTGAAATTCGAACGTCGCCGGGCCGGTACGCGGATCGAAATCGTCCGGTGCCTGTGCATAAGGTGCGTGCCGCTCCTGTTCCCACTCCGCATCGACCGGCTCGGCCCAGCTGCCGCCCGGTGCGGACCGCTGGTCGGCGACGTAGCGTCGTTCGTGAATTGCGTTGGGATCGTACGTGGCGCTATCGGCAGGCCGTTGAGGTGGCGCACGACGTTGCGGTGGCGCAGGCGGCCGGCCATCAGACGAGTTTGACATGGCCCCGCTCCAGTTCCAGCCGCGGCGCTTTGAACTGCCGCATCAGCTGATGATCGTGAGTGGCGATGACCACGGTCGTTCCCAGTCGATTGAGTTCGATGAACAGTCGCAGCAACCGTTCCGCCATCTGCGGATCGACGTTACCCGTCGGCTCGTCCGCCAGCAGCAGTTCCGGCTTGGCGATGACTGCGCGCGCAATTGCCGCCCGCTGCTTTTCACCGCCCGATAGGACCGACGGAAATGCGTGCATGCGATCGCCGAGATCGACCCACTGCAGCAGGTCGGTCACGTCTTCCTTGTATTGACCCATCTTCCTGCCCACGACCTGCAGCGGCAGCGCCACGTTCTCCCAAGTCGTCAGGTGATCGAGCAAGCGGAAATCCTGAAACACCAGGCCGATGCGACGCCGCAAATGCGCGCGCTGTGCCGGAGTGACGGCCGTCACGTCTTCGTTGAACATCGAGATGTTGCCGCGCGTCGGATGCAGCGCCATGAAAAACAATCGCAGCAGCGAGGTCTTGCCTGCGCCCGACGGGCCGGTGAGGAAGTGGAACGAGCCCGGTCGTAGGTGCACGTTGACGTCACGCAGCACCTCGGCACCGCTGTCATACTTCAGGCTGATGTGGTCGAGTTTGATCACGAGAGTACGCCCGCCACGCCAGCTGACGCGTTGTGGAAGCGAGCCGCATCGACCACTTCTGCAGCGCTGCAAAGGGCGCATTGTACGCCCGACCGTTGGCTATGCCGTGTCATGCGTCATATCCGAACCAGCTGTTACGAATCATCGCGCGTCCCGTTCGTTCTGCCCGTGCCCGACCGCAATGGCAATCATGCCGGGCCACAGATGGCGCAAGTTCGGTCGATATCAAAGGTGCCGATGCGTCGGGCGCAGCCTCACAGGGCCTGATCATTCAGCCGGTATTATGGCGTCGGGTTCTGCCGGTAATGTGGGCATCACCGAGGGCCGATAGCCGTGGACCGGCTCCGATTGGGGCTAGGGTGTGTCGGCGAGTGGGAGTAGACTTCGGCTGACGATGCAAGGATATCAACGTATGACCGAGCCGAAACCAGCCGCCGCCGCTCCCGACCGCATCGACACCGTGTTCGCTGCGCCCGAGATCGCGGCCCGCGTCGAAACGCTCGCCGGCGAGATCGCCGCCCTGCAGCTGGAAGGCTTGCTGGTTGTCGCCATTCTCAAAGGCAGTTTCGTGTTCGCCGCCGATCTCATTCGCGCTTTGCATGCGGCTGGGCTCGCCCCGGAGGTCGAGTTCATGACGCTCTCGAGCTACCGCAAAGGGCTGACGTCGTCGGGGCAGGTGCAGATCATGCGCGACGTCGAAGGCGACGTACAGGATCGCAACGTTCTGCTCATCGACGACATACTGGAAAGTGGCCGCACGCTCGCCTTCGCCAAGGATCTGCTGGCGGCACGCGGTGCGAAGTCCGTGCGTACCTGCGTGTTACTCGACAAGGCCGTTAAACGCGCAGTCGAGATATCAGCCGACTTCAAGGCGTTTGATTGCCCGAACGTATTCGTCGTCGGCTACGGCATGGATGCCGGGCATCGGTTCCGCGAATTGCCGTACGTCGGGCGGCTGGTCAAGGGTGCCTGATATAACAGCAACGAATCGCAACTCGGGGGAGATCGTGATGGCGCGCATACTGTTGGCTGAAGACGATACGACGATGCTCGAAATGGTGCAGCATGCGCTTTCGAACGATGGGCACAGCATCGTGGTCGCTCACGATGGCCAGGAAGCCCTGGATCTGCTTGCAGGCGCTGGTGCCGCCTTCGATGTCATGCTGACCGATATTCATATGCCTGTCGTCGATGGGATCGAGCTCGCCGGCAAAGCCGTCGTGATGATGCCCAAGCTGAAAGTTTTGCTGATGTCTGCGGATACCGACATCAACATTCCCGCGAAGCTCCAGCCGCACATCGCGCAAGTGCTCTCCAAGCCCCTCGCCCTCGACAAGCTCCGCGCCGCCGTCAAAGCTGCGGTGGGGTGAAAGCGCAGCGGGCAAACTTTCGCACGTATCCCCATCGTTCGCGCGCCTACGCTCGCGTCGAGCGCTCCGTTCCATTATCCTGCCACGACTGGCGCAAACGTGGATCCGACTATGCCCCTGCACATCGTCAAACTTTGCGTCGGAGCGACCAGTATCGAAGACCTGGCCGAGTGGCAGGCCGCGCGCCTCGCCGAACAGCGGCGCGCGGGCATCAAGCCGCAGCTATTTCACACCACCTTCCAAAGTCCGAAGCGGCAGGCCGAAGTGCTCGACGGCGGGTCGCTCTATTGGGTGATTAAAGGCATCATTTCGGTACGGCAGCGGCTGGTCGGCTTCGGCGAGGGGCAGAAGGCCGACGGCAAGCCTGCGTGCGTGTTGTTGCTCGACAAAGTTCTGGTGCCGGTCCGCCCCGTACCACGCCGGCCGTTCCAAGGGTGGCGCTATCTCGCAGCAGATGCGGCACCGGCTGATCTCCAGTTTGGTGCCACCGATACCACCGATGCCATGCCGCCCGCCATGCGCAAGGAATTGGCCAGCCTCGGCCTGCTTTAAGCACCATAACATCAAAATTAACCAGCATCGGCTATTGGCGGCGCGTTTTCACGGTTGATCTTGTGGGGTGGGCCCAGATATACCCACGCATCGTCGGGTGAGCCGCGCTTGCGCGCGCCACTCGATGAACATGGCACCTGAACATGGCACCTCGGCAGGGATATTGACTGTCGACTTGCGCGCTCCGCCCTTGCGGAAAGCGTGAGCGCGACGGTTCCTGTCGGTCGAGGTGATGCATAGCGTCTCGAGCGGGCGTGGCGAAATTGGTAGACGCACTAGTTTTAGGTACTAGCGGCGAAAGTCGTGGGGGTTCAAGTCCCTCCGCCCGCACCAATTCACGGCACAGAGGGTCTCTGCGCCGAGGTCTCAGTTTCAAACGTCGTTAGGTCCTAGATCATGCAAGTCACCGAAACAGCCACCAACGGTTTGAAGCGCGAGCTCAAGGTCGTCATCGGCAAAGACGAGATCGAGAAGCGGTTCGCCACCCGTGTCGAGAACTTCAAGGGGCAGGTGCAGCTTAAAGGCTTCCGCAAAGGCAAAGTGCCGTCGGCGCACATCAAGAAGCTGTACGGCCGCTCGATCATGGGCGAGGTGCTGCAGGAAACGCTCGACGAAACCAGCCGTCAGGCCATTCAGGATCGCAACGAACGCGCTGCAGCTCAGCCCAAGGTCGATCTGACCGAGGACAAGGACGAGATCGAGAAGGTGATCGACGGCAAGGCCGATCTTTCCTACACGATGAAGTTCGAGGTGCTGCCTGAAATCAAACTCAGCGATCTCACCGCGCTCGACCTCGAGCGTGAGACGGCCGACGTCGACGACGCTGAAATCGACAAGGGCATCAAGGAATTGCTGGACCGTTCGGTGTCCTACGAAGACGAGGATGGCCGCGTCGCCGCCGAGGGTGATCGCGTCACCATCGATTTCGTCGGCAGCATCGACGGCGTAGAATTTCCCGGCGGCAAAGGCGAGGCCATGAACGTGGTCATCGGTGCCGGTGGCTTCATCCCGGGCTTCGAAGAGGGCCTGAAGGGCACCAAAGCGGGCGATGCCAAGCAGATCGACGCAGCGTTCCCGGAGGCATATCCGGAACAGACACTGGCCGGCAAGACCGCCAACTTCGCCACCACGGTCAAGGCCGTCGGCAAGCCGGTGACCGCCGAGGCTAACGACGAATTCGCCACCAAGCTCGGCGTGGATAGTCTCGAGAAGCTGCGTGAATTGATCAAGGCGCAGATCCAGAGCCAGCACGACCAGCTCACGCGCGCCAAGGTCAAGCGTCAGCTTCTGGATCAACTCGACAAGTCGCATAGCTTCGAGTTGCCGGAAGCGCTCGTCAGCGGCGAATTCGAAGGGATCTGGCAGCAGGTCACGCAAGGCCTAGAGCAAGCGAAAAAAACCTTCGCCGACGAAGGCAAGACCGAGGAAAGCGCGCGCGAGGAATATCAGAAGATCGCCGAACGTCGCGTGCGCCTGGGACTGGTCATCGGAGAAATCGGCGACAAACAGAAGGTCAGCGTGACGCAAGACGAACTGCGTCGCGCCCTGATCGAGCGTGCACGTGCCTATCCTGGCCAGGAAAAGATGGTCTACGAGTATTACGAGAAAAATCCGGCGGCACTCACCGAACTCCGCGCGCCGATATTCGAGGAAAAAGTCGTCGACTATATTCTCACGCAGGCCAAACTGGTCGACAAGAAGGTCAGCCGTGAAGAACTGCTAAAGGGTGCCAACGACGACGAAGCGGCCGGCTGACGCCAACTTGTAAGGCGGCACGGGCAGCCCCAGATAAAGCCGAGGGTCGCGCAGCCTCGAGTGGCTCGGTAGCCTGCGGTGCGTGTGTCTTGTGAGTTTCAGGTTGCATTCGCGTACAGAAATGCGGCGTGCCCCGTCGGGAGCATTGCACAACGAGGATATCATGAGCTTGATCAAAAGTGCCTTCTGGCCCGCCGTCATCGAACAGACCAATCGCGGCGAACGTACCTACGACCTGCCGTCCCGCATGCTGCAGGAACGCATCATCTTCGTGATCGGTCCTGTCGAAGACCAGATGGCGTCCTCTATCTGCATGCAGCTGCTGTTCCTCGAGGCCCAAAATCCGGCCAAGGAAATTTCTATGTATATCAATTCGCCGGGCGGTGTCGTAACCGCTGGTATGGCGATCTACGACACGATGCAGTTCATCAAATCCCCGGTGGCGACCATGTGTATCGGCCAGGCGGCGTCCATGGGGTCGCTGCTATTGGCCGCCGGTGCGCCCGGCAAGCGTTACGCTTTGCCTAACGCGCGGATCATGGTGCATCAGCCTTCCGGCGGTTTTTCCGGTCAGGCCAGCGACATCGAGCGTCACGCGATGGACATCATCAAGATGAAACGCCGCCTGAACGAGATTTACGTGCACCACACCGGCAAGCCCTACGACGTGATCGACCGCACCCTGGACCGCGATCACTTCATGACCGCCGACGAATCGAAGGATTTCGGTTTGATCGACAAAGTGATCAACTCGCGCGACGAAGCCGACATGGGAGTTGGTAAGACCGGTTAATGAAGTCTCACGCTGTTGGCGGGGACTAGGAATTCCCCGCCGACTGTGCCAACTGGATATTGTCAGCGCTTTCCGGCGAACCACGGTCTTTTTCGCGCGGAAGTTGCTTTTTAAAAAGTTGGTCGGCGTCGCCCCGCGACATTGTGGCAAGTATTTTTCGCCGTGGTACTCGTAGTGTCGTATTCGTGCAGCGGGTCGTCGTACTTGATAAAGCTTGATAGTGTATGGCGGTAATCGGTTCTTGATCTTGGTCGCGGTAGCATGCTGAAATCAGGCAGTACGGTCGAAGCCTGTAGCGTGTAATTCGGTTCGGCCATGATTTCGGCGCTTGGGTCATGTGATTGGGCGTCGCAAACACGTGAACATGGAACGCGCTAGCCGCGCGCCGGTCACCTGTCCATTAGAGAAAAGTCCGGTATCGGATTTCACTCTAGTTCTCAGGACCGCAGCAAAATCCCGGTGGCTGCCGGGAACGAGGATCGGATGGCCGAGAAAAACACCCTCTATTGCTCCTTCTGCGGCAAAAGTCAGCATGAGGTCCGCAAGCTGATCGCCGGCCCGACCGTGTTCATTTGCGACGAATGCGTCGAGCTGTGCATGGACATCATCCGCGAGGAGAACAAGAATACGCTCGTCAAGTCACGCGACGGCGTCCCCTCGCCGACCGAGATTTGCTCGGTGCTCGACGGCTATGTCATCGGCCAGTTCCATGCCAAGCGCGTGTTGTCGGTGGCCGTACACAATCATTACAAGCGACTGAACCACGCCGCGAAGAACAACGACGTCGAACTGGCCAAGTCCAACATCCTGCTCGTTGGTCCGACCGGTTGCGGCAAGACTTTGCTCGCGCAGACGCTGGCCCGCATCCTCGATGTGCCCTTCACGATGGCTGACGCCACCACGCTGACCGAAGCCGGCTATGTCGGTGAAGATGTCGAGAACATCATTCTCAAATTGTTGCAGGCTGCCGACTATAACGTCGAGCGCGCGCAACGCGGGATCGTCTACATCGACGAAATCGACAAGATCAGCCGGAAATCCGACAACCCCTCCATCACGCGGGACGTGTCGGGTGAGGGTGTTCAGCAGGCTCTGCTCAAGATCATGGAAGGTACTGTCGCGTCGGTACCGCCGCAGGGCGGACGTAAACATCCTCAACAGGAATTTCTGCAGGTCGACACGTCGAACATTCTCTTCATCTGCGGCGGTGCGTTCGCCGGACTTGAAAAGATCATTTCGCGTCGCGGTCGCGGCAGTTCCATCGGTTTCGGTGCCAAAGTCACCGGACCGGACGAGCGGCGGACCGGTGATATTCTTCGCAACGTCGAGCCAGAAGATCTGTTGAAGTTCGGCCTCATTCCCGAGTTCATCGGTCGTCTGCCGGTCATTGCGACGTTGGAAGATCTCGACGAACCCGCACTGATGCAGATCTTGACGACGCCGAAGAACGCGTTGGTCAAGCAGTATCAGCGGCTGTTCGAGATGGAAGATGTCAAGCTGACGATCACGCAGGACGCGCTGAAATCGGTCTCGAAAAAAGCCATCGAACGCAAAACCGGCGCGCGTGGCCTCCGGTCGATCATGGAAGCGATTCTGCTCGACACGATGTTCGAGTTGCCCGGCCTCAAAGGCGTCGAAGAAGTGGTGGTGGGGCCTGAAGTGGTCGAGGGTGGTGCGCGACCGCTGCGCATCTATTCCGATCGCGCCGAGGAAAAAGGCTCCAGTGCCTGAGTTCGGCCGACGCCGGAGTCTGTCGGCGTCGTTGGTGTGTGGATAACATCGCCCGCTGCCGCGCGGCCATGATCCCGGCCAAAAACCGCCCTGCTTCTGCTGTTGCGTGTAAGCCGACGTTCGGGTCTCACCGATTGGAATACAGCGGACAAGTCACTTTACGCACGTCGAAATCGGCGAGCCCGCTGGACCTCGGACGCGAACCACTTGAACGTCGGCAATGCAACGACCAGATGAAGCCTGGGTCATTGTATCGGACAGACGGACTGCAGGCAGCCTCTGCTCGGGGCCTGCGACTGTCGGAAAATGACGCTGAGAGTGTTCGGAATGAAAGCTGGTGCTTTCGTGTCGAGCCAACGCCGGTAAAATCGGCAAACGGTCACAGTCCCTATTGGATGTGACCGGCGCAACGGAGATGGCACATGAGCGACGAACCAAAAACGAAAGACAAGTCTGCCAAAGACGTATTTCCGGTCTTGCCTCTGCGCGATATCGTTGTGTTCCCGCACATGATCGTGCCGCTGTTCGTCGGGCGTGAAAAGTCGATCAACGCGCTCGAAGAAGTGATGCGCGCCGACAAACAAATTCTGTTGGCAGCTCAAAAGAACGCCGGCGACGACGATCCTGCCCAAGATGCCATTTTTCAAATCGGCACCCTGGCGTCTGTGCTGCAATTGTTGAAGTTGCCGGACGGGACCGTGAAGGTTTTGGTCGAGGGCAGTGCGCGCGCCCGCATCGGCAAGTTCACCAACCGCTCGGAGTTCTTCGAGGCCGAGGTCGTTCGGCTGCCAGAGGAGCAAGGTGCCAAGGATGAGATCGAGGCGATGGCCCGCTCGGCCGTCAGCCAGTTCGAAAACTACGTCAAGCTGAACAAGAAGATCTCGCCTGAGGTGCTCGGCACGGTCAGCCAGATCGAGGACTATTCGAAGCTCGCCGACACCATCGCGTCGCACTTGGCGATCAAGATTTCCGAAAAACAAGACATCCTCGAGATTCCGACGGTGTCCGAACGTCTCGAGCGCGTCTATACGCTGATGGAAAGCGAGATCTCGGTTCTGCAGGTCGAGAAGAAAATCCGTAGCCGCGTCAAGCGGCAGATGGAGAAGACGCAGCGCGAGTACTATTTGAATGAGCAGATGAAGGCCATTCAGAAGGAACTCGGCGACGGCGACGAACGCGACGACATCGTCGAGTTCGAGGAAAAAATCGAGAGCACCAAGCTTTCCAAGGAAGCCAAGGACAAAGCACTCGCCGAGCTCAAAAAGCTCAAGCAGATGAGCCCGATGTCGGCGGAAGCGACCGTCGTCCGCAACTATCTCGACTGGTTGTTGTCGATCCCGTGGGGTGTCAAGGGCAAGGTCAAGAAAGATCTCGCCGAGGCGCAACTCGTGCTCGACACGGAGCACTACGGCCTGGAGAAGGTCAAAGAGCGTATCCTCGAGTATCTCGCGGTGCAGACCCGCACCAACAAGCTCAAGGGGCCGATCCTCTGCCTCGTCGGACCTCCCGGCGTCGGTAAGACCTCGCTCGGCAAATCGATCGCCAATGCGACGGGGCGTGAGTTCGTCCGCATGAGCCTTGGTGGCGTGCGCGACGAAGCGGAGATCCGCGGTCATCGCCGCACCTACATTGGCTCGATGCCCGGCAAGGTCATCCAGTCGATGAAGAAGGCGAAGCGTACCAACCCGCTCTTCCTGCTCGATGAGATCGACAAGATGGGCCAGGACTTCCGCGGCGACCCTGCGGCAGCGCTGCTCGAAGTGCTTGATCCAGAACAGAACGGCTCGTTCAACGATCACTACCTGGAAGTCGACTATGACCTTTCCAGTGTGATGTTCGTGACGACGGCGAACTCGCTGAACATCCCGCCTGCCCTCATGGACCGTATGGAGATCATCCGGCTCGCCGGCTATACGGAGAACGAGAAAGTCGAGATCGCCAAACGCCATCTCATTCCCGGACAAATGCAGGCGCATGGCCTCGAAAGTGCTGAGTGGTCGGTCGATCACGCTGCGCTTGAAACGCTCATTCGCCGCTACACCCGCGAAGCTGGCGTGCGCAGTCTCGAGCGTGAGATTGCCAAGCTTGCGCGTAAGGCCGTCAAGGAATTGATGACCTCTACCAAGAAGAGCGTGAAGGTCACGGCTGCCAACGTCGAGAGCTATCTGGGCGTGCCGAAGTATCGCTATGGCGAAGCCGAGCTGGAAGATCAGGTCGGCGTCGTCACCGGCTTGGCATGGACGGAAGTGGGCGGAGAGATCCTCACCATTGAAGGCGTGCTGATGCCGGGCAAAGGCAAGATGTCGGTCACCGGTAACTTGCGCGACGTCATGAAAGAGTCGATCCAGGCCGCGCAAGCGTATGTCAGGTCGCGTTCGCAGGAGTTCGGTATTCCACCGCCGATCTTCGAGACCCGCGACATCCACGTGCACGTGCCGGAAGGTGCGACGCCGAAGGATGGTCCGTCTGCCGGTGTCGCCATGGCGACGTCGATCATCTCGATCCTGACGGGAATCGCCGTTCGCAAAGACGTGGCGATGACTGGCGAGATCAGTCTGCGCGGTCGTGTGCTGCCGATCGGCGGCCTGAAGGAGAAGTTGTTGGCGGCCCTGCGTGCCGGCATCAAGACGGTCATCATCCCCGATGAAAACGTCAAGGATCTGGCTGACATCCCGGACGAGGTAAAGCAGAAGCTCGATATCCGACCTGTGGCGCGCGTTGAAGATGCGTTGCGCGTGGCGCTGGTGCGGATGCCGGAAGCGATCACCTGGGTCGAACCGCCGGCAGCTGTTCCCGGAAAAGACGACAAGACTGGCGCGAACCGGCCGATCGCACATTGATCGATAGGGTAGTTTGGATCGGTACGCTGATTTGAAACTCGACCGCAGAAGCGAGGGGCCCCTCCAAAGGGGGCCCTTTCGTTTTGGACGCGCTGCGACCACAGGTTGATGCTGCCCCGGCTTAAACGTTGATCGAGGTGCGCAGATGTCGCCAGAGCTTTGCGACCCGCTGTTACACCCGATCTTCAGCCTTCGTTCCATAATGAGCATGGGTGAAAATCCGGGATGGCGCGCTGCAATCCTCGAAATGCCGGGAAAAGCCCGTGTTCTATGGTCTCATGGCCGTTTTTTGCGCTTGACGGCCCCGGTTTTTGAGCGTTTTTCGCTAACTGAACTTCGGTCGACGTCAGCTTTTGCGCCAAGCGCTCGAAGCGAGCCGACCCGGACCCATTCGCTGCTTCGTCCGCCGTCTCGATAAGGACCAGATGGGTCCACCCGCGCGGAATGTCGGCAGCGTTTCAGACAGGAGACGAGTCGTGCCACGTGCCCCTTCGTCGACCTGATGCCTTCCCCCTCAACTGCAGGAGTTATTTAAGTGAGCAAGCAAGATTTGATCGATGCGGTCGCCGAGAAGTGCGACATGACCAAGGATAAAGCCAAGGACGCCGTTGAGGCGATGATCACGCAGATCGCCCATTCGATGAAGTCTGGCGGCGATATCCGTATTCCTGATTTCGGCACCTTCAAGGTCGCCAAGCGCAAGGCTCGGGAGGGCCGCAACCCGGCTACGGGCAAAACCATCCAAATTCCAGCAGCCAACGTGCCGAAGTTCACCCCGGCGAAGAAGCTCAAGGATTTGCTTAACTGAGTTCGATTTGACTCAGTTCCATTTTGCGACGGCGCGCCCCGATGGCGCGCCGTTTGCGTTCAAGGTCTCGTAGTCCTTTTTGAAGTACCGGACAGTCGCTTCCCTCACCTCAAAAAAAAACCGCCAGGTCAGATGACCGAGCGGCTGAATTTTCGGTATTTTAGTCAGACCACATCATTTACAGGCGCGCTGGTTGGCCTTGCAATACGTCAGCGGTGCCGGATCGTTGCATTTCAGTGAGACGGGGCCGACGCCCGTCGCATCCATCTTCTTCATGGAGTTCTTGAGCGCGGCATTGGCCATGAATTCGGCGAGACCGCGGGTGATCATCGTCGCTTCGCCGCCCGCCAGCACACACGATTTGCGACCAGCGGCGTGCCCGTCGTCTGATGTGATCACCAGCGCGATGATGGCTGCACCGAACAGAGCGGCAATACGCAGGGGATGGTTGAACATGTCGGTCTCCGGATCAGAATCGATGCAAAGACTTTAGCCGAGGTAATCAGGGCGGCGAAACGCTTGATGAGCAATTCCGCGACTCTGCGGGCACCGCGTGTTCCAACGATCACACCGGCCGGTCGCCTTTGTTCACCTTGAGGGTTCTGTTGTCGGCGGCGGGCAGCATTTTGGCGGGGTCGCGCGTCACGATCGCATCGATGACGGTTGGCGTGGAGGTGTTCTCCAGGCCTTCGCGAATGGCGGCCGCCAGCTTCTCCGGATCGTCGACGCGGATGCCGTGGCAACCAAAACCTTTCGCGATCGTGGCGTAATCCATCTCGACGAGTTCGGACGATTGATAACTGCCCGGACCATAAACCGCGTGCTGAAGCGCTTTCACGTAGCCCGACGCGGCGTTGTTGAAGACGATGGCGACGAAGCTTGCGCCCAGTCGCCGCGCCGTCTCGAGTTCGCCGAGGCTCATGTTGAAGCCACCGTCTCCGGTCAACGACACGACGCGTCGGGTTTTGCCGACCGCGAGTTGTGCACCGATGCCGCCAGGCACGCCATAGCCGATCGAGGCGAACCCGCGATCGGGCAGAAAATGCCGGCCCGCCTGTTTGGTATCGAACATCAGCCCGCCCCAGTGCGCCGCAAAGCCACCATCGGCGACCACCACGCCATCCGCAGGCATGACCTTGTTGAGTTCGCCCATGAGCCGGCCGACGTTGATCGGGCTCTCCTTGGACTCCATGCGGTCGGCAGCGCCCTTGCGCCACGCCGCCATGGCTTTCGGTATCTCCGCCAGATACGCCTTGCGCGGCGACGGTTTGGCCGCGCCGAGTGCTGCGTGCAGGTCCAGCAGCGACAGTCGGGCATCGCCGGGCAGCGCCACGTCGGCCTTCGTCGTGCGGCCGATTTCGCTCGGGTCGATTTCAATATGAATCAGCGGTGTTTTCGGCGGCATCAGCGAAAACCGCTTGGTGGCGATCTCGCCGAGCTTGCAGCCGACCACCAGCAGGCAGTCTGACTCCGCGATCAACGCGTTCGCGATCCGGTCGTAGCGCCCGAACAGTCCCGCCGACAACGGGCTCGTGCAGGCTATCGCCCCCTTGCCGCTCATCGTGTGCGCGACTGGAATGCCATGATCCGCAGCGAGTGCGTGCAACGCATCGTACGCCGCAGAGATATGCACGCCGCCGCCCGCCAGGATCAACGGCCGCTTCGCCGAAGCCAACAACGCCGCCGCGCGCTCGACGTCGGACGCCGCCGGTCGCGTGCGCCGCGCTTGCGCCGCGCGCGTGCCGGGATCGACCCAGAAGTCAGTGATGTCGAAGTCGAACTCGCCGTGCGCGATATCCTCCGGTACGTCGATCAGCACGGGGCCGGGCCGTCCCGATGTCGCCACTGCGAAGGCGCGCCGCACGTGCTCCGGAATGCGCTTGATAACCTCGACGCGGATGATCTCCTTGACGACAGGTCGCAGCACGTCGAGTTGCCGCGCTTCCTGCGTCATGTTTTTCCACGCATGCTCGCGATTGGCGTCGCCCGTGATCACGATCATCGGGATGCCCGCGTTCAGGCTTTCCACCAGTCCGGTGACGAGGTTGGTCGCACCGGGCCCGAGCGTCCCGTCAGCGACCGCTGGTTTGTTGGTGATCTTGCCGTAGGCATCGGCCGCGAACGCGCCGCAGCGCTCGTCGTTGATGAGGTAATGCTTCATGCCAAGCACACGGCACGCTTCGTAGAACGGCAACAGCTGAAAGCCGCCCATGCCGAACATCGGCCCAACTTCCGCGATCTTCAGCATCTCGGCGAGTGCCATGCCGCCGCTCATGCGGCGTGTGGAATTGGAAGCAGTCGTGGTCATCGCGCTGGCACCCGGCTTGGAGGATCAAGCCACCTTTGTGCCGTATGGTGTGCGGGCTGTCGTGGAAAAAACGCGCCGTGCGCGCGGGTCTGGAAGTGTCGATTCCTCCTGCTGCCGACAATCATCCAGAAAAATCAAACGGATGTGGCGCGTTTGAGACAGCCGCAGAGCGCTCTCGCCGCTATATGTCGGCAAAGGTGGCGTGTTTTGGGAGACCGCGATGAGTATCAAGTTCAACGCAACGGTGATGTCGCGCACCGAAGCGTCTGCCGATGGGCAGACGTTGGAGTTGCGTCTGCTGGACGCGGCCGGCAAGAAGCGCACGCTGAGCCTGACGGCAGAACTGGCACAAAGCCTCTCGCAGGTGCTGGCGGAATTTGCCGAGGCGGCACCGCGTTCCGGCGTGCGACCGACTAAACTTCCGAAAAGTTTCGCCGTGGGTGCCGGCCAATACGACAGCGTCGTGCTGCTGCGCTTCGAACAGGAGGCACCCTACGCGCTCCCTGCCAAAGACGCCTTCGAACTCGCCAAGGCGCTGCTCAACCAATCCGAACGCGTCGCCGTGCGCCCCATTGCGACGCTGCAGTAGG
>JANYHG010000180.1 GCA_025359165.1 Hyphomicrobiaceae bacterium
ACTTGCGCCGCCGCTCCACGCCGATGCGAATATCAATCCGCTCAGACCACGCTTAAATTCCTCGCCGTCGCTGCCATCCATGTCGTGGTGCCCTCTCTCAGAACCCCACAAACATATCACCACCCGTCCGCGCAGGCCCGCCGAAGCGTGGTGGGCACTGGCTTACGCTTACGCTGATCAGTCCCGCTATCGGCGACATCGATCCGGTGTCGGGCCCCCAGTCTTGGCGGTCAGTTCGCCGGTAACATTATTGCATGAGGCAATGCGGGTCGAAATTTCACGCTGATTCACGAATCTAACCACCATGAAAGCAGTTTGGCCGACATTGACGTTCGTCGGCTTGCAGATCAAGTGCGAGCGCGGTCAGAACGCGGGCGTCGGAGGCAGCACCTGACCTGAAGGGGAAGGTTTCGGGTGTTCGTGACTGTCCTGTGCTGGTCGAAGTAGTCTCGAAAACTCCTCACATCTACGCGCTGTCAGCGTGTAGCCGATACCCAATTCCTGGCTCTGTCTGGATGAGTTCGGGGCATCTCATTTTATGCCGGAGCTGAGCCACGAATACACGGAGATATTGGAGATCTTCAACGTGCGCAGGCCCCCAAACGGCGATGAGGATCTGGCGATGCGTGACGACCCGGCCTGCATTGCGAGCAAGGACCGAAAGCAGATCAAATTCTTTTGGAGTCAGTCTGAGTGCTTGGCCGGACTGCATTACGGTGTGGGCTGACAGATCGATAGAGAGCGCCCCTGCGGTGAGAATTTGGGTTTTGACCGATGCATTGGCAGCTCGTCGCAGCGCCGTCCGCAGGCGCGCCGTCAATTCGCCTATGCCAAATGGTTTGTTGACGTAGTCGTCGGCACCGAGATCGAGGGCCGCGATTTTTTCCGTCTCCCGATCTCTCGCCGACAAAACTATGATTGGCACCTGCGACCACGACCGGATCTGACGGATGACCTCCTTACCATCCATGTCGGGGAGGCCGAGGTCGAGGACGATGGCATCAGGAGCAGCAGTTGCTGCAGCTTTGAGTGCTTCAGCACCAGTTGTCGCAGCCACAACGTCGAAGCCTGCGGCGCCGAGACTAGGCTTGAGGAAGCGCTGGATCTGCGGCTCGTCATCGACGACAAGCACCCGATGACCACTCATGAACGCTCCTGTAGACCGGTCTTCGCGGGGACATCCCTTACCGTCGTCGGTAGCAGGATCGTCATGCGTGTCCCACCGTCTTTCTCGATGGGGCTCTCGGCCGTGATCGTGCCGCCCATGGCTTTGATCAGACCGGCGCATATAGAAAGTCCGAGCCCTGTGCCCGGTGCGCGCCCATCGCTGCCGGCTACGCGGTAGAACTTTTCGAAGACTTTTTCCAGTGCACCTTGCGGAATGCCGATACCCTGGTCACTTACAGAGAGCTTGATCCAATGCGGATCGGCCGTTGCGGTGACACGCGTCACGGAATCTGGTCCGCTGTATTTGTGGGCATTGTCCAAGAGATTGAAAAGCACTTGCTCCAGTAGGGCAGCATCTGCCTGGGCGAGCGGCAAGGTGCCAGCGACCTCCGCTTTTATACTGCGATTTTCAAAGCTCTTTCTGGCGCGCGCCACAGCGCCACGAATAGTGTCGCCGACATCGACCCAGTCACGCCGAATGTCGACGGCGCCTGCTTCAAGCCGCGTCATGTCCAGAAGGTTCGAGACGAAGCGCGACATGCGCCCGGCCTCATCTTCAATTGTCGCGAGCAATTCCGAACGATCTGAGGCTGACATCTGACTTCCGAGCGTTCGCAGGCTCGTCACCGATCCTGTGATGGACGCGAGCGGCGTCCGCAAGTCGTGCGAGATCGACGACAATAGCGCCGCCCGCAGTTTTTCACCCTCTGCGGCGGTTTGTGCTTTGCTGGCCTGATCCACAAGCGTTGTCCGCTCAACGGCAATGGCGGCCTGTTCGAGGAATGATTGCAGCATAGCATCGGTGGCGGCTGGTAGAGCGTCCAAGCCTTTTTCAGCTTCGATGCCGATCACACCGATCGGGCCACTCGACGCAAGCATCGGTCGAAACTGAAACCGCGTTGTCGGCAATGTGGCGGTCCCGCGACCAGCAATCTCGCCGCGCTGAAAGGCCCATCGTGCAGCTGCCCAGTCGGAGGTGCTCATGTCGTCGTCTGCTGGCCAGCCGCCCCTGATGGAAATGCCTTTCTCATCTTTTATCAGAACAATGGAATTGCCCTTCACGGCTGCAGCACTTTGGCTGGCTAGAAGCCATAGGATATCGTCGAGCTTGCCGACCCCCGACAACTTGCGGGAAAAATCGAATAGCGCCTGCGTGGCCTCTGCCCGCTCGCGCGTTGCGGTCGCCTGTTCACGAAGGCGACCGGCCATCGTGCCAGTAACTACCGCTACAGCGAGGAAGATCAACAACGCCAACAATTCATGCGGTTCGGCGACCGTGAACGAGTAGCGAGGGTCGATAAAGAAAAAGTTGTAGGCGAGAAAAGAGAGCATCGACGCCGCAACGGCCGACGATAACCCGAAGGACATGGCGCATAGCAGCACCGCCAGTAGAAAGATCATCGACAGATTAGGCCATCGCGTGATCCGTTCGAGCGCGAAGCCAGCCAGAACCGCCACTCCGACAGCGCTCGCCGCGACGCTCACCGACCACGTCAATTGGTGGACCGGGGGCAGCCTGAACCAAGGCATCTGCGGAGGGTCAACCTCGGGCGCAACGACAAGCACCGCTAGCCCCCGTGCCTTGCGCACCAACTCGCGCGAGAGCGACTTTCCGCGCAACCGTTCGATTATTCCAGCGCTGGAACGCCCGACTACGATCTGGGTCATGTTATTGCGCTTGGCGTAGTCGAGAATATCTGCGGTCAAATCGACCGTATTCAATCGAGCAGTCGACGCGCCCAGGCGTTCTGCCAGACGCAGTAGTTTTTCCGTTCGACGCAGCTTGGCCCGATCGGTGGTCTCGCGTTCGCTTGGCTTCAGATGCAATGCCACCCATTCTGCTTTTTGCGCCGCAGCCAAGCGACCGGCCGTGCGAATGACCTGTTCTGAGAGATCATCGCTACCCACACAGACGAGCAAACGCTCAGCCGTCGGCCACGGCCCCTCAATGCCTTGCTGGCGCAATTGCGCGAGCATCTGTTCGTCGACGCGATCGGCTGTTCGGCGCAGCGCGAGTTCGCGCAATGCGGTCAGATTGCTCAGCTTAAAAAATTGGTCGACGGCACGTCGCGCATTTTCCGGCAGGTAGATCTTGCCTTCCTTCAATCGCTGTATCAGTTCCTCAGGAGGCAAATCGATGATCACGATCTCATCGGCCTTTTCGAGTACTCTGTCGGGCACCGTCTCTTGCACACGAACTCCGGTGATGCGCTGAACGACGTCCGTCAAGCTCTCCAGATGCTGGATATTAAGTGTGGTCCAGACGTCGATGCCGCTGCGGAGGATCTCGACGACATCCTGGTAGCGCTTGGCGTGCATCTGGTTTGGCGCATTGGAGTGGGCGAACTCATCGACCAGCAGCAGCTTCGGCTTACGCGCGATAGCAGCTTCGACGTCGAACTCCATCAAGACGCCGCTCCGATGTGTAATCGGCTTGCGCGGCAGCACTTCCAGCCCGTCGAGGAGCGCAGCGGTATCCGACCGGCCATGAGTTTCGGCGAGACCAACGACCACGTCCACCCCATCGGCTTTCTGTGCGCGCGCAGCCGACAGCATGGCGTACGTTTTGCCGACGCCCGGCGCCATGCCGAGATAAACCTTGAGCCTGCCTTGTGTTTCGCGTTCCGCAAGCTGAAGCAGCGCCTTTGGCGATGGACGCCGCTTGTCATTGGTCTTGTGCGGCTCGGCCATTCTCTATCCAGCGACTTTCCGCAACGCCGCGTCAAGAGCGAGGTTCAGTTGCAAGACATTGATGCGGGTCTCGCCGAACAGACCGAGGAACGGAGTCTCGATATATTGAGACAGGATCGCCTTGATCTGCTGCTCGGTCACGTTGCGAACAGCCGCGATGCGGGGAACCTGCAGCGCGGCCGTCAACGGTGAGATGTGGGGGTCGAGTCCGCTGGCTGAGGTCGTGACCGCATCCGCCGGAATTTTGGAAGCGCCCACCTTGCGCATCACAGCCACATCCCCGCTTACCCGGTCCATGAGTTTCTTGGAAAGCGGTCCTAAATTAGAACCCGCAGAGTTGGCGGCGTTGTAAGGCAGGTCGATCGTCTTGCTGTCGTCCTTTGGATCTGGCGTGTTGGTCGCAGAAGGGCGTCCATGGAAATATTGGTCAGCGACGAATGATTGGCCGATCAGAGCAGAGCCGACCGTTACGCCGTCGCGCACGATGACAGTTCCGTTGGCCTGACGGGACAAGGCAACCTGGATCAAGCCGGTCATTGCCAGCGGATAGGCTAATCCGGTGAGCGCCGTGAACAGTGCCAACATGACGACGGCAGGACGAAGATGGGTCAACATGAATGTCTCCCTCAGGCCAGATGAAGCGCGATGACGATTAAGTCGATGATCTTGATGCCGATGAACGGCACCAAAAGGCCGCCGACGCCATAGATCAACAGATTGCGCCGGAGCAGGGCAGCCGCACCCACAGGTCGATAGGGGATACCCTTCAACGCCAACGGGATGAGGGCGATGATGATCAGCGCGTTGAAGATCACTGCCGACAGAATAGCGCTCTCAGGGTTTTCGAGATGCATGACATTCAAAGTTCCCAGTTCCGGATACGTGACGAGGAACAATGCCGGTATGATCGCGAAATACTTGGCGACATCGTTGGCGATTGAGAACGTGGTCAGTGACCCGCGTGTCATCAAGAGTTGTTTGCCGATCTCCGTGACTTCGATCAATTTGGTCGGGTTGCTGTCGAGATCAACCATGTTACCGGCTTCGCGGGCAGCTTGTGTGCCGGTTTGCATGGCGACGCCGACGTCGGCCTGGGCCAGTGCGGGGGCATCGTTAGTGCCATCGCCGCACATGGCGATCAGCCGGCCCTTCGCCTGCTCGGCCTTGATGTAGGCCAGCTTGTCCTGGGGTGTGGCTTCGGCGATGTAGTCATCGACCCCGGCTTCAGACGCGATGGCTGCGGCCGTGATGGGATTGTCGCCAGTCACCATTACGGTCTTGATGCCCATCGAGCGAAGCGCGGCAAAGCGCTCTTTGATGTCTGGCTTCACAACGTCCTTGAGATGGACGACTCCAAGAAGTCTGCTGCCTTCGGCCACTGCCAGCGGGGTGCCGCCGGCGCGCGAGATGCTCTCCACTGCCTCGCGGAAGGGACGCGGGGCGTCGTTCATGGTCGTGCCGACAACCTTCAACACAGCATCGACCGCACCCTTGCGGATGCTGCGACCGTCGCATTCAATTCCGGAAATGCGTGTCTGCGCCGAGAACGGCACGAAAATCGCTCGCGTGGCAGTACCTGCGGGTTCGACCTGCGCATAGCTCCCCTTGGCGAGCGCGACGATCGACCGGCCTTCCGGCGTTTCGTCGGCCAATGAAGACAGGAGGGCGGCAGCGGCAACGTCGTTGACGGTTGCTCCTGGCGCAGAAATGAACTCGGTTGCCAAACGATTGCCGTACGTGATCGTGCCGGTTTTATCGAGCAGGAGAACGTCCACATCGCCGGCAGCTTCGACGGCTCGGCCGGATGTTGCAACCACGTTAAAACGGATCAACCGATCCATGCCGGCGATGCCGATCGCAGACAACAAGCCACCGATTGTGGTCGGAATGAGCGTCACGAGGAGCGCCACGAGTACGGTGATCGACAACGTGGTGCCAGAGTAGCTGGCCAATCCCCACAGCGTCGTGACCGCGATCAGGAAGATCAAAGTCATGCCGGACAACAGGATCGATAATGCGAGTTCGTTCGGTGTCTTCTGGCGCTCGGCACCTTCGACGAGTGCGATCATTCGGTCCAGGAAGGAGGAACCTGCAGAAGCTGTCACGCGCACTTTGATCCAATCGGACAGAACGACCGTGCCACCCGTCACGGCTGAGCGGTCACCGCCGGATTCGCGGATCACGGGTGCGGACTCGCCGGTGATCGCAGATTCATTGACCGAGGCGATGCCCTCGACGATTTCGCCGTCGGCGGGGATCGTGTCGCCGGCCTCGACCAACACGACGTCGCCGACCTGCAATTCCAGGGAATGCTTGGGCTCCCACACGCTATCGTCGCTGTCGTCCGGGTGAAGCAGCAGCTTTGCAGGAGTGTCGCTGCGCGTGCGGCGCAGCGCATCCGCTTGCGCTTTACCGCGGCCTTCTGCGATGGCTTCCGCGAAGTTCGCAAACAGCACCGTAAACCAAAGCCATGCAGCAATCTGTCCGGTAAAGAGCAAGCTGCCGCGATTGAACACGAAGTCCCGGGCGAACAATGCTGTCACCACTGCGGCTACAACGCCCGTGACGAACATCACCGGATTGCGGACGAGCTTTGCGGGCGCCGACTTCATAAACGCGTCGGCGATGGCGCGCCGAAGCAATGCGGCTTCAAAAAGCGGGGGCGAGGTTGCTATGGACATGATCACGTCTCTCGTTGAGTGAGCGAACTCAGAATGTCTTGCCGGCCTGCATCAGGAAGTGTTCGACGATCGGACCGAGCGCGAGGGCAGGGAAATATTGCAGTCCGCCGAGGATCAGGATCACGCCAACGAGCAAGCCGATAAACAGCGGGGTGTGCGTCGGGAATGTTCCCTGAGACGCAGGCACTTTCTTTTTGGCTGCAAGAGAACCCGCAATCGCCATCACGGGAATAACGTAGGCAAAGCGACCGAGCATCATCGTGATGCCGAGCGTCGTATTGAACCACGGCGTGTTGGCGTTGAGACCTGCGAAAGCCGAACCGTTGTTGCCTGCGGCGGACGAGTAGGCATAAAGAATTTCGGTCAGACCACGCGGGCCATTGTTGGCGAGACTTTCCAGTGCCTTGGGGAGAGTCACAGAGACGGCTGTGAAGGCGAGTATGACAAGCGGCAGTACAAGCACCGCCAGCATCGCCAGCTTCATCTCGCGCGCCTCGATCTTCTTGCCGAGATATTCGGGCGTGCGACCGACCATCAGGCCTGCAATGAAGACAGTCAGGATTGCCATCACCAGCATGCCGTAGAGGCCCGAACCTGTGCCGCCGGGCAGAATCTCGCCCAGCTGGATGAGGAACAGCGGCACAAGCCCGCCGAGGGGTGTCAACGAATTGTGCATGGCGTTGACCGCACCGCAGGACAAACCGGTTGTCACTGCCACGTATAGCGCGGTCATGGCTTGTCCGAAGCGGACCTCCTTGCCTTCCATGTTGCCCAGAGCCTGGTCGACTCCGGCAGGGAAAAGCTGGTTGCCGTTGGCCTCGACGTGCATCAGGAAGATGGCACCCACGACGAGGATGAAAGCCATGGCCCCGAGGATCACCCAGCCCTGGCGCTGCTTGCCGGC
>JANYHG010000262.1 GCA_025359165.1 Hyphomicrobiaceae bacterium
ACATAGTCGAGATCAGCAGCCATCTTGTCGCCCTTGGCGTAAGCCCACTCGAAGAATTTGAGCGCTTCGCCGGACGCAGCGCCGTCGACAGCTTTCTTGTGCATCAGGATGAAGGTGGGGTTCGTGATCGGCCACGTCGTAGCGCCACCTTGTTCGGTCAGAATGATCCCGAACCCGGGTGCACTCGACCAATCGGCGCTTGCGGCAGCCGCTTGGAAGTTCTCCAGGTTAGGCGACACGGTCTTGCCGTCCTTGTTGATCATCCGGCCGAACGACAATTTGTTCTGCTTGGCATAGGCGTATTCGACATAACCGATAGCGCCCTTGGTCTGCTGGACGTTGTTGGCGACGCCTTCATTACCCTTCGCGCCGAGGCCGACCGGCCACTGAACGGCCGTGTTGGCACCGACCTTCGTTTTGAAATCGGCGCTGACTTTCGACAGGTAGTCGGTCCACACGAACGTGGTGCCCGAACCGTCGGAACGCGCGACGACTGCAATGGCCTGGGCCGGCAGCTTCACGTCGGGATTGAGCTTCTTGATCGCATCGTCGTCCCACGACTTGATCTCGCCGAGGTAGATTTTGGCCAGCGTGCCGCCGTCGAACACCAAGTCACCCGGCTTGATGCCGTCCAGGTTATAGACCGGCACGAGGCCACCCATGACCATCGGGAACTGCAGCAACCCGTCCTTGTCCAGCTGCTCACCCTTGAGCGGCATGTCGGAAGCGCCGAACGTCACGGTCTTCGCTTGGATCTGCTTGATCCCGCCACCGGAGCCGATGGACTGATAGTTGAGACCATTGCCAGTTTCTTTTTTGTAGGCATCAGCCCACTTTGCATAGATCGGAAAGGGAAACGTTGCGCCGGCACCGGTGATGTCGGCAGCATTGGCACCGGACGACAGCGTTGCAACAACGCCGGCCACAGCCAACGCGCGCACCGCGAATGACTTCAGGTTCATACGATAACCTCATGTTTCGTCGCGGCAGTCGTGTCGGCGGACGCCGACGCTCGGACCTGCCGCCACAGCGTTACACTCGGGTTGTGTGAAGCCTGTATGACAGTGATGCCGTAGGCTGATTTTGTGAGCTCATTGCAGCTCAAAGTGACCAGCCGCTACGATCCTTTGAACTCACTGCGATTGCCCCTCTCCGCCGCGAGATACGCGCCACACGTAGTAGCCCTTCGCTTTGATGCCCCGGATAATCGGCTCAGGACTGATTTCCAGTACACCCACATCATGGACACCGAGCGTGAAATGTCGCTCCATCTCCCATATGCCGGCCCCACTATCGGGCAGGTTTGCACCGCTACGATCCTGACAGACAGCCGCCATCTCCCCGGCTCGGAACAGAAAAGCCGACGTTCCATCGATCTGCTTGTCGACCGATGGTTCTGACTGCACGCCTGCGGTTACCTCGGGCATCCTCTCCGGCGTTGCGGGGGTTTGACCCGGAATGAAGCCTAATTTGTTTGGGTCTGAAGCTGCCATTGATAGTCTCCCTTTCACGCTGCCCGAACACGTTTCTCGCGTCCCAAAAGTCGAACGAGCTGAGAACACTTCTGTTCCGCGTGAGCGGGGCTGTTAACCACGAGCCTGTGATCTTTCGACGCGATGGCGACGCACCGCGTTTCTGGCATCCCTGCTACTCAACCCGCAGCCGATCGAGTCTGATGCCGAAATTCGAAACCCGCCGCCGCGTCGCGCACACTGCCCGCCAGATGTACGATCTGGTTGCCGACGTGGAACGCTATCCGCAATTTCTGCCGCTGTGCAAAGGTCTGCGCGTGCGCAGCCGTACGCCTCGGCCAGACAGCGGTGGCGGGGGTGACGGCGAGGTGTTGCTGGCGGCGATGGAAGTCGGCTACGGTGCCATCCACGAACGCTTCACCAGCCGCGTGACGCTTGAACCAGCCGCGCTGCGCATCCTCTCCACTTACGTCGACGGCCCGTTCGAACGCATGGACAATCGCTGGACGTTCATCGACGCGGCCGATGCGCCAGGTCATTCTGATGTGGTGTTCTATATCGACTACGAGTTCAAATCGATGATCCTGAAGATGTTGATGGGCAGCATGTTCGACGTCGCTTTTCGCCGCTTCACCGACGCCTTCGAGAAACGTGCGAAAACGGTCTACGAAGTTGCGTGAACGAGGAGAGCCGGATGCAAACGCTGATCCCGATCGCCGAGCAGATTTCCGTGTTGCTCAAGGCCCGTAAGGAGACCCTTGCGGTCGCGGAGTCCTCGACCGGCGGGCTGATCGCGGCGTCGCTGCTCGCGGTGCCCGGGGCCTCGGCTTATTTTCTAGGTGGTGCAGTCGTCTATACGCGCGAGGCGCGGCGGGCGCTGATGGGCATCTCCGACGACGCCATGCAGGGGCTGCGCTCGTCGAGCGAACCTTATGCGGAGTTGCTTGCAAAAACAGTCCGCGAACGACACGCAGCGACCTGGGGCTTGGCGGAAACGGGTGCCGCAGGCCCCAGCGGCAATCGCTACGGCGATGCCGCAGGGCACTCGTGTTTTGCGGTTGCCGGTCCGCATACCCAGGTCGTCACCCTGGAAACCGCTGCCACCGATCGGCAAGCCAACATGCGGGCGTTCGCCGAAACCGCGCTGAAAACGCTGCTGCGAAGCCTCGAAACAGCGCGGTCATAAACAGCCCTGCCATTGAAGGTGCCCACCCGAACGCCGGAATCGGCGCGGCACTCGCATTATCGAATGGCTGACTCCCATATTTCACCAGCCCATTTACCGCGCGCCAATTCCGTGTAGTCTTCTGTCGGGTCTCTGTATCGCGTTTCGCATTTCGAGTAGCCCTTTGGCCGCCGGCATTTGCTGCGGCACCAGTGCTGATCAGTGACCCCAATCGATTTGGTGTCGTCCTGATGGTGGCGGCGACACTCCAAAAAAATCCGCCACCGGTTGGAGAAACGCACGCCATGGCCAAGCTGACGATCAACGGCAAAGATATGGACGTCAACGTCCCCGCCGATACGCCCCTGTTGTGGGCACTGCGTGAAACCCTGCAGATGACGGGTACAAAATTCGGCTGCGGCGCGGGGCTTTGCGGCGCATGTACTGTGCATTTGAACGGCGAAGCGGTGCGCTCCTGCCAGACGAGCATCAGCCAGGCCTCCGGCAAGAAGATCACGACGATCGAGGGGCTCGACCCCAAAGGTCAGCACCCCCTGCAACGCGCCTGGATCGCCGAGCAGGTCCCGCAGTGCGGCTACTGCCAGTCCGGCCAGATCATGCAGGCCGCTTCCTTGTTGGCGAAGAACAACGATCCGACCAAAGAGCAGATCGTCGAACACATGAACGGCAACCTCTGCCGGTGCATGACCTACAGCCGCATCCAGAAAGCCATCCAACGCGCCGCCAGCGACATGCGGGGAGTCTGATCCATGACCAAACATGACAAGATCGCCACCGCGCCCGATGCGGTCAATCTGAACCGCCGCCATTTCCTGATCGGCACCGGCGCTTCCGGCCTGGTGCTGACGTACGCGGCCACGACCAGCTTCACCGAAGCGCTGGCGCAGACGACAGGCGGTTACGCGCCCAGCGTCTGGTACGAGATCGCCCGCAACGGCAAGGTCACGGTGACGGTCGCGAAAGCCGACATGGGCCAGCACATTGCCTCGACGATGGCACAACTCGTCGCCGAAGAACTCGGGGCCAAGTGGAGCGATATGAACATCGCCCTCGCATCGAACGATCCGAAGTACGGCGATCCCATCCTCGGCGCCATCCTCACCGGCGGCAGCTGGAGCACGGGCATGAACTTCGACGCCATGTGCCGGGCGGGTGCCGCCGGTCGCATGACCCTAGTGAGCACGGCGGCATCGCTGATGGGCGTGCCGGAAAACGAGTGCCGCGTCGCCAGTTCGCGCGTCAGTCACACCAAGTCGAACAAGTCGATGACGTTCGCGCAGATCGTCAGTTCCGGCAAAGCGACCAAGACGTGGACACCCGACGAACTCAAGGCGATCACACTCAAAACGCCCGAGCAGTATGTGCTGATCGGCAAATCCGTGCAGCAACTCGACATTCCCGCCAAAACCACCGGGACCACCAAGTACGGCATCGACGCCTATATTCCGGGCATGGTGTACGGCAAGCTGGCGCTGCCACCGGTGCGCTACGGTGCCAAGGTCACCGCCGTCGACGACAGCGACGCCAAGAAAATTCCCGGCTTTCTGCAGGCGGTGACACTCGACGACAAGACCGGCACCACCACCGGCTGGGTGGTCGCGGTCGCGACGAATTATGCGGCCGCCATGCAGGCCGCAGCAGCGCTCAAGATCACCTACGACAAAGGCCCTAACGCTGCGGCGTCCGACGCGACGATCCTGGCGGAGTCGCGCCGTCTGCAACAGGACGGCACCAAAGGCTTCCTGTTCGTCAAGAACGGCGACACCGCCGCGACGATGCCGTCGGCCGCCAAGACGCTGGAGGCCGAATATACGACCTCCATCAACATCCACGCCCCGCTCGAGCCGATGAACGCCACCGTCGAATTCAAGGACGGCAAGTGGCACGTCTACACCGGCAACCAGTTTGCCACCCGCATGACGGCGATTGCGGCAATCACAGTCGGTCTCGATCCCGCCAAGGACGGCGACAAGATCGTGCTGCACCAGCACTTCCTGGGCGGCGGTTTCGGTCGGCGGCTCGAGTGCGATATGGTGATCCCCGCCCTGCTGGCGTCGAAGGCGGTCAACAAGCCGGTCAAGCTCATCTACAGTCGCGAAGACGACATGAAGATGGATTTCACGCGGCCACTGACCTACCAGAAGGTCAAGGTGGGCATGGGTGCCGACGGCATGCCGGTGGCCATGGAGCACGACGTTATCGGCGCGTGGCCGACCGCTCGCTGGGGTATTCCGGCGTTCCTGACGCCGGCGGTCGACAAGAAAGGCAGTCACGACGGCTTCGCCATCAACGGTGCCGACAGCTGGTACACGCTGCCCAACCATACCGTCCGCAATTACCTCAACGAGATCGCGCAGGCGGCGACGCCGTCGGGCCAATTGCGTTCGGTAGCGCCGGCATGGACCTTCTGGGCCATCGAAAGCATGGTCGACGAGATGGCGGCTGCAGCCGGCAAAGACCCGGTCGACTACCGCTTGGCGATGCTCGATGGTGCCGGTGACAACGCCGGTACCAAGCCGCAGAACGTCGGCGGCGCGAAGCGTCTCGCCAACGTGCTGCGCACGGCGGTGGGACGGTCCGGCTATGGCGCGATCACCCCCGGCAAAAACGAGGGCTTCGGCGTCGCCTGCGTCTCGTCGCAGGAGCGCAACAGCCCGACCTGGACGGCCTGCGTTGCGCATGTGGCGGTCAACCCGGCGACGGGTGCCATCACGGTCAAGAAGTTGACGGTCGCGATGGATGTCGGCACCGCCATCAACCCGGACGGCGTCCGGGCTCAGATCGAGGGTTCAGCGTTGTGGGGCATCTCCATCGCGCTGATGGAGCAGTCGTCGATGAAAGACGGCGCATTGCAATCGACCAACTTCGATAGTTATACGCCTATGCGCATGGCGGATGCACCCGAGATCGACATCTCGATCATCGCCAACGGGCAGCCGCCTGTCGGCTGCGGCGAGCCGGCAGTGACGGTCGTCGCACCCGCTATCGCCAATGCGGTGTTCAAAGCGGTTGGTGCCCGTGTGCGCTCGCTGCCGATCACTGCCAAGGACGTCAAGGCAGCGATGAAAGTCTGAAGCTGACAGTCGACACCGGACGGCACGAGCAGGTGCCGTCCGAACCAGCGCCGGGGACAATGCTCCGCCGGCAAACATTGTGCGGCAATAGAAATTATTCTAACAAGCTAAGCAGGATAGAGGCCACAACTCATCCGAAATCACAACTCGACACTTTGTATTTCTATTTTGATTCCGGATGACGTTGTTTCAGTGACTATAAACCAGCGGAGTGTCTCGATGTTCGCGTATCGTATCGACCGTTTCCCCAAGGCCGTCGGACCTGCCCTCGCGGTAGGGCTCGCAGTGTGCGCAAGCGCTTCCCCAGCCATTGCCCAGCAGCAAGTACCCGCCCTTTACGATGGCAAGGACGCCACGTACCAGATCATTCCAGGCAGCAACCTCCGGCTTGGCGACAGCCTGACCTCAGGCATCGCCGTCACGTTGTGGCAGGGTGGCACAGTCAAGGGCAACGGCACCTGTTCGCAGCAATCGTGCCCCGTCGTCTACAATTCGCAGAACCTGTTCGCGCGGCGTTCGCGTGTGCGGCTCCCAGGTGCCGCACAGCCTCCGAACGGGACCGGCATCGGCGAAACCCTGCGCCGTGGCGACCAGAACGACAGTGTCCGGCGGCTGCAGGAAGCGCTCAATCGCAACGGCGCAAGCTTGACCGCCGATGGCAACTTCGGCAGCGGCACCAAGGCCGCTGTCGAGAAATATCAACGGTCCAAAGGACTGAACGACGACGGCGTCGCCGGGTCGCAAACGCTTCGCTCGCTGGGTTTGTCGTAACTCGGGCCGGAGTAGGAACGAGCTGAAAGATAATCACCCGGCAACAGCTCACCGGGTTATTTATTATGAGCCGGAGGGTCAGGCCGCAGGGCTAGGCTCTGCCTTCGCCGACGAACGCTCTTCAACGATCTGACCCATCACGTCGGCGCGCATGCGGATCGGCTCGGCGCGCGTGTTGCGCGGGGCTGGCCGGGGAAGTTCGACCGCTCTCCGTTGCCGGCTGAGATCGATCACATCTGCGGC
This sequence comes from Hyphomicrobiaceae bacterium, assembly GCA_025359165.1. GTDB lineage: Bacteria > Pseudomonadota > Alphaproteobacteria > Rhizobiales > Hyphomicrobiaceae > JABFRJ01. The sequence continues at coordinate 6,747 of JANYHG010000262.1, forward strand.
GTTCTCGCCGTCGTTGTCGCGTAGCGGGGATGCCGAGCGCTGCGGCGTAAACTCGACGACATTGTCGCCCCGCATCGGTACCGCGACACCCGCAGAACCGGCACTCGCAAATTCCTTGGCATATGCGTCGCGCTTGACACGCACCTCGTCCGGAAGCGTCGTCTCCAGGTGTCCGGTGGCAAAAAACTCTCGCGCCATGGCGGCTAGCGACCGGCGGACGGCGACCCTGTGCCGCCAATTCCAAAATGCCGTAAGTGGTGTCGCCAACATTGCGAGCACTGCGCGTGACGACAGATGGCTTACCGGCGCTTCGGCCGCCGCCTCGGCGATCGCGCCATCGAACACCGTCGCGACGAGCGCGATTGCGCGTTGCAACGCGATCGCCATCTCGCGCTGACCTTCGGCATCGAGCCCAGCGGCAGGTTCGGCAAATGCGCGCCGCAAATCGAAATGCGCAAGGATTTCGGCGTATTGCGCGTGTGCCGCGGTAGCGCACGACCGAAGCACGGTCTCGAAATCACTCGCGGCGGAAATCTGCAGCGGCTCTATCGCCACCTTCAAAGCGCGTGCTTGCGTCCGGAGCGCCGTCAGTGTTTGCCAGGCGCATTGATCGAGTGCTGCTGAAATATCGTTGTCGGCCTGCGATTGGGCCGTGTGCAGCGGATGCACCGCGTCGGCGAGATAGTGGCTGAGGACGCCCGCGCAATAGGACGCGTTATGCCATTCGCGCTTCTGCAACGCGGTCACCAGATTGCGATACCAGCACTGCGCCTTGGCCGGCGCGCCGCCCCAGAAATCATCGGCGGGAAACAACAGATGATTTTTGAAATCGCGGAAGTCGGCATCGGGCGCGTTGGCTCCGAGTGCGAATACCTGGGCGTGGCGCAGGAACATCTTCTGCCACGCCACGGCATTCGGGCCACGCAGGTGATCCAGCGCATCGAAGGCCAGTTCTTGATGCAGCGTCGAGATCGCACCATGACGGATGGCTCGACGCGCAGCACTCAGTCCGAAAGTGGTCGTCGTAGCCATGCCCAGTCTCCGTCTCCAGCCCGCGCACAATGTCGCAGTGAGTCGGCCTGTTTGGGCAGCCGAATATTCTTCTGCACAGCAATTTTACGGCTTTGTGGTGCCCGGGCTACGTTTGCGGGCGGCGCGTTCGGATTTGGCCACCGCCGCCGTACCACCCGCAAGTGTCATGACGGCGGTGTGGTCGGCCTCTTTGCCCAGCGACGTCACGGCGCGTGTCAGATACGCCGAAACGAAGTCGAGTTCTTCGGCGTCGAGACCGAGATCTGTGGCGAGCGACCGCGCCATACCGACATCCTTCTGCATCAGCGCCAGCGCGAACCCAGACGTGAAACTGCGCGGGATCAGATAGCGTTCGGCCTTGTTTTCGGTGGTGTTGTTGCGACCTGTCGAGGCATTGATGACGGAGGTCACCGTGGCGGCGTCGAGGCCGAATTTTTCGGCGATGACCAACGCCTCGCACGTGGCAATCAGACCGGCGGCGGACACATAATTGTTGAGCGCCTTGATCGCGTGCCCCGAGCCGAGCACCCCCGTGCGGTGCACTTGGCCCATCGCGGCCAGCACCGGGGCGACGCGGTCGAGTACAGCCCCGTCTCCCCCCGCCATGATCGCTAACGTCCCGGTCACGGCCTTGCCGACACCACCGGAAACGGGTGCGTCGACGACATGTATTTCGTGCGCCGCAAGATCTTTGGCGAGCTTGCGCGTGTCGAGCGGATAGGACGAACTCATGTCGACGACGACGCTGCCTGCGCGCAACACCGACACCACGCCGGGCACTTTCTTGTCGCCCAACACGGCGGCGCGCACGATCTTGCTGTCGGGCAGCATGGTGATGACGATGCCGGCCACACTCAGATCGGCGAGCGATGCCGCAGCGCGCACTTTCTTTTTCGACGCCGACTCTGCCGCGAGTGCGGCCGCAATGCCATCCCGCACATCGAACGCGATCACGCTGTGACCCGCCTTGGCGAGGCATCGCACCATCGGCGCGCCCATGTTGCCGAGCCCGATGAAGCCGATAGGAGATGCAGGCATAGGGTCAAATTCCGTGGTTGCAGGGGCGGGTGGGAGCGTCCGTTTGACGTAACCAATATCCGCCGTCGTGACAACGAATTCGGCGCAACTACGAGCGAACCGGCACCCGCGATGCGAGCAGTACGCCCAACGTCGTTACACTCTCGTCGTCCAGGCACAAGGTGATCGGCAAGGTGCGCGTGGCCGCACGCAGATCGGCGCAAGCACCGGCGAGACCGCTGAGACGAGCATGATCTTTCTCGGTGGTGAGCAAGGTCATGTCCTCGGCCTGCGCGAGCGCCAGCAGCCGCCGCGCATCAGCATCGGTGAATGCATGATGATCGGGAAATACGATGCGTTTGCAGACGATGCCGCCGCAGGCCTCGACGGTGGCGAAGAAGCGCGCGGGCACGCCGATGCCGGCGTAGGCGACGACAGGCAAACCGCGCAGCCATTCGAGCCCGCGCGCAGGGACAATCGCTGCCGACAAGACTGGACCGCCGAAGGCATCCACGAGTGCCTGGGTAGACGCGGCCAACGGCGCGTCGCCGACCCCGCGATTGAGAACCACCGCGTCGACCTGAGGCAGTTGGATCGCCAAAGGCGCACGCAGCGGCCCGGCCGGGATGCAGCGACCGTCGCCGACACCGCGCACGGCGTCGATGACAGCAATCGTGAGATCCTTCGCCAGCGACGGGTTCTGGATGCCGTCGTCCATGACGATGACGGTTGCGCGCGGATGAGGTGGTGCCGCCGAAACAATGGCTTTGGCTCCCGCCGCGCGATCACGCGCGATGACGACGGGCACGTGTAAGGCCAGCAAAAGCGGCTCATCGCCGACAGCGGATGCAGTATCGGCAGGCGGATCGACCCAGTGCGGCCCGGCAGTGCTGCCTCCGTAACCGCGTGACAGCACGACCGGTGTATGCCCCAGCACACACAGTTGTTCGCAGACCTCCCGGACGAACGGGGTCTTGCCCGTGCCGCCGGCAGTGAAGTTGCCGATGCAGACGACGGGAACGTCAGGTCGGTATACCGGCGCGGCGCGCATACGGCGGCTGGTCAGAGTACCGTAGACCCAGCCAAACGGCGCCAACACCTGCGGCTGCCACGCACGCGACGTGGCACCATACCACCAGCCGGGTTCGACACCTCTCATGCGCCGGATGCGATGACAGGAGCCGCAACGACGTCAGCGGCGGCTGGCAGCAGTTTTACCAGTGCAGCGACGGTTTTCGGCAACGCGCCCGACAACTTCTCGAATGCCGCCTGCGCCTGTGCGTTCGTTTTGGCCAGCGCCACCGGATCGTCCAATAGGCGCGTAACCGTCGTGGCGATATCGGCAGCGTTTTTGACTTCGACCGCGCCACCGGCTGCGAACAGCGCCTTGAAAGCCACCTCGAAATTGCCGACCCGTGGTCCCGTCACAACGGCCGACCCATGCCGCACCGGCTCGATGGGATTGTGGCCGCCACCGTCGCGGCTCAGCGATTTACCGATGAAGGCGATCGGTGCCAGCGCGAACCAAGTGCCGAGTTCGCCCAAAGTGTCCGCGATCAGCAGACCTGCTTTGGCACCCGACGCGGCAAGCGGGAGGTCCGGCATCTGCGAGCGCAACGGCGCATCGAACCCTTTGGCGCGCAGCTTCGTGGCGATCTCCAGTCCGCGCTCCGGATGGCGCGGCACGATGATCGTGACGAGATCCGGGCGTTTGGCGCGCAGTATGAAGTGGGCGTCGGCGACGATGTCCTCTTCGTCGGCATGCGTCGATGCGGCGAGAAAAACCGCGCGTGGCCCGAGCGCTTGTCTCATGTTTGCCAGCAAAACCGCATCGGCGGGCGGTGGCGGTGCGTCGAATTTAAGATTGCCGCTGTCGACGACGCCGGGGGCTCCGAGCGCGATGAACCGCTCGGCGAACTCGCGCGATTGCGCCAGCACGCTCGTGAACCGGCTGAACAGCGGGCGCGACACCGCAGGCTGTCCGCGCCAGCGGCGGAACGACGTTTTCGACATGCGGCCATTGACCAGCGCAAGCGGAATACCCCGCTCGGCCGATTGCAGGATCAAATTCGGCCAGATCTCGCTCTCGACGAATACGCCGAGATCAGGTTGCCAGTGATCCAGAAACCGACCAACGAACTCCGGCACATCCAACGGCACGTACTGATGGATGCAGCCTGTAGGCAGCCGTTGCACGGCGAGCCGTGCGGAAGTGACCGTACCCGTCGTCAACAGGATCGCGCAGTCCGGCCGCGCCGCCTTCAGTCCGTCGATCAGCGGCAGGATGGCCATCGTCTCGCCGACACTGGCGGCATGCACCCAGACGAGTGGACCTGCTGGACGCGGCGTCAACGCCAGGCCGAACCGCTCGGGGCGACGCGCGCCATCCTCTTTACCGCGGCGTTGGCGCAATCTCAGAAACAGCGGGGCAAATGCGCCGAACGCGCGCGCCCCGCCCACATAGAGCTTGAGTTTCATGCCTGGTGGCGGTCGCTCGCCAGCTGCGGTCAGGGCGGCCGCCGGGGTTGCCCGCACCTGACTGACACCGGCACGATTGTAGGCGTCGATGGTGGCGATGTTCATCTGGATTTCGACCTCGCGACGCAGGGCTTCGAGCTGCTCTGGCGAGGCATCAGGGGGCACGTGGATGGGTGTGCCGAACGACGCGCCGAGCTGCGAGCCGGGCAGATTGAGCGTCATGCGGCTCCACGTCGGCAGCGCCCAGTAGCGCGACGATGCCATGGCCACCGGCAAAATGGGCCGCCCCGACACCTTTGCCAGCGTCACGATCCCATGCCCGGCGCGGCGCGCAGGACCCGGCGGCACATCGGCGGTCATGGCGACGGAAAAGCCCTCCTGCAGCGCCTGCACAGCGCCCCGAAACGCATGCGCACCACCGCGATCCTTGCCCTTTGCCGATGCGCCCGCCCCGCGAATGAGCTCAATGCCATAGCGCCGCAAGGCATGCGCCATCCCCTCCGCGTCGCGATGCAACGCCAGCATCGCCTTGGTGGGTATGCCGAACCGAGACAGTGTCGGCAACAGCATGAACTGCCCGTGCCACATGGCGATGATGACAGGTTGATCGGCGAGCATGACGGCGGCGTAGCGGTCCATCAGCGGCGGCGTCCGCGACGTGCGCTCGACCAGCCCGATATAGCCGGCCACGGCCGCGCCGAAAGCAGCGTCCAGGGGGCGCGAGGTGACTGACGGAAGCGCCATGCGGACGAGAGGTGCCTGAACATGAAAGGGTCGGCGAGATATAGCGGGATGTCGGGTGGGCGCAATGCGCTCGCATCCGAAAACCCTCGATATCACGCAACCCGACGGCAGAAACGAAAAAACCGCCGGGCCTGAGCCTCGGCGGTTCTTGACGATCACGATCGCGAAGGATCAATCGCCGCGACAGGCGCGGTATTCGCGGCGCAGATGGCGGGCGCGTTCGTACATGCCGCGATCCTCGGCGTACTCGGCGCGCTCACGCAGTTCGCCGCAATCACGGCGATATTCGCGGGCGGGGGCGACGTAGACGCGTTGCGGTGGCGGGCCGGAGTTCTGTCCGATGATGCCACCGACGATCGCGCCACCGATGATGCCGGCAGCAATATCGCCGCCGCGATCAGCGGCAGCCGGGGTGACCGCAGCGGCAAGCATGGCCAAACCGAAGCCGGCCATCGCAGTCGTCTTCACGTAAGCAAGCATTTCAATTTCCTCCAGTGGCCTTCGAGACGGAAGTCCAGCGTGCAGCAAACATGCACAAACATGAGCGAACGTCGCCGGACTGCGGATTGATGTAATTTAAACTTACCTGCTGTTAGCTGAATATTACCAGCAGAAATATGTCTGCTAGATGAACGTTCGGCTACCTGAGCATACGTCAATCATTGATGGACCCAGCGTGTTGTAAATTGGTTAACATAACCTCACTGCGGCACCACGTGTCACGCAACGGCGGCACCGATTATGATGTCAGCCCCAGACTTCCTTCGCCACGCTGACGATCAGTTCCAGCTTTTTCCACTGCTCGGCGTCACCCAACGCGTTGCCTTCCTCGGTCGAGGCGAAGCCGCACTGCGGGCTGAGGCAAAGTTGGTCGAGGGGGGCGAACTTCGCGGCGGTTTCGATGCGGCGCAGAATGCTGTCGCGGCTTTCGAGATCGCCGACCTTGGTGGTGACGAGACCCAACACGACCTTCTTGCCCTTGGGCAGATAACGCAACGGCTCGAACCCGCCAGACCGTTCGTCGTCCCACTCCATGAAGTAGCCGTCGACGTCGATCTGATTGAACACCATGTCCGACACCGGCTCGTATCCGCCTGACGCGACGAACGTCGAGCGGAAGTTGCCGCGACAGGTGTGCGTGGTGATCGTCATGTCCTTGGGGCGGTCCTTCAGCGCGATGGCGAGGACGTCGCGGTATTGGCCGACGAGTTGCTTGGGATCGTCACCACGATCGGCCAGCATCTTGATCTGCGCGGGATCGCAGAAGTAGGCGAGGCTGGTGTCGTCGAGTTGCAGATAACGGCAACCGGCTGCGTAAAACGCCTTGATGGCTTTGTTATAGGCATGCCCGAGATCGTGATAATAAGCGGCCATGTCAGGATAGGCGGCGGCCGAAATGCCTGAGCGACCGGCGCGGTAGTGCATCATCGACGGCGAGGGGATCGTCATCTTGGCGGTGCGCGTGGTGTTCGCCTGCAGGAACTTGAAGTGAGCGAGGTGCGGGTGGTCGGCGGGGAAATCGAGCTTGCCGATGACACGGACAGCCTCGGCACGCGTTTGCACGCCCTTGAACTGGATGCCTTGACCGGTGCCGTAACGCTCGGCACCCGTAAGCAGCCCGAGGAAATCATAGTGCCACCACGTACGACGGTACTCGCCATCGGTGATGCCCTGCAGCCCGATCGCTTCCTGCTTCTTGATCAGCGCCTTGATTTCGGTGTCTTCGACAGCAGCCAAACCGGCGGCGTCGAGCGTGCCCTTCTCGTGCTTCTCGCGGGCGTCTTTCAGCGGGGCGGAGCGCAGCAGGCTACCGACCTGATCGGCGCGAAAGGGTCCGGTTTTTGGCGTGCTGGCTGACATATGATCTCTCCCGTAGGGTCAATGTGTTGTTCGTACCAGTGCGATCGGGTAGCGGCAACACTTATGCCGATCAGTCACACGAGCGAAATCGCGAACGCCTCACGATCGATCCCGTTGACGTGATCGATGAAACTTGGCGCTCTGCCGTACGTATTACTGGTACCTGCTCATGAGTAGAGAGCGGATAACACAAAGGATGGTCGATCATGAAACGTTCAATTTTGGCACTCACTGCCGCACTTCTTATCGCCGCCACGGCCGCACCCGTTCTTGCTGACGACAGCGATGGGAATTATCGAAACCTGAACACGGCGCGCGGTCAGCAGAAGTTGTTTTCAAGTCAGCGCTGACAAGGGCAGAGCCGCACGAATTTATGGGGGTCGCTCGCCAGGGCGGCCCTCTTTTTTCTGCGTGCCGTATGTAGACGGGGAGACAAAAAAAGGGCCGCTCGTGAGAGCGGCCCTTTTCTGTCAAAAAACTGAGAGATCAGAACTGGATGCGCGAACCAGCAACGAAGAC
>JANYHG010000264.1 GCA_025359165.1 Hyphomicrobiaceae bacterium
CCGTCCAAGCCCGCTCTATTACGCCAGCCGCGTGACGGACGAACTCCGTAAGGTGTCGGAGGCTTCCGGCCTCGGAGGCGGCGCGAAAGTCTACTTCAAGCGCGACGAACTCAATCACACGGGCTCGCACAAGATCAACAATTGCCTGGGCCAGATTTTGCTCGCCAAGCGCATGGGCAAGACCCGCATCATCGCCGAAACCGGCGCCGGCCAACATGGCGTGGCGGTCGCGACCGTCTGCGCCAAATTCGATCTGCCGTGCGAAATCTATATGGGTGCCACCGACGTCGAGCGGCAGGCCCCGAACGTCGCGCGCATGAAGCTTCTCGGTGCCAAGGTCAACGCGGTAACGTCGGGTGCGGGCACGCTGAAAGACTCTATGAACGAAGCGCTGCGCGATTGGGTCACCAACGTGCGCGACACCTATTACATCATTGGCACGGCGGCCGGCCCCCATCCCTACCCGCAACTCGTGCGCGATTTCCAATCGATCATCGGCCGCGAAACGCGCGAGCAGATGCTCGAAGCCGAGGGCCGCTTGCCCGACGTGCTGGTCGCCTGCATCGGCGGCGGCTCCAACGCCATCGGCCTATTCCATCCGTTCCTCGACGACAAAGAAGTCCAGATCTACGGTGTCGAAGCTGCCGGCCACGGCCTGGACGTCGACAACGGTCACGCCGCCTCGATGAATGGCGGCACACCCGGCGTGCTGCACGGCAACCGCACGTATCTGTTGCAGGACGCGGACGGTCAAATCCTCGAAGGCCACTCGATTTCGGCAGGTCTGGACTATCCCGGCGTCGGGCCGGAACACGCTTGGCTATCCCAGACGGGTCGCGTCACGTACGTCTCGGCCACCGACAAGGAAGCCCTGGCCGCATTGCAGTTCTGCACGCAGATGGAGGGCATCATTCCCGCGTTGGAGCCCGCCCACGCCTTGGCACATGTCATGAAACTCGCGCCCACCCTGCCCAAGGACAAGATCATCGTCATGAACCTCTGTGGCCGCGGCGACAAAGACCTCCACACCGTTATGAAGGCGTTGGGGATGGAGGTGTAAGGCGGGTCAGGTAACGTGTGAGCAGGTTTTTTCCCGATACAATTACTTCGGCTCGTTTCTTGGCTCCGCTGAAACCGGCGCGGCCTAGGCCTTTGCCGGTAGCAGAAAGCCGTCGAAGAAAGCGGCCAGCTCGGCAAAGCCATCGAGCGGCAGGATATGCGCCACATACTGATCTGGCCGCACTACGACGAGGCATCCTCCGGCTCGATCAATGCCGCGCATCTCGAAAATGTCGCCTGCGCCTTTGTGGTCGATGCAGTAAATCTTCTCGTGATCCTGCAGGGCCAGCCTGCCCTTGAGCGGCTTGAAGAATGCGGGCATGTGGTTGTAAGCGAGCGCGTCAAACGTCTGATGGAATACGGCACGAACATCTATGATGCTGTCGATATCTTCGCCAGCACGCGTAAATTTCACGACCGGCGATTGCGGGTGAGCTTCCAGCCAAGCCGCCAACTTGGCAATTCCCGACCCGGCCTCGCCACAGTCTGCTGAGCCGGCAAACGCATAAATGCGCCACCGTCCATCAGCCTCGGCCACATGGCCGAGCTGCATCGGCATGGCGTCAGCGACCCGCACCACGGGTGCTGAGTGGAAGCGGCGACCGATTGGCAGCCCTTTGGCCAGCATCTGATGGCTCGAATCGCCGATCAGCAAGGACGCGTCGTAACACACCGATAGCCCGCCGGTAAATTCCAGATTGTCTTTGAACTGCCGCACGAAGCGGGGCTCGTCGGAGCTGTCGATCTCGGATTGACCTGGCGGTGCCGACATGATGCGCGCCCAGGCGTGATCGGTGTCGATAAGCCGCTTGGCTTCAACCCACCGTTCGGCTGAATAGGTGTGCAGCATCGCCGATGCTGCCCGTCCCTGTAACACATGGGCGAGCTTCCAGCCGAGATTGAACGTGTCCCCCATCGATACGTTCATGCCCTGTCCTGCCTTCGGGCTGTGAGTGTGGCAGGCGTCGCCCGCTGTAAAAACGCGCGGCGGACGTGATGCGGCCTCCCCCGGAGGGACATCGTCAAAGCGGTCAGTCAGGCGATGGCCGATCTCATAGACTGACCACCACACCACCTCCTTCACCTCGATCGAGAAGGGGCGCACGATTCTATTCGCCGCCGCGATCATATGTTCTACGGTAATGTTGCGTGTGGCGACGCGTTCGCCAGCGCTAAGTTTATCGAGCTCGACGTACATTCGGAACAGATAGCCGCCCTCGCGCGGCAGGATCAGTACGTTGCCCTCATTCGCCGAGGTGATGAGGCATTTCTGCCTTATGTCGGGAAAGTCGGTGTTGGCGAGAATATCCATGACACCCCACGCCTGATGCGCCGCGTCACCGTGTAGTTCTCCGCCGATGGCTTTACGCACGACCGAGCGCGCGCCGTCGCAACCGACGACATATTTCGCCAGCACGATCTTCGTGTCGCCCGCATTGACGCCGCTGTTTTCCAGAACCACCGATACGGGGTAGTCGTCATTGCTCGCGTCAATTGTCAGATTTTGCAGCCCCCACGAATAGTCGGGCTCGAGGCGCGACGGCGACTTGCGCATCACATCGAGAAATAGGTCGTGCACGCGTGCCTGATTGATCAGGGTGTGCGGCATCTCGGAGGAATCGTCCGCGACGTCTTGCACACGCCCGATGCGTTTGATGTGCGATGGGTTCTGCGGATCGGGTCTCCAGAAGTTCGTCTGATTGATCCAACAGCTTTCGCGCTTGACCGTCTCACCGAAGCCGAACGCCTGGAACATCTCCATCGAGCGGGTGTTGATGCCGTCGGCTTGGCCCTTTTCCATCGGACCGGGCTTGCGCTCGACGATCATAGTCTTGATGTCGGGAAACTGCGACAGTTGTGCTGCGAGGCAGAGCCCGGCCGGACCGCAGCCGGCGATCAGCACGTCGACATGCGACGGAAGTGAACGATACGGCCCGGGTGCGCGCCAGCCCGCGGTCGCGATCTTGATATTTGGATCTCCAGTGCGAAAGCCATTTACGTAGTACTGCATTATGCTCTTCTCTCGCGATCCGTCGCCGGTCTGTGCCGCGCACGCTCCGACCGTCATCAAGTTCGCGCCCACCCTGCCCAAGGTCAAGATTATTATCATGACCCTCTGCAGCCGCAGCGACAACGACGCCCCAACCGTCATGAGGCGTTGGGGATGGCAGTTGGAGAGGGGTAGAAGACGCTTGCCACGGGCAGAGGCTCGTGTTCGAATTCGTCCGTCTTTTGCGGAACAGCGGGTCGTTGAACTCTTACGATCACTTACGTGTCCTCCGCGCGTTCAGGCGACATACAAATCGAGAAACCATCGAGATACGAATGAAGAAAAATCTCGGCACTAGCCTCGCAGCGGTTGGCGCTCTTGCTGCGATCGTTATCGCTCCCGGCGCCGGTGCCCAGATCGTCCGAGACGTGAACCCGGCCGGCCCGCTGGAGAGCAGACCATCGTTCGGCGGTTACTATGACGTGCACAGGGGCCGGCCTCTTGGCGCAACTGATTTACGGGAGGAAAAGACCGTCCGCCGCGAGCTGGAGCCTTTTGACAAAGCCCATTCAATACGTCCGGGGCAGGGACGAGCCTCCGATACTTGCCTTGCCGAAAGCCGGACGGCCCGGCTGACGCCAACAGCAAAGGCGTTTGACGCGCTGGCCATTTGTGTTCGCGATAATCCGTAACAACCTGCCAGATCATTGCGTGTTCGTGGTGATGAGCTTGACCTCCCGTCCCCCAACGCTTTACGAGCAGGTTCACTCTGCCTTGGGACACCCGCTCCAATGACCTCCGCCACCCCGACACGCATCGACCGCCGCTTTGCCGAACTGAAATCTGCCGGCCGCCCGGGCCTTGTCACATTCGTCATGGGCGGCGACCCGGATTTCGAAACCTCGCGTCAGGTCTTGTTGGGCTTGCCGAAAGCCGGCGCCGATGTGATCGAGATCGGCATGCCGTTTTCCGATCCGATGGCCGATGGTCCCGCCATTCAGGCAGCTGGCATCCGCGCCCTCGCGGGCGGCCAGACTATGAAGAAAACGCTGCAGCTGGTGCGCGATTTCCGCGCCCAGCACGCCAACACACCGATTGTCCTGATGGGCTATTACAACCCGATCTATGTCTTCCCGGTCGACGCCTTCCTCGACGAAGCCAAGGCCGCCGGCGTCGACGGACTGATCATCGTCGATTGCCCCCCCGAAGCGGACGACGAATTGTGCCTGCCAGCCGTGCAGCGCGGACTTAACTTCATCCGCCTCGCCGCCCCGACCACCGATGCCAAGCGCCTGCCGGCCGTACTCGCCAACACCTCGGGTTTTGTCTACTACGTGTCGATCACCGGCATAACGGGCACCGCCACCCCCGATCCCGACCTTGTTCGCACCCAGGTTGCAGCCATCAAGCGATCCACGCACCTGCCGGTTGCGGTCGGCTTTGGCGTCAAGACGCCGGCACAGGCCAAGGCGATGGGCCAAGGTGCCGATGCTGTCGTGGTTGGATCTGCGTTGGTCGCCACGATCGAAAAGTCACTCACCAAGGATGGAAAAGCGACTGATGCGACCGTTCCGGCCGTTCTTGGCTTGGTGCGCGAGCTTGGAAATGCCTTGCGCGGCGTGTAAGCGTCAGAAAAGGTTGCTTAACTAGGATCGCGCCCATTGGCGGCGGTCGCGTTGCAGCCCATGTACTTTCAGCCTATGTATCCAGTCTATCGATCGGTTGAACCGGGCTCGAGCCTCCAAGTTTCAGGACTTTAGGCCAGGTTTGAGCACATACACCGGCCGCGAGGACAGCCCGTGAGGAGCGCCTGACGTGAATTGGATCAACAACGTCGTTCGGCCCAAAATTTCCAGCTTCCTGACTACTCGTCGGGAGCCGCCGGATAATTTCTGGCACAAGTGCGGCGGCTGCGGCCAGATGAGTGACAAGAAGGCGCTGGAGGACAACGCCTTCGTGTTCCCCTGTTGCGGGCATCACGAGCGGATGGCGTCGGACGCGCGGCTTAGATTGCTGTTCGATGAAGGTGCGTTCACGCCGATTGCCGTCAAGGACGTTCCCGTCGACCCGCTAAAATTCCGTGACGGGCAGCGCTACACCGACCGCCTGAAGGCCGCCAAGACCAAGACGTCGCTCGCCGATGCCGTCGTGCTGGGCGAAGGCCTGCTTGAAGGCGCTCCGGTCGTGGTCGCCGTGCAGGATTTCCGCTTTCTCGGTGGGTCGCTCGGCATGGCTGCGGGTGAAGCGATCATCACCGGCATGCTGCACGCCGTCGACAAGAATGCGCCGTTCATTTTGTTCGCGGCCTCCGGTGGCGCGCGCATGCAGGAAGGCATTCTGTCGCTGATGCAGATGCCGCGCACGACCATTGCGGTGCAGCGTTTGCGGGAAGCGCGATTGCCATACATCGTCGTCTTGACCGACCCGACCACCGGCGGCGTGACGGCGTCCTACGCCATGTTGGGCGACGTTCACATCGCCGAGCCGGGAGCGTTGATCTGTTTCGCCGGCCCCCGCGTCATCGAACAGACGATCCGCGTTGAATTGCCGGACGGTTTCCAGCGCGCCGAGTATCTGCTGGCGCATGGGATGGTCGACATGGTGATCCATCGCCACAAAATGCGCGAGACGGTGTCGCGTGTTTGCCGGCTGCTGATGGCGGGCACAGGCGCGGCTCTGGCCGAAACCGACAAGAAGCGCAAGAAGTCGCCTGGATACATCAAGAGCATGAACGGCCACACCGTCAGCGGCAAAGTCGTGGAGCGGTTGGCGCGCGGCTCCGACGTCCTCGAACCCGAACCCGTCGACGATGCCGAACGCTTCGATGCTGCGGCAGTCGAATCACGCGAGAAAGCCAAGCGCGATGCCGAGGCCAAGGCCAAGAGCCGCACTTTGCCACGCAATGGCGCACCGAGCTGAATCAGAGCTGAATCTGGGCTGAAGGTGTTGGCCTGCGAATGTCGTATCGTTGAGAGTTCCGTGCATGCCGACGAGCGACCTGCTGCTGGCCGAGTTGAAGACGCTGCACCCAGTGCTGATCGACCTGTCCCTCGGACGCATCTTGGTTCTGCTCGAGAAGCTCGGCAATCCCCACACGCGACTGCCGCCCGTCGTGCACATCGCCGGCACCAACGGCAAGGGCTCCACCACTGCGTTTCTGAAGGCGATGTTCGAGGCATCGGGCAAACGCGCGCACGTCTATACGTCGCCCCATCTCGTCCGCTTTCACGAACGCATTTCGCTGGCCGGAAGCGATGGCACATCGCGGCCGATCAGTGAGCACGCGCTCGTCGAGTTGCTTGCACGCGTGACGAAAGCCAATGCGGGCGGTGCCGTGACGTTTTTCGAGATCACGACGGCCGCTGCATTCTTGGCGTTCTCGGAAACGCCTGCAGACGTGCTCATTCTTGAAGTCGGCCTCGGCGGCGATTTCGACACCACCAATGTCGTCGCCCGTCCGGCGCTGTGTGTCATCACACCGATCGCCATGGATCACGCCGAGAAATTGGGCGGCACTCTCGCCAGCATCGCGGCCACCAAGGCGGGCATCCTCAAGCCTGACGTGCCCGCCGTCATCTCGCAGCAGGAACCGCTGCCGCTCGACGTTATCCGCACGCGGGCGCGGCACACGCGCTCGCCGCTGATCGTCTGGGGCGAGGATTACGAAGCGTTCGAGCAGAGCGGCCGCCTCGTATTTCAAAGCGAAAATGAAGTGCACGACTTGCCGCTCCCGGCCTTGCTCGGCCGTCACCAGATCGTCAATGCCGGTGCGGCCGTAGCAGCAGCGCTCCAGTTGAAGCCGCTCGGGATCATCGACGCGGCAATCGAACGCGGGCTGCAACAGGTCGCTTGGCCAGCGCGCATGCAGCGGCTCACCGATCCCAGATGGACACGTAACCTGCCAGCCGGATCCGAAGTCTGGCTCGATGGCGGACACAATCCGGCCGGTGGCCAGGCGATGGCACAATCGTTCGCAGATCTCGAAGAGAAATCGGCGAAACGGCTGTGCCTCGTCGTCGGCATGCTCGGCATCAAGGACGCGATGGGCTTCCTCGCACCCTTCCGTGGTCTTGCGGCGCGTGTCGTCACCGTTCCGATTCCCGGTGCCCACGAGAAACCGCACGAACCCGCAGAACTGGCCGATATTGCGCGCGACGGCGGTTTCGCAGCGGAGGCGAGTACCGGTGTCGAAGCCGCACTCGCGCATCTCGCCAGTGCCGAAACAGCCCCCGTCCGCGTGCTCATCTGCGGTTCGCTCTATCTCGCCGGCCATGTCCTCGCCATCGAGCAGGGCGTGTCACAGCAGTCGAATTGATGGACGGAAAGCAACTGCCAAAGCTGATCTCCTGAAATACAGATCCGCCAGCAGTTGCCCCGCAGTCTGTCACCCATTACAACCTCCGCTCAGCCGTCAGGAGTGCGCCGTGGAAGCCGTAGCCGAACTGTTTGAAGAGCTTGAGCCGTCGCCGCGGCTGTTGATGGGGCCCGGGCCCGTAGATCTGTATCCGCGCGTGCTGCGTGCCATGTCGGTGCCGATCCAGGGACAGTTCGATCCCGAATTCCGCCGCTACATGAGCCAGGTGATGGCACTGTACCGTCAGGTCTTTCGTACCAAGAACGAGCAGACGATGCTCATCGACGGCACCGCACGTGCCGGCCTAGAAGCCTGCATGCACTCGGTCATCGAACCCGGCGACAAGGTGTTGGTGCCGATCTTCGGTCGCTTCGGACATCTGAAAACCGAGATCGCAAAGCGCGCCCGCGCCGAAGTCATTCCGCTGGAAATCGAGTGGGGCACGGTTTTCGCGCCCGAGCAGATCGAAGCGGCGCTTAAGCAGCACAAGCCGAAACTCGTCGCCATCTGCCAAGGCGATACCTCGACGACGATGCTGCAGCCACTGGCCGATATCGGGCCGCTGTGCCGTAAGCACGATGCGCTGCTGTTCGTCGACGCCACCGCCTCGCTGGCCGGCAACGCCTTCGAAACCGACAAGTGGCAGATCGACATGGTCGCGACTGGGCTGCAGAAGTGCTTGTCGGGCCCGCCCGGCATCGCGCCCGTCACCTTCAACGATCGCGTCGTTGAAATTCTCAAGCACCGCAAACACGTGGAAGCCGGCATCAAGCCCCCGGATATGATCGAAGGCAATGGGCCCATCATCCAGTCCAATTATTTCGATCTCGCCATGGTGATGGACTACTGGAGTCCGCGTGCCCTCAACCATCACACCGAAGCAGCGTCCATGCTCTATGCCGCGCGCGAGTGTGCCCGCGTCGTGTTGCAGGAGGGAATCGACGCTGGCGTCGCGAGGCACAAGCTGACCTCGAAGGCATTGCGTGCTGGCTTCGAAGCGATGGGATTGAAACTCTACGGCGATGCCAAGCACCGCATGGCCAACGTGACAGGCGTGATCATTCCGAAAGAGATCAAGACTGGCGACGCGGTGCGCGCGGCGATGCTCGAAGACTTCGGCATCGAGATCGGCACCTCGTTCGGCCCGTTGCACGGCAAGGTCTGGCGTATCGGCACCATGGGCTACGTCTGTCGCAAGGCCAACGTGTTGCGCTGTCTCGCCTCGTTCGAAGCCGTACTGCGCCGTCATGGCTTTTCAGCTCCCGCCGGTGCCGGCATAGATGCAGCCTACAAGGTGTACGCCGATGCCAAATGATGATTTGCAACCGAAAGCAGTTCCGGCTGCCAACCTCGTTTCGCCAGCAGCAGCCCTCCTGACGCAGCCCATTCGGGTCATCAACGTCGGTCTCGAAGGTTTTGCGACCGAGCTGGCGAGTCAAGGCGTTGCCGTCACTCACGTGCAATGGTCACCCCCAGCCGGCGGCGACGAGAAACTCGCAGCTCTGCTCGGCAAGCTGGGTATGTGAAGACCAATGCCGCCCCGCCCTCTTACATAGTCTTCGCACCGCCAAGCTGCTTCAGAAACCAACCGAAGCGCATCGCGCCTTCCGGCCAGGGCCCATGACCGGAAGCCGTATTGAGGTGGCCGACGTCACCGGCATCCACCAGCGTCGAACCCCAGTTGAGTGCCATGTCGCCAGCCTCGTCGTAAGGACAATACTGATCATTCCGGCTGGCCACCAGCAGCGACGGAAACGGCAGCGGGTCTCGCGGATACGGCGTAAACGCTGGATCGACGCCCGGTAGGCTCGCCGTGACGTCCTCCGATGCGGGCGCGACGAGAAATGCGCCGATGACGCGGTCGTCGTGTAAACCGGCTGCCGCATGAGCCACCGTCGCAACGCCGCAGGAATGCGCTACGATCACCACGGGCTTCTGCGCGGCAGCGACCGCGCCGATCAGTTGTTGCGTCCACAGCTTGACGTTGGGACGCTCCCAATCTGCTTGTTCCACGCGGCGCGCAGTCTTCAACCGGCTCTCCCAGCGGGTTTGCCAGTGATCGGGGCCCGAGTTGGAAAAGCCCGGAACCATCAGAATTTCGACGTCGAACGTACGCATGCAGTCTCCGTGCGAATGCTCTCATAGCGACGGTCATAAGTACTGACTTATGACCGTCGCTACACGCGCGCGGGGTTGGTGGGGCGACCGCGCGCAAACAAAAGAGAAATACCGGCACCTCGATTTTTGCGATGAAGCCAGAAAATTCTGACCGCCGGTATCAGGACAGAGTTGAACGGTTTCCCGGCAGGAGGCACGGCAAAGAGCTGTAGCCGTTCCGAGTTCAAGAGCCGTAAGGCGCGCGCGAGCGGCACTCGTAAACGGCACTCGTAAACGGCACTCGCAAAGAGCGCGTGCTGAAAAAGTGTGTAGCGGATTTCCGATTGCAAGCACGACCAAACAGAGAAAGCGAGCGTCCAGTCGATGGCCGGTAGCGGACTGATAGCCCTAACGCTCCGGCGCGTCGACAATCAGGCCTGCGATACTTTTGCGCATGAGCAGTTCGTCGTCGCCTTGGCGCATCAGGTCCGGCAAATGTCCGACGAGCGTGTAGCCGTAACGCTGGTAGAACCGCTGCGCATCGACGTTGAAGCCCGACACGCAGAGCCAGACGTTGCGCATGTGGGCATCGAGCGCCATACCCTCGAACCACTTCAGAATGCATGTGCCCGTTCCGGTGCCCTGCAACGACGGCAACACCGCCAGGATCTGCAGATATGGCCCCGCCAGCCACGGCGAGCGAATGATGACGACGCCGGCAGGGGTCCCGTCGCAGGTCAGTTGGTAGCGGATCGCTCCGTCGCCGGTAATGAGCAAGCTCGCCTGCATGTCGTCGGCAGAGAAGTTGTAATGCGCCCATGGCCCGATGCCGGCGATTTCAGGCGCAAGGCTGGCTGCGGCAGCGACCGTCATCGGCGCGAGCGACAGCGCGCGACCGTCGCCAGTGAAGCCGACCGCATGCGGCTGGGGCGTGAAGGGATGCGTCGAGGCGCGCATCGGTAGGTCTCACAAGTTGTTTCCGGACGCCGATCCTATCATATCGGCTCGTGCGAGAGCGCGGACGAATGCAGATAACTGTGCGTCAACTCTCCGGTGGCCTGAGAGCGTCCGAGAGGCGCGTCGTGGCAGACCCGGGCTTCAGTGGCTTCTGTTGGCTTTCATGCGGTCCCCAGGCAGTTGCGGTGAGGATTTCGAAAGTCGCGCGGATGCGTCCGTCGGGATTGGCGTGGCGTTCCGCGTAAAGTTCGAACGCCCGCAGCAGAATAGCACGTGCGAGAAACGTCCGCGGCCGCTCGGCGAGGCAATTGGTGGCCCCCATGCCCCTGAGATCGTGCAGCAACGCCAGCGGATGCGCGTAGGTGACGGTGACGACATCGCTGTCCACGACCGGGAGCGCCAGCCGCGCCCGCTGCAGCAGCGTACCGAGATCGCGCACGTCGATCATCGGCGCAATCCGTGGACTGGCCCCGCCCGTCAGTTCCGTCTCGGCCGACAGCAAGGCATCCCGCAACTCAAACAGCGAACGGCCACCCACCAGAGCCGCCAGCAACAGCCCGTCGGGACGCAGCGTGGCTTGAATTTGCGCCAGTGTGCCCGGCAGGTCGTTCACCGTTTGCAACGCCAACCCCGACACCACGAGATCGGCGCATGCCGGCGTAAACGGTAGATGTTCGAGGTCGACGAGTGTGCGCGGCATCTCCGCCAAAGCAAGACTTTCCGCACATTCGTCGGCAGACGTCACGAACGGGATGGCGTTGGTGCTTTCCAGCGTCCGGCGCACCACGCCGTGATGGCAACCGAGGTCGATTGCGGCGGTGAAGCTGCGCTTGATCAGCGAGAGCCGATCGGAAAAATCATCGGCAACGCGACGGAGCAGAAAATCCGGTGCACCATCGCCATCGGCCGCTGCCCTGCGCGCCGCCCGCGCGCGGTGTCGCAGCAGGGCGTCACGATCGAATACGGTGTGAGGTGCTGTCATGTGAGCTGAACGTTCTCGGATCGCGTTCGCTACCATGTATGCTGGATCGGAGCGCCAGTCATGCGGCGCGCCGCATTCTCGTCGGCACGCCGCATTCTCGCCGACGCGTCAGCGCCGCGGCGGCGTGGCCGCAGGTGAAGCGGGAGCAGCAGGTTGCTGCGCCCGCATATCGGCATCGGGCAGCGACATCAGAAAGTTCGGCGCGCCCTTGTCGCCCCCCATCATGAAGCGTGGAGCGACACCGTCCCACCGCAACCGCGCCTGCGCGTTGAGCACATTGATATAATTCTCGAACCCGCCGGCACCGTCGATTTCTGACTTGTAGCGCGCCGCCGAACCTTGGCCCTGGAGTTCGGCAGCTTCCTTCTCGGCCTTGGCGCGCAGTCGCAGTGCATCCGCATCGCCGGAGGCCTTCGCACGCGCCTGTTGCGCCTCGCCCTCGGCTGTGGTGACGCGCTGCTTGGCCTGGAATTCGGCGACTTTGACTCGATTTTCCTCGGCGATAGCCTCGTTCTTGGCCAACACGGACCGCTCGTTGGAGGCGATGAAGGCCTGACTGTAGATGATCTTTGCGATTTGGAGACTTTGGAGGTCGATTTTGAACAGATCCTTCAGCGCGGTCCTGACGGCGATCGTGGTCTCGGCCTGGATGCCTTCGCGCAGCTCCGAAATATTATTCGTGTTCTTGACGGAAAAAATGCGGCTGATGCGATCCTGCACGACAGGCACCACGTTCTCCCGGATATCGGCGTTGCCGCTCCGTCCAACTTCATACAGCAGATGGAACACCGCACTCTCGGGCGTCAGATAGGACACGTTGATATCGAGATCGATCTTCTGGTTGTCGATCGTGTTGACGCTGAAAACCGGGATGTGCAGGTTCGTCAAGCTGACTTGGGCGCGGTCGACGCTCGTGACGAACGGCAAGCGCATATGCAAGCCCGGCCCGAACGCTTTCTCCGTCGTCACCTGTCCGAACTGGCGCACGAAAGCACGCTCGGCTGGATCTACCGTGAAGAAGCAATTTTGGGCGGTGAAATAGACGGCAGCCACAAACCCGAGTGCGGCCAGCCGCCCGCCCCCGAAAAATCCGTTGCCGGACGCCCCGGCGGACTTTCGCGTGATCAGATCGGCCAGCGATTTTTTGGTGATCTGCGGTGCATCGCTCATGTGCGGCTCCAGGGTCGAGGTGGCCCGGTCGACCGAGCTGTCGCATCGAATTCTGGCGATCTTATTACGAGCCGGGTTAAAGTTTTGCATCCGAGCTCTGCGATTTATGCCGACGTCGTCTTTTCTGGTGACGCGCCCCGCGACGCGTGAAACAAATACCGAACTCGATAAGGGGGGGGCGGGATGAGTACGGGCACATATTCTAACAGCGACCGCCGCCCGGGTCTTCTCGCCCGGGCCCTCGCACGCGCCGGCGATCTTGTCGTGCCACCGGTCTGCGTGGCCTGTCGCTCGTCGCTGTCGGTGCATCATGCGCTGTGCGCGATCTGCTGGCGGGACGTAGCGTTCATCGGCGAACCGCTGTGCGATCGGCTGGGCATTCCACTGCCTTTCGACACCGGCGGCCCCTCGATTTCGGCGGCCGCCCTGGCCGATCCGCCAGACTACGACCGCGCACGAGCAGCGGCCCATTTTACCGGCACCACCAGGCGGTTGATCCATGGCTTCAAATATTCCGACCGTCAGGAAGTGCGCGTGCTGTTGGGCAATTGGCTTCTGACGGCAGGCCACGACCTGCTTGGCGACGCGCACCTGATCGTGCCGGTGCCGATGAGCCGTCGGCGGCTGTTCTGGCGCACATTCAATCAGGCGGCACTTCTGGCCCACGTGATCGGGCAGCGCAGCGGCCTGCCCGTGTCGGTGTCCGCGCTGCGACGGCGGCGTGCGACACGCCCTCAGGTCGGGCTGACGCGCACGCAACGACGGGACAACATGGAAGGTGCGTTCGCCGTGTCGAAATCGAAACGCGACCTGATCGAGGGGCACAATATTCTGCTGATCGACGACGTTATCACGACCGGCGCGACCGTGAACGCCTGTGCCCGCGCCCTCAAGCGCGCCGGTGCTGCCCGCGTCGACGTGCTGGCGGTCGGCTTGGTGGCCGGCGAAGTGCCCCTGACGCCGTGAGAACGGGGCTTACAACCTGAAGCCGAAGCCCGTTCTGCCGCCAGAATGATATCGCGAGCACGCACAGGTTCTGGTAATTCGAACTCAGGAACCTATATGGAACGCTGTGCCGACCTGATCGCCGCGAGAAAGTCTAACGATGCCGAAAGTGACGATCTACACGACGCCGCTCTGCCCCTATTGCACGATGGCGAAACGATTACTGACGACCAAAGCCGTGGCATTCGACGAGATCGACGTCAGCCGCGATTGGGCATTGCGTGACGCGCTGGTAGCAAAAACTGGCGGCCGCACCAGCGTGCCGCAGATCTGGATCGGCGATCGACACGTCGGCGGCAGCGACGATCTTCATGCCCTCGATCGCAGTGGCCAACTCGACGCACTGCTCGCCGCTTGAACTCGGAGTCTAGATCGATGACATCGCAAATGCTTCGTGCCGGCCTCCTTCGCGTGGCCCTGGTCCAGATGTGCAGCGGTCGCGACATCGCGGCCAACGTCCGCGAAGCCACCCGGATGATCCGCGAGGCGACGGCGGGCGGCGCGCAATACGTCCAGACGCCGGAGGTCACCACGCAGATGGAGCGCGATCGCGCGAAGCAAATGGTGGAAACGCTCCCGGAGGAGGGCAATCCCTCCATTGCACATTTCCAAACCGTGGCGCGCGAGCTGAAGATCTGGCTCCATATCGGCTCGATGGCGGTGGCCGTCGGGGGCGGCCAATTGGCCAATCGCGCGATTCTAATTGGCCCGACCGGAGCAGTGGCTGCCCGCTACGACAAGATTTACATGTTCGACGTGACGTTGCCCAATGGCGAGAGCTACCGCGAGAGCAAGGTGTTCCGCCCTGGCACCGAGGCCGTCATGGCTGACCTCCAGTTCCCCGACGACGTCCGCGCCAAATTGGGGCTGACCATCTGTTATGATCTTCGCTTTCCGCAACTTTATCGAACGTTGGCGCAGGCGGGTGCCGAACTGCTGGCTATTCCCTCGGCTTTCACCAAGCCGACCGGGCAGGCACATTGGCAGACGTTGATGCGCGCCCGCGCGATCGAAACGGGATGCTACGTGCTCGCTGCCGCTCAAACTGGCAAGCACGAGAATGGCCGCGAAACCTATGGGCACAGCATCGTCGTCTCGCCGTGGGGCGAGATTGTCGCTGAGGCGGGGACCGCACCAGGCGTTTTGTTCGCCGACATCGACCTCGCCAAGGTCACCGAAGCCAGGGCGCAGGTGCCGTCTTTGCAACATGACCGGTCCTTCAATCTGGTCACGACCGTCACGCCGACACCGCCCACCAAAGAGACCGCGTGATGATCAAGTATGCCGTTCAATGCAAGAAGGGCCATGCCTTCGAAGCGTGGTTCCAGAACAGCGCCGCCTTCGACACGCAGACCAGACGCGGGTTGGTGAGCTGTCCCGATTGCGGCTCGACCAAAGTCGAGAAAGCGCTGATGGCACCCCATGTCTCAGCGTCGACGCGGAGCAAGGGCCGCAGTTCCACGCCGCGCGCAAGCCGTAATAGTGATGCCTCTGAAACAACGGTTGCACCTTCAACGACCGCATCGCAGGTGGTTGCGTCTCCAGCCGTGACCATCCCGGCCGAAATGGCCGAAATGCTCCGCAAAATCCGCCGCGAAGTGGAAGCCAAGGCCGAATACGTCGGCCCGAAATTCGCCGAAGAAGCGCGCAAGATCCACTATGAGGAAGCGCCGGAGCGCGGCATCTACGGCGAAGCCAGCCTCGCCGACGTCAAAGCCCTCCACGACGAAGGCATCGATTGCCTGCCACTGCCGATATTGCCCGAAGACCGCAACTGATAGGAAATCCGTCCCCCGCGCGCGCAGGGCGGATGCACTCGCACTCGCCGTTTACTTTCAGATAGCTCCCGTCAAACGCAGGAGAAACGTAACGCCACCGATGATGAAACCGACAAAGCACACCAGAACGGAAAGGCGCTGTTTTTTATGCGCCTGCGAACCCACAAAAAAATACGCCAAAGTGGGTAAAACTGTTGGCAGCTGTCTGTTCTTGGCGGGGCCAGTTGTCGGATCCTCAAATATCGCGATCACCAACCCGGCCGCGACGATCCAGATGGCCACTGCCAAAATCCAAGCCGATGTTCCGGTGAAGTGGATATGCCCGAGAACGCGATTGCTGGACCGGTTGGCTAACGACAAATCGTTATTCATGAGGCCGTAAACTGCATATGCAGAAATTATAACAGCCACGGCTCCCAGCAGCAGCTGTCTTCGTATCGGCGAGACAGCGGCACCACGATTCGACTGCGGTAATTTCTCATCCATCATCTAACTCGTGATACTAATCAACACGGTCGAAGCTTTGCATTGCCACAGCCGTTGAACAAGATCCAACGCGGACAGATCCAACGCGGTTGACATGCCTTTCAACCTCCCAACCCCCACATTTCCTCAGCAATCCTGATGTCCGCGACCATGCGATCGATCAGCAAGCACGTCCGCTTGAACAGCGCCGACCCCACGCGATAGTCGGCATCCGCATAAAAATCACAGCGCCCCGCCCGCATAAGGTCGACACACTTGCCGCGCCCCACGTCGTCGCCGCCATGCACCGCGATTGCGCGCCCGCCGCTTTTGCGCACCACTGCCATCGACGGCACGTCCGTATCGCCGTCGCCGAAATAGATCATGTTGGAGAACGGAATCGGCCGCTCGGCTTCGGGCATGTGATGGTTGATGCTCTCGCCCAGGCTCTCGATGCCTTTGTTGATGCGGAACAAATACTGCGTCTTGCCGGTGTCCGTGATCACTCGCTTCGGATACGGCAGGTCATAGGCGTCGAACCAATACTCCGACGCGAACACGTTATGAAATTTCCGATAGATCGGTGTTCCCTCGACGATCTCCGTCAAGCCCGACGAGATGAGGTAGTGGCGCAAGGTCACGCCCTGGCCCTCGGTGACTTTGCGCACATAATCGGCGGTGGCATCGAACCACTCCATGACGCCGGGATAGAATTCCACGGACGCGCCTTGCGCCACCAGATCGGTGCGGTCGATGCGCACGCCCTTGGCCTTGGC
>JANYHG010000003.1 GCA_025359165.1 Hyphomicrobiaceae bacterium
GCTGGTGTTCGAGGACGGCCTGTCGTGGCAGTCGATCGGCCTGACCGGTGCCGAGACCGTGTCGCTCGAGGGGCTGACGACGATCAGGCCGCGCCAGAAGATGATCGCCAAGATCACCTACACCGACGGCGTGACCAAAGACGTACCGCTGATCTGCCGGATCGATACCGAAGACGAGATCCACTACTACAACAACGGCGGCATCCTGCAGTACGTGCTGCGCAATTTGGCGGCCGATGCGGCTTAAGCCGGGGCCGGAGGTGGGGTTACGACGCTGAAACGCGGCGTAACCCAGCCTCCATGCCACGCAACCATGATTGATCAGTCAACGCATCGATGGTATCTGAAGTGCGACGCGACAGTCCCCGACTACAGCCGCGCATCCTGTCGCGCCACGTTTCCCGTCCACGCCAAGATCTTTTCGTCGGCCGTCAGTAATTTCAGTCCTGCATTGATCGCAACAGCGGTTATCAACCGATCTGCCGGGTCGGCGTGAAAATCAGGCAAACGGGCCATGAGCAAGGTGTCGATGCCGGTGATCGCTCGCTCGATATAGCCAGCGGTTTGATGATCTTGACGCCACTGCTCGATCGGTACTGCAAGTTCGAGACGCTTCCGATCAATTACAAGTTGCACTTCCCAGTAACTGATCGGACAAATGAACGCCTCGCGCGACCGAACGGCCTCATCGATCAACTGTGCCGCAAGCTTTCCAAGCCTTGGGTCATTCAACTCTATCCAAAGCAGTGCGTTCGTATCCAGCAATATTGCCATTGCTCATGGTCCGGCTGGCTTGCCGGCGTACCAAGAGGCGATCTCTTCCGGAGTCTGGATTTCGATGAGTGTGTCGCTCGGATCAAGCAAGCGAAGCACTGATTTTCCACGCCCGACCACCGAACTCTGCGCGGGAGCTCGCGCCTCCCCGATGCGAGCAAAAATTTCACGCGCTATAGCGTCCTGTTCCTGGTCGGGACGCTTTTTCAGCTCGCGTAAAGCGCGCTCGAGAAGTTCGGTCATCGGAATGATCTCCTTGTCCTCGACAATATCATCGAGACCTCGCACTGTCACCAAATCGGTCATTCCGTGCTAGTGATTGTCGGGTTACCAATGCTCGGATTGGCGCTAGCATTGGCGATCCTGAGCACCATCGTCGGATCGCCATGCCAATCTCCGTACATCTCGACACCCTCGATCCGCTCACACTCGCCGTCATCGAGGCGGGGTTACGGCAGGTGTGCAACGAGATGGACATAACGTTTTCGCGGGCGGCGTTCTCGCCCGTCATCGCCGAGGCGGATGATCGCGCCGACGGGATCTACGCCGTCGACGACGGGCGGCTGATCAGCCAGGGCGAATTGGGTTTGCCCGTGTTCGTCGGCACGATGCAGCAATCGACGCGGGATCTGATCCGGCTGATCAAAGAGGGTCGCGCGGGTAAGCCCGAACCCGGCGATATCTACATCGTCAACGATCCCTATCTCGGCGGCACGCATCTGATGGATGTGCGGTTCGTTCTGCCGTTCTATTTCGAGGGCGAGCACGTCTGTTGGCTGCAGAACACCGGGCACTGGCCCGACGTCGGCGGCATGGTCCCGGGTGGCTTCTCCGCACACGCGACCGAAGTGGAGCAGGAAGGTTTGCGGCTGCCACCGGTCAAGCTGTTCAAGCGCGGCGTGATCGACGAGGAAATTCTCGCCATCATCAAGTCCAATATCCGGGTCGCCGATCAGCGCATCGGGGATATCAAGGCGCAAGCGGCGGCGCTGACGGTCGGCGAGCGTCGGTTGAGCGATCTGATCCGGCGACATTCGTTACCGGTGATCCGCGCGGCGTGGGCCGAATTGGAAGCACGTGCGGCGCGATTGATGCGGGCGCACATCGCAACCATTCCGGATGGTACGTACCGCAGCGAAGCGTTCGTCGACAGCGACGGCATCGTCGACGTGCCGTTGCGCATCGCGCTTACCGTAACCAAGCACGGCGATACACTGGTGTTCGATTTCGCGGGCTCGTCGCCGCCCTGTCGCGGGCCCATGAATTCCGTCAGCGCGACGACGATTTCGTCGGTGTATCTGGCGGTGCGGCACATCTTCCCCGATACGCCGCTCAATGCCGGTGCGTTTCAGCCGCTGACGGTGCAAGGCATCGAAGGCACGTTTCTCGACGCCAAATATCCGCGACCGGTTTCCGGCTGTGCCGCAGAGGTTTCGCAGCGGATCGCCGAAGCGGTCTTTCTCGCGCTCGCCCGTGCCATTCCCGCGCACGTCACGGCGGCGCCCGCCGGCACCAGCGGTAACTTCTGTCTCGGCGGCGTCGATCCAGCAAGCGGGCTCGGCTATGTCATGTATCAAATCACCGGCGGCGGCTACGGCGGCAATGCGGCGACCGACGGCTTGAGCAACGGCTGTTCGACGATCGGCATCTCCAAGACCGCGCCGGTCGAGGTGATGGAACAGAAGTTTCCCGTGCTATTCCGACATTTCTCGCTGCATGAGGGGTCCGGCGGCGCTGGCGCACAGCGCGGCGGTTTCGGCGTGCACTACGAGATCGAATTGCTGCGCGGCGAGGCGCGAGCCTCGTTCGTGATGGATCATGGGCGGACAGGACCGCCGGGGATCGAAGGCGGGACTGCGGGTGCGGTCAACATCGTGCGCATCCATCGCGACGGCGAAACGATAGTGCCGCAGCATCTGTCGAAGGATCAGGACATCGAGATCAAGGCGGGTGACCGCGTCGAGGTGATGACGCCGGGCGGAGGCGGCTATGGGGCAGCGGCCGGGCGGAGCCGCGCAATGATCACTCGCGATGTGGCGCGCGAATATTATTCAGCGAGCCAAGCGCAAAAACTCTGGCCGCACTGGCGCCCGGGCGAAGACGCATGAGCGCTTATCATCGCCCAACGACGCTGGATGAGGCGCTGCGAATCTACGCGGAAGATCCTTCGTTGAAAGTGCTGGCTGGCGGCACTGATATTTATCCCGGGAAGGCCACGCGCGCCGCGTGGGGCGACATGAAGCATCAAGGTATCCTTGATATCTCGAGGATCACCCATATGCGCGGTTTCACGGAGACGCCGACTGACTGGTGGATCGGCCCACTGACAACGTGGCGTGACATCATCGATGCAGACCTGCCTCCCTTGTTCGATGGCTTGAAGGCTGCCGCGCGCGGAATTGGTGGTGCACAGATCCAAAATCGCGGCACGATCGGTGGAAACCTTTGTCACGCCTCGCCGGCAGCCGACGGGATCGCTGTATTGCAGTCACTGCGGGCGCAAATTTACACTTGTTATTGGAATGGGCCAGAAACAACGCAGAACGCGCCGATTATTTCGCCTATGCATGTTGCGCCGTCGTTCGTCATTGCGTCGTTCATCGAGGGAAGCCGCCGGACCAAGCTTGCCGACAGCGCAATCGTCACAAATATTTCGGTTAGCGGTAAAGGCCGAGGTTATTTTCGCAAGTTGGGTTCGCGCGCGCACTTGGTAATTTCTATCGCCATGGTGGCCGCTGTCTTCGATTGGGACGAGCGCGGGAATGTGCGGACAGCGCGAATCGTGGTCGGCGCGTGTTCACCGATGGCGCAGCGCATATCGGCCCTCGAAGACATTCTGCGCGGCAAACCCCTTGATCCCGCGCTGGCGCTGCCCGAGCATTTCTCGATGCTCACGCCCATTGACGATGTACGGGCCAGCGCAGACTACCGACGTGCTGCAGCCCTTCAACTCGTCAAGGACGTGATTACTGAGGCGGCCGAGGATCAGCGAAATGTCCGGAGATGACGATGGCGGCGCCGCATATTTCGCTTGAGCTCACTGTCAACGGGGCTGCTCACGCAGTAGCGGCGGAGCCTTTTTCGACACTCGCCGATGTGCTGCGCGACACGCTGGGATTGACGGGCACAAAAATCGGTTGCGACGCGGGCGACTGCGGGGCGTGCACGGTGCTGCTGGATGGCGCGCAAGTGTGTGCCTGTCTGGTGCCGGCGGCGCAGCTCCACGGTCGCACGATCGACACGGTCGAAGGCGCGGGGCCGCAGGGTGTAACGGATCAACTGCGTCAGGCGTTTCTGAGCCATGGCGCGGCGCAATGCGGGATCTGCACGCCCGGCATGCTGATGGCGGCGACCGCTTTGCTGACAGAGATACCCGCACCCTCGCGGCCCGAGATCGAAGCCGCGCTCGGCGGCGTGCTGTGCCGGTGCACCGGATACATCAAGATTATCGATGCTGTAGAGGACGTGGGCGCGCGTCGAGTGCGCGAACCGGCCGTTGCCAACCCGCGCGCAGAAACAGATGCCGACACGTTCGGCGTAGGCCGGCGGGCCGAACGGGTCGACGGCTGGGCGAAGGTTTCGGGCCGGGAGCTGTTCGGTGCGGATGCAGCGCCCGAGGATGCGTTGTGGATGCGGGTGATCCGCTCGCCACATGCCCACGCGCGCTTCGTCATTGGCGATTTTGCGCCGCTGATGGCCGCGACGCCCGGGCTGGTAGCGCTGGTGACAGCAGCAGATGTGCCGGGTGAAAATTCGTTCGGGATCTTTCCCGACACCAAAGATCAGCCCGTTTTTGCAGAACAACATGTGCGCTATCGCGGCGAGGCGGTGGCGGCGCTGGTGGGTTCACGCGCGGCGCTGGCGCAGATCGCGGACAGCGATGTGCCGTTAGCATGGACGCCGTTGCCGGCACTGACCGGCATCGAGGCCGCAACTGCGAAGGGTGCCCCGGCGTTGCATAGCGCACGCTCCGACAACGTGTTGACGCGCGGA
Source organism: Hyphomicrobiaceae bacterium (assembly GCA_025359165.1). Taxonomy (GTDB): domain Bacteria; phylum Pseudomonadota; class Alphaproteobacteria; order Rhizobiales; family Hyphomicrobiaceae; genus JABFRJ01. The sequence continues at coordinate 4,768 of JANYHG010000003.1, forward strand.
CGGCTGGCGCGCGGCGATGTGGCGGGGGCGCATGCGGGCGCGGCCGCGTCGGCGTCGGGCACGTTCGAGACCGGTTTTGTCGAGCACGCCTATATCGAGCCCGAGGCGGGATACGCAGTGCCCGACGCGGACGGCCCTGGAACCATAACGGTGCACGCCTCGACACAGGCACCCTACATGGATCGCGACGAGGTGGCGCGCGTGCTGGGCGTGCCCAAGGAGAAGGTGCGCATCGTACCGACGGCGTGCGGCGGCGGCTTCGGCGGCAAGCTGGATGTCGCGGTGCAGCCGCTGCTCGCAGTGGCGGCGCGAAAGGTCGGACAGCCGGTACGCATCGTCTATTCGCGCACCGAGAGCATGTCTTCGACGACGAAGCGGCATCCCTCACGCATCACGGCGAAAGCGTCGGCGGATGCGGTGGGACATCTGCTGGCCTACGAGATGCACGGCGATTTCAACACGGGCGCCTATGCGTCGTGGGGACCGACGGTGGCCAACCGCGTGCCTATCCACGCGACCGGACCGTATAAGGTGCCGCATGTATTCAACCTCACGCGTGCGATCTACACCAACGAAACACCGGCCGGAGCCTTTCGCGGCTTCGGCGTGCCGCAGTCGGCCATCGCCAACGAAACGCTGATGGATGATCTGGCCGAGAAACTCGGTCTCGACCGCTGGCAGATCCGCCGCCGCAACGCGCTCGGACGCGGCGACACCACACCGTCAGGACAAGTGCTGCAGTATTCTGCGGGACTTCCCGAATGCCTCGACGCGCTGAAACCTGCGTGGGACAAGGCCAACATCGATGCTGCCGCGCACAATGCTATCGACGCCAGATACAAGAGCGGCGTCGGCATCGCGTGTATGTGGTACGGCTGCGGCAACACATCGTTGTCCAATCCGAGCGCGATGCGCATCACGTTGGGGCGCGATGGCGCGGTGACGCTGTGGAGTGGTGCGGTCGACATCGGCCAGGGCGTGTCGACGGTGCTGGTGCAGATCGCGACCGAGGCACTCGCGATACCGGGCCTGCGGATCGAGTTGAACGCGACAGTCGGCGACACCGGCACGACGCTGGACGCCGGCAAAACATCCGCGTCGCGGCAGACATTCGTGTCGGGCAACGCAGCACGGCTGGCAGCGCTGGACTTACGGTCGCAGCTGTTGCGGTTTGCCAATGCCGGCGACGATGCAGGTATCGCGCGCGACGGCGATGCGTTGTGCTTTGGAACCGTACGGCGCATCCGGTTCGCGGACTTGCCAGCTATGATCGAAGGCTTTGGAACTTACGATCCGCCGACCACGGCACTCGATGCCGACGGTCAGGGAAGCCCCTATGCGACGTACGGTTTTGCGGCACAGATCGCCGAAGTGGAAGTCGACATGCGGCTCGGGACGACGAAGGTGGTGCACATCCATGCCGCGCACGATGTCGGACGCGCGATCAACCCGACGCTGGTGGAGGGGCAGATCCATGGCGGAATCGCGCAGGGATTGGGTCTGGCGCTGATGGAAGAATTCATCCCCGGGCGCACAGAGAACCTGCACGATTATTTGATACCGACGACCGGTGACATGCCACCTGTCAGTGTCCACATCATAGAAGATGTTGATCCGGAAGGCCCCTATGGCGCGAAGGGGGTAGGCGAGCCCGCATTGATCGCGACCGCACCGGCGATTCTGGGTGCTATACGGCATGCAACCGGTGTAACCGTCCGCAAAGTTCCGGTGCTGCCGCATCGCCTGTGGGAGTTGATCCGGCAGCTGCAGGATTAATCGAGGATATTGCCGTGCTCGAACTCAGTGTGCTCGACCAATCGATTGCAACGGCCGGACAGCCGCAAGGCGACGCGATCCGCAGGACCATCGCGTTGGCACAGGCGACGGAGGCCATCGGGTACAAACGCTTTTGGGTGTCCGAGCATCACAACAACGCGACCATCGTCGGCACCGCGCCGGAGATTTTGGTATCGGCCATCGCGGCGACGACGACGCGCATTCGCGTCGGCAGCGCCGGTGTGATGTTGCCGCACTACGCGCCGTATAAAGTCGCCGAGCAGTTCCGTGTCCTCGAAGCGATTGCTCCCGGGCGTATCGATCTCGGACTTGGACGCGCGCCGGGATCCGATGGACGCACCGCGTTCGCGCTGAACCCAATGGCCAACGAACGTCCGGCGCGGTTCCCGAGCGACATTCAGGATCTGCAGGCATGGCTGACGCAGACACCTATGGCCGACGGCCATCCGTTTAAGGCCGTCCATGCCTATCCCGCGGGTGAAACGTCGCCAGAGATCTGGATTTTGGGCAGTTCCGATTACGGGGCGCAGGTGGCGGCGCATTTCGGATTGCCTTATGCGTTTGCGTGGTTCTTCACTGATGGTGCCGGCGGCGAGCACGCGATGCGGCTCTACCGTGAGAATTACCAGCCGAGTGCGCGTTTTCCAGAACCACGGGCGGCGTTGTGCGTGTGGGCGCTGGCGGCGGATTCGGATGCGGAAGCGCAGCATCATTTCACGTCGCGCGCGCGATTCCGGTTGATGCGCGATCGCGGAATCTTTCTACCGCTGGAAGCGCCTGACGCTGCGGCGGCGTACGATTACAGCGAGCATGACAAAGCCAAAATGGCCGAGTTCAGACGCGCGGCGTTCGTCGGCACGGGACCGGCTGTCGCGCAACGGATCGCAGATCTGGCGGCCCGAACCGGTGCGAGCGAAATGGCGATCGTGACATGGACTTTCGACGAAGCCGTACGCGTGCGCAGCTACCAGCTGATCGCGGACGCCATGCGCGCGACGTGAGTTCGATGATGTTTTGCTGCGTCTTTCGTAGGATATGTAGGTTGGGTCAAGCGCGCGACCCAACAATGCCGGGCGGTGCAAGTGATGTTGGGTCGCGCTTTAACGCTTGACCCAACCTACACGCCCACGCCGCGTTACTTTGCGGATCGGTCAAGCGAGCCGGGCAACCCCGTGATGAAGTTTGTGACCTCGGCTCGTGTTCGCAAAGTCATGCCGTGCACGTCGGCCGGGAGTGCGGCCATGAGGGCGGCCTGTTTAGCACGCGCGCGCGTGGGGTAGGTCCAGACCCAGTCGCGGAAGAAGGCGAACTCGAACCGTTCGCGATTGCCGATACCGACGTCGTCGCGCTCGCGACCGTAATTCTTGATCGATCGCCAGAGTGCGCGCGGAAAATATACAGAGCGCGGCAGATCGAGCCAGATAGCCGTATCGGCGCGTTGAAGGCGGAGATCAAGACACGCGGTGTAATCGCCATCCATGACCCAGTTGTCTTGCAACGCCGCTGTAGCGACCTTGTCGCGAAACTCGGATGCCTCAGGTTGGACCCAGCCCGGGTTCCAAAAGAGCGCGTCGAGGTGCACGACGGGAAGCTTCAGGCTTTGCCCGATGATGCGCGCGAGCGTGGACTTGCCGGACCCTGGCGGCCCCATAACAAGAATACGACGCTGCGAACGCATGAGCGGCTTCTCAGGGTATGAACCACGGCGCAAGGCGGTTTATTTCGGGTTTTTGTCGTCGGAAGTATCGCTCTCTACCGGAGGCGATTCGTCATGCGCCGCGCGTTCACGCGATTGCGCTTTGCGGCGTTTCAGGTTGGCGCGCAGGGCGTCTGCGAGGCGTTTTTCCTTGGCGCGGATTTGGACGGGATCGGCCATATGGACGGTTTGGACTTTCAAGACAGGATCAAGCGCGGCGCGGATTTTTGCCTGCGGTGCCACGGGGCTTGAGGCGCTTTGTGGTGGCTGTGACATTAGTTTGCAACGCGGACGCTTCCAACACAAAAACTTCGCCCTCGCTGTGCTCCGTGTCGAGCCAAAGGAATGGCAGTTCGGGATAGTCGCGTTCGAGGATATGGCGGCCTTTCCCGATCTCCATCACGAGTGTGCCATCGGGTTCGAGATGACGACCGGCGGTTTCAAGAATGCGGCGAACCAGATCCATGCCGTCGGTGCCACCGAGATGGGCGAGTTCGGGCTCGGCTTTGTATTCGGCGGGAAATGCGGCAACCGCTGCGGCCGCGACATAAGGCGGATTGCACAAGATGAGATCGTATCGGGCCTTGGTGAGCGCGGCGAACGCGTCGGTTTCCACGGTAGAGACGCGGCCGACCATAGCATGACGTTTTAGGTTTTCCTCCGCCACGGCGAGTGCGTCGCGCGACAGATCGGCGGCGGTCACAACTGCATCTGGAAAGACGTGCGCGGCCACGATCGCGAGGCAGCCGGAGCCGGTGCAGAGATCGAGAATGCGCTGCGGTTGGCGGCTCAGGGAAAATGATGCGCCAGCATCAGCGCACAACAATTCGCCGATGAACGAGCGCGGCACGATGACCCGCGTGTCGACATAAAACCTGAAGGGACCGATGTATGCGGACTTGGTAAGATAGGCGGACGGCTTGCGGGTGACGACGCGGTTTTCGATCGCCGTCGATACCTGCGTGCGTTCGGCGCGGGTGAGCCGCGCATCGAGCCAGGGATCGATGTTGTCGATCGGCAGGCGCAACGTTTCCAGAATGAGAAATGCCGCATCGTCGACGGCGCTGGTGGTGCCATGGCCGAACGACAATCCCGCGAGCGTGAACTGCGTAACGGCGAAGCGCAGGTAGTCGCGGATGGTGATCAGCTCTGACAGGACGGCGAGTTCGGACACGATGGCCTCGTTGGATCGACAGATACTTGGATCGACAGATACTTGGATCGACAGATACGGCTTCGAATTGACACAACCTGAGATGGAATATTAAAATAAAACAATCTATGGTGAATTCTACTCAAGCTCATAAAACAGTTCACACAAACCAGAGAATAACGAGGATATTACTCATAATTTTTCAGTAACCATCCGCTGTTATACCCAATGTAAGTTCTGCGTTGGGGATCTTTAATCGTGCGTAATTTGCGTCGTTCGCCCGCCCACTCCGCGTGGTCGCCCGCCAAAGGCGGTGCACTCGCGCTATGCGCCACACTCTTAACCGCCACCGCCGCCTTCGCCAAGTTGCCCGGTGTGGTTCATTGCTACAACGACATCTGCCACCGCGTGCGAACGGTCGCCGAAACCGAAGCGCGTCGCGGGATCGTCGAGCCACTGATCGCCTCGTTTTACGATTCTCCTGAAAAAGACCGGTTCAACCCGAGCCTCGATACCTCCTCCGGCACCCAATTCGAACCCTACGCCGACGACAATGCGGCAAGCCCCATCCACCCTGACGGTACCGTTCTGCTGGTGTGGTCGCCGGTGACGCACGGCGCGGCGATCATTCGTGTCAACAACGCCGGGCCGTACTACCCCGGCCGTACGCTCGACGTGTCGCGCGGCGTCGCCGACCGGCTGGGATTTGCGAATGGCGGCGTGATGCATCTCCTGTCGGTGGTGATCTACGCGCCGACGGAGCCCGAAGCTCACTACGTGCGCAACCGCGTCTATCCGAAGGTGCGGGGTTATCTCGGCAAATTCGACAACATCGCGCTGGCGAGCCTGCAGGACCCCAGCGCGCAGATGGCGTCGGCCCCGTTCGCCGGCAGCCGTGGCGCCATGACGCCGTCTATGCAGATCATTCAGAACGTGACGCAAGAGCATTTCCGCCTCACTGAGTTGGCACTGGCGTTTCAGGCCGCCCCCGCCGATCTGATGCCGGTGCCCGAAGCCCCAGCCGAGGTCACGCCCCTGGCGACGGTCGTGGATAATTCTTCAGACGCGGAGACCGCGAGCGCGGATCACGTCGGCGAACGGGCGCACGCGCAAATGGCGCAAACCGAGCCGGTGCGCGGCCTGCCATGGACCGGGCCACAACGCATGGTCAGCGTGCCCTGACTGCCTGAGCATTTCACTTGATCCCGGCACAATCCAAGTCACCAGAACGCGCCGAATTCGTCGCGACGGGTGCGGTCGTGGCGATGCGCTGCGGCCGACAGCACGAGCCCGAGCCCGAACATCAACGTCAGCATCGATGTGCCGCCGTAGGAGACCAGCGGCAACGGCACGCCGACGACGGGCACCAACCCCATCACCATCCCGATATTGACACTCACGTGCAGCGCGAATACCGCACCGATCCCACCCGCGAGCAGACGTGGAAACACCGTGCGCGCGCGCAGAGCGATAACGAACAGCGCCGCGATGAGAGCTGCATAAAGCGCCATCAACGTAACACCGCCGATGAAGCCGACTTCCTCGGCCAGCATCGTGAAGATGAAATCCGTGTGCTTCTCGGGCAGAAAATTCAGTTGGCTCTGGGTCCCGCCGAGAAAGCCGCGGCCATGAATACCACCTGATCCCAACGCGATTTTCGATTGCGCGATATGATAGCCCGCCCCCAACGGATCGCGCTCGGGATCGAGGAACGTGAGCAGCCGGCGCTGCTGATAGTCTTTGAGGTAGGGCCAGACGGCATTGCCGAAACCGACCGTCGCGACGAGGCCGGCTGCGAAGTAGAACGGCCGCACGCCCGCGAGAAACATCACGGCAAGGCCCGTCGATACGATCAGCAGTGCGGTGCCGAGATCGGGTTGCTTCAACACCAGTGCGGCAGGCGTAACGATCGCCGCCAGCGGCAACGCCACCCACAGGGGATGCGAGACTTTCAGCTGCGGCAGCCATTGGTAATAGCGCGCCAACGCGGCTACCAGAGCGACCTTCATCAGTTCGGCAGGCTGTAACGAGACTTCGCCGAAACCGAGCCAACGCCGCGCGCCGAGCTGCTGCACGCCGACCAGCGGCACCGCCACCAGCAGCAGCAGCACACAGAGATAAAACGGATTGGCGAGACGCATCCACGCGCGCGGCGGCACCATTCCGACCGCCAGCATCAACGCCAGCCCTCCCGTTGCACGCAATGCATGGCGCATAGCCCAGGGTTCGATGCGACCGCCGGCGGTCGAAAACAGCGCGGCGGTGCCAACCGCCGCGATGAGCACCGCCAACACCGGCAGCAGCCAGTCGATCTGCAAAAATTTCGCGGGCAAGGAAAGGGGCGGCTTCGGACGGCGCACGACGGTCGACATATCAACCATCTCCCCGTCGACGCGCAGCCACAGGCGCGACGGCGCCACTCTGCACGACCGGCTCGACAGGCCTTGCCGACGGATCGCGCTCCATCACCAGATCCATGATCGCCCGCGACAGCGGTGCTGCCACCGCACCGCCGCCGCCGCCATGCTCGACCACGGTGGCAAGCGCGTAGCGCGGTGCCGCGACCGGCGCGTAACACACAAACAGCGCATGATCGCGCCTGACCCAGGGGATATCGACCTGCACACTGTCGCGCGAAAGTGTGCTGACCTGCGACGTGCCGGTTTTGCCGGCGAGCAGATAGCCGCCCTCCTCGCCCTGCGCGCGTGCACCGGTGCCGCCATCCTCGTTGACGACAGCCGTCATCGCGCGACGAACCGCCTGCAGCGCCGGAAGAGCCATCTGCAGTGGCGCCGTCATCGGCGATGGGCGCTGCACCAGCGTCGGCGTGATATCGAGGCCGGATGCCAGCCGTGCCGTCATGACCGCCAACTGCAGCGGCGTCGTCAGGACATAGCCCTGCCCGATGCCAGCCAGGATCGTCTCGCCGCCCAACCAGCCGCGCCCGAAGCGACCACGCTTCCAATCATGATCGGGAATGAGGCCCGGCTTGGCTTCGGTGATGCCGGCATTATGCAGCACTCCGAGGCCGAGCTTGCGAGCTGTCGTCGCAATCGCCTCGATGCCGGAACGCCGGGCCAGTTCGTAGAAGTAGCAGTCGCAGCTTTCGCGCAGCGCTTTATGCAGGTCGCAGCTTTCGTGCCCAGCGCGCCGCCAGCAGCGGTAACGCTGACCGTAGTATTCGAACAGGCCGTCGCACGGCAAGCGTTCGCGAACGTCGATCTTGCCCGCCTCCAGCGCCGCGAGCGCGGTGACCATCTTGAACGTGGACCCCGGCGGGTAAAGTCCGCGCACGGCACGATTGTTGAGCGGGTCGTCGGGCGCGGTCTGCAATTTCGCCCACTCGGCCGCGTCGTTGGCGGATGCGACGGCATTGGGATCGAAGCCGGGCGACGACGCCATCGCCAGCACTTCGCCCGACTGAACTCCGAGCACCACAGTGGATGCGCGACGGAACGCACCGAGCTTGGCCATGATCTGGCTTTGCAGCGTAGTGTCGATCGTCAACGCCATGTCGCGACCGGGCCGTGGCTCGACCTGATCGATGATGCGCACCACGCGTCCGCGGGCATCGACTTCCGAAGTCACGCTTCCCGCCTTGCCCCGCAACTCATCCTCGAGGCCACGCTCGACTCCGGCCCGCCCCACACGCATGCCCGGAAGCCGCAGCACCGGGTTGTCGTTCATGGCGCGCCGTTCGATGGCACCGATGTAACCGACCACATGCCCCATCGCCGGTCCGAAAAAATACTGCCGACGCCCCGCCGGTTCGGTGCGCACGCCCGGCAGCAAGGGTGCGTTGAGATTGATCTCGGCGAGCCTTTCCCAGCTCAGGTCCTGCGCGAGCACGATCGCGATATTGGACGACTGCCGACGGGCGCGTTGCACGATGCGTTCGATGTCGTCGAACGACAGCGGCTCGATGCGCGCAAAGCGCTGCAGCACGCCGCGAAGATCGCGGGCGATCGCCGGCACGATCACGGCACGATAGCCTTCCGTGTTCGCCGCCAGTACCTGGCCTGCCCGATCGAGGATGCGACCGCGCTGCGGCGCGAGCACTTCGACGCTGATACGGTTTTCGTCGGCGAGCAGTGCGTAGCGGTTACCCTCGGTGATCTGCAGATTGTAGAGCCGTGCCCCGAGCGCCCCGAAAATGCCGAGCTGACCGACACCCAGCAGCAGCGCGCGGCGAGTGAAGACCTGCTGCGCCTCCGGCGTATCGAGATCAGGCGTGAACATACGATCTCAGTCCCCGCGCATAAACAGGGATCGGCCATCGACCACCGGCCACAGGCCATCGAGCAGAGACAGCAAGCTGCTCAGAACTGGATAGGCGAGACAGGCCGCCAGCAGCGCATCGACGACAGGTTCCAGCGCCACGAGTTGCCGCCCGTACAAGGACGTCACGGCGGCAACCAGCGTGGCGACCAGCGCCAGCGTCACGATCCCCAGCGCCGCGCCTTGCCACCGCCCGAAGCGCACCTGCGAGCGCCGCACCAGCCGGCCGGAAAGCCCCGCGACCAACGCTGCCGCCGTCCAAACTCCGAGCGGGCCCTGCGTCAAGACATCGAGGATCATCCCGAGCGCAAACACGAGCACCGCCGGCATCAAACGTGGCCGCTTGAGGTTCCAATAATAGACCGCGCCGACCGTCAGAAGTGCCAGTGCCATTTCGAGCCAATCCGGACCGCCCCACGGAACCGTCGCTATGACGACCAGCAAAAGAACGACCATGACCGGCAACGGTGCGAGCAGCATCGGCGTCATCGCGCAAGCCCTCCCTCGGCGCTGGTCGGCCACGACGGCGCGAGGCGCTTTGTGAACCCAGCACGCAAATCGGCGGCGCGTTCTTCGTCGGCCAAGGTCGCGGCCAAAGTATCGAAAAACAGCACACTGACATAATCGAGCCGATCGAGCCGCGCGGCAGGTTCGACCCGCAGCATTTCGCCTGTGTCGACGACAGAGCCTATCCTCAGCCCGCGCGGATAAAGTCCGCCGACACCCGATGTGAACACCTCGTCACCCGACTTGATCTCGTCGCCTTGCGCAAGATAGGCGATCTTTGCCAACGGGCTGTTGTCTCCCTGCATCATCGCACGTACCGAGTTGGCACCGACGAGCACGGGAATGCGACTGTTGTAATCGGTTAGCAACAGTAAGCGTGCGCTGCGCGTGCCCGAAGCGATGACCCGTCCGACGAGACCCTGGGCACTCATGACGGGATAACCCGGCTTGACGCCGTGCTCGCGTCCGGCGTCGAGCAGCGCTGCACGCACGAACGGTCCGCCGCCGGTGGCGACGATGCGCGCCGTCAGGAACGTCAGCTTTGGCTCATCGACAACATGGGCCAGTTCGGTCAGTGCCGTCGCCTGCCGCTCGAGGGCCTGCGCACGCGCCTGATAGCTCTTCAGGCGTTCGTTTTCCTCGCGCAGCCGGTTGCGATCGTCGATCAGCACGCCCCAGTCGGCGAGGGCACGCGTGGCACCGAGCACCGGCGTTACTGCCGTCGTCGTCACGCGCAGCAGCGGCGACATAAGATCCAGCACGCTGTTGCGCAGCACACCGAGCACCGGCACCTCGAAGCGGTCGAGCGCCGTCAGCGACAGCGCAACCACCAGCAACGCCACGAACATCGCCACGCCGTGGCCGCGACGCCGCGCCGCCGGCAGACTGGGCCACGAAGTGCGCTGGTAGATATCGGGTTCGAGCAACTGGGTCATGATGATCGCGCCACTCAGGGTTTGATCAGCAGATGTTCGCGCTGTGCAAACTGATCGAGCACCTTGCGCGTGCCTTCGATGACACAATGCATCGGATTTTGCGGTACTACGAACTGCACGCCGATGCGGCGAGACAGTTCCTGGTCCAAGCGGTCGAGCAGCGCGCCACCGCCAGTGAGGCAGATCCCGCGCTCGCAGATGTCGGTGGAAACTTCAGGCGGCAATTCTTCCAGCGCCCGCTGGATGAACTCCGACAGCTCGTCGATCGGCTGTGTCAGCGCGTCGGCGATATCGTGTGGGCCGAGGATCGCGCTTTTCGGGCGGCCCTGACGCAGATCGCGGCCACGGATGTGAATCTCGCTGGTGCGCCCGTCCGGCTCGAGCATCGCGGTGCCAGCCTCGATCTTGATCCGCTCGGCGTTGCTCTCGCCGATCAGCAACTGATGTTTACGACGGACATGACGGATGATGGCTTCGTCCATGGCGTTGCCCGCGACCCGCAACGAGCGGGCCTGTACGACACCACCAAGCGACAGTACCGCGATGTCGGTGGTCCCGCCGCCGATATCGACCACCATCGAACCCGTAGGCTCGTCGATCGGCAGATCGGCACCGAGGGCTGCCGCCACCGGCTCTTCCAGCAGATAAACCTTGCGCGCGCCCGCCGACAGCGCCGTTTCATAGACCGCCCGGCGCTCGACCGGGGTGGCGCCTGCCGGTACGCAGACCAGGATGCGCGGCCGCCGAAATCCGAACATGGTCTTGGCGCGCTTTATGAACTGCCGCAGCATTTCCTCGGTGGCGATAAAATCGGCGATCACGCCGTCGCGCATCGGACGGATCGTTTCGATGCTTTCCGGGGTGCGCCCGAGCATCATCTTGGCCTTCTGGCCGACCGCCAGCACCTCACGCGTACCATTGCGCGTCTTGATGGCGACGACGGAAGGTTCGTTGAGGATGACGCCACGACCGGCCACATAGACGAGCGTGTTGGCGGTGCCGAGATCGATGGCGATATCGTCGGAAAATGCCCGGGCGACGCCGAAAACCATGGTCTGACTGCTCCTGCACGCACACCGGGCGACGTTCGAAAGCCTTGGTCGCAAAATCTCGCAGCGACATCCTACGCAATTACCATGCCGACACATCGGGCAATGGTAAAGTGAAGGTTCGATGTGAACGATGCGCGCAGGAGATCGTCGAATGCACGACGTGATCTTCGCCTGAAGGGAGCCCCTGACGCATCCCTACACCACCGCCCAGGGCCCGCCAAGCCAATACGAAGATTGGACAATTTTGCAACACACGAAAGCAGCCAGTGGTGCCGATGCGGTCATGCGCCAAGTCTGGCGGTGCACCGGCACGCCCTCGAAACGCCGCAGAAGGGGGATGTATTTATGCCAGGTTCCGGCAGGCGTCGTAACGAGCTTGCCATTTACGTTTCCCGGTGTCGCGCGCTTTACGCTTCAAAGCGCTGCAATCGGTGTAAGCCACTTTGACATGATGGCGCTGTTTCGCCGACTTGGACCGTTGCAACGGCACGGTCAGCAGGGTGACGGTCTGCACATTGCGGGCGTCCGTGCGCACGTAGCCATTGTAGGTGTGACGACCACCGTAGTCGCCGAACGTGTCGTAATAGCCGCCGAAATGGCCGTAACCACCGAAAAATCCGGGGCGGTTCGCCTCGCTCCACGACTGGGCCGAGGCATCGCCACTGCCAGTGACCGCAAACCCGAGGCCCAACAGGACCGCCAACAAGACTTTACGCATTTGTGCCGCCATTCGAAGCTTAAGATTTATTACTGATCAAAAGCTTAGACGAACAGCGTAAACAAACAATTGCGCGGTGCCTACGACAAGTTTTTTGCCGGCGATTCCGGTTACGGGCCCTTCTTGAACACGTGCAGCGACTTGTATTTACCGGCATCCTTGAAGCCCTTCTTGGCCACCAATGCCTGTCCCGCCCGCGCCGCGACGTCATAAGCGAAGCTGCCGGTATAAAACAGTATTTCGCCGCCGGGAGTGAGCCGATCGGCAAGCACGAAGGCAACCTCCTCGTCCGTCAGCGCGCCGTAGGTGTCGTTTTCGGGCGTTCTGTATTCGCCCGCATGGAACAACGTCGCATAATCGAGCGATGGCAGCAGTCGCGCATCGGTCTGGTAGAGATCACCGAAATAGGCCTTATAGCTGAACCCCAGCTTCGGATTATCGATCAGCAGATCAATATAGGCCGCGTATTCCTCCTTGCTCGCGGTAATACCGAGCACTTGATTATTCGCGCCGTCGCTCGCGGTCTTCAGACCGACGATGTGATGGCTGCCGGTACCCATATGGAAGATATTGCGGCCTTTGCTTTTTTTCTCCTCGAGATAATCGAGAAAGTGGATATCGCAAGGGCATTGTTTCTCATCCAGATGCCACGTCGAGTTCCAGAAATTCAGTTTGGTCATGTCGTTCTCATCCCGCCCGTTCGTCAGTTCGAAGTCCGCGCCAGCATTGCGTCATGGTCGAGGCGCGTCAATTCCAATACCCGGTCGAACGTGTTGGCAGGTGCCGCCCGCTGGCCAAGGCTCAGGATCGTCAAGTCGGGGATCTCACGCCGCAGCCGCTCGATCAGCATCCGTTGCGCGCCCCCGTCCAGCGCCGACAGCGCATCGTCGATGACCAGCACATCAGGGCGCAGGATAAGCGCGCGCGCCGCAGCCAGCCGCTGCCGGTCCCCGGCCGAAAGCACCTGGTCCCAGCGCGCCGTCTCGGAAAGTCGCGACGCCAGCGACGCCAGCCCCACTGCTTGCAGCACTGCAAGCAGATCTGCAGCCGGCGGAACCGGCCCCGTCTGCGGGTAGGCGATGGCTTCGGCAAGCGTGCCAAGCGGCAAGTAACTTTTCTGCGGCAACAGCAAGATCGACTGCGGACCGACGCCTGCAAGCTGCCCGCCCGAGGGCACCGCCAAACCCGCCAGAATGCGCGCCAGCGTCGATTTGCCGGTATTGGACGGCCCCGCCACGTGCACCGCCTCGCCGCGCTGCAACGCGAGCGTCACCGGCAGCAGAAGGGGATGCCCGTCCGCTGCGTGCAACGTCACGTGATCGAGCGCCAGCGCCAGCCCTTTCGGCAACGCAGTGTCCCGTCTTTTTTCCGGCAGGTGAGGCTCGATCGCCTCGCTGGCGTCGACGATGTCCATCACGCGTCGCGCCGAGGCGTACCAGTCGGCGATACGACTGTAGTTGTCGACGATCCACGAAATCGCCTGCTGCACCTGCACGAACGCGGCGGCGAGCTGCGTCACCTGTCCCAGGGTGAGATCGCCAGCCAAGTACTTCGGCGCAGCGAACAACAGCGGCACGATCGGGATCATCGGCCCTGTGGCATTCGTGATCCACGTCAGATGCGCGTTCGACCGCACGATGGCGAGCCAACGTCCGACCACAGTATCGTAAAAGCGGCGGAGCACTTGCTGTTCAGCCGCGGCCCCGTGCACCAGCGCGATACTCTCGGCGTTGTCGCGCAGCCGCATCATGGCGAAACGGAAATAGCCTTCCGCCTCGTTTTTCTGCCCGACGCGCCCGACCAGGGGGCGCCCCACCCACGCCGTCAGCGTCGACGCCGCGATGCCGTAAGCCAGCGCACACCAGACCATGTAGCCCGGCACAACCACGCCGCCGATGCCGAAACTGCCGCCGACGCTCCATAGGATGGTGATGAACGCAATCCCGCCCATCACTGCCGTCATCAGTCCGATGCCGAGATCGACAAGCACTTCCGTCGCCCAGCGTGTATCGTCCGAAATGCGATACTCGGGGTTCGGCGGTTCGCGCCCCGTGGCATTGAGATGATAGAATTTCTGACGTTCCAGCCACTTTCCGATCAGGTGCTCGACAAGCCATTGCCGCCAGCGCACCTGCAGTGTCATGCGCGAAATGACGATCCCGACGCCGATGGCCGCCATCGCCGCGACGATGGCGAAAAACACCAGCACCGCTTGCTTCAGTCCGGCGACATCCCGCCGCTCCAGCGCATCGAAAAACCAACGGTTCCACTGGTTCATGGCGACGGTTACGACCGTCGAGAGGATCAGGCTGCAAGCCAGCGCCAGCGTCAGCGTCCACGCCTGCCGTGCCGTCGAGCCTGTCCAATACTGCCCCGCGAAGCGTGCGAAGCGCTGCGCCACCCGCCAGTCGAGATGAAAGCCGCCCTGTTCCGGCGGCGTGAGCGAAGGCGTGGTCATGCAAAGACTTCAGGTTGGCAGAAACTTCAGGTTGGCGAATTCAGGCTCAAATCGACTGTGCGCGACCGGATTGCGCATCCCTACCACGACCCCGGCCATCGCCCATGCTAAACGCCATGCCAAACCCCGGCTGAAGGCCACATGAATAATCCACTCGCGGACCACCGCCCGAATTGCGCACGACCAACCGGCCTGATAAGTTGCACGCGGCATTAAGCAAACCGGCTAACAGATTTATCCAAACCGCCTTTATTTAGATACCACGTGACAGACCGGTCGTCTGAATTCGTTTTTGCGAGGTTGCGTCATGGAACTGACGATGCGTGACGGGCACTCCAAAGTCGCTGTCGACCCGGCAGAGCAAGCCGCTCGTCGCGCTGGCTGGAGCGCGGGTGCCGAGGCGGCAACAGCCGGTGACAAATTGCACCACAAGCCGTTCCTCTTCAAACACGGGCTGGCAACTTCGCCTCTGTTTCAGACACGGCATCTGATCGACGTGGCGCGCGAGGCATCGAAGCGCCCCGGCGACGTTTACTTCGATGCGGGCAAGATCGACATCACCGACAAGTGGGGCAACATTCCCGTACCCGACATGCCGGTCGACGCGGTCATCGAGCGCATCCTCACGGCGCAGGCGTGGGTGATCATGAAGCATGTCGAGAAGGACCCGCGCTATGCGCCAGTGCTCGCGGAATTCACACAGTTCGTGCACGGGCTTGCCGGCCCCGAACAGTCGCGAGACATTCTCAATCCTGAAATGCTGGTGATCGTATCCTCCCCCGGTCGTGTCACGTCGTTCCATTTTGATGCCGAGATCAACTTTCTCGTGCAGGTGGCGGGCACCAAGGACGTATGGATCTGCGACCCGGCCGATCGCTCAATCCTCTCCGAGGCCGACGTCGAGGACTATTACTCGGGCAACATCACGGCGGGTAAGTTCAGACCGGAATTCCAAGACAAGGCGCAGCACTTCGTGTTGCACCCGGGCGATGCCGTGCACATCCCATCCCACGCGGCACACTGGGTGCAGAACGGTTCTGAAGTTTCAGTCTCGCTCAGCCTGAATTTCGAGTATCCGCAGTGGCGATCGAATGTTTATCAGATGAACCGCATCATGCGGAAACTGGGCCTCGATCCGACCCCGCCCGAACAATCTCAGATCAAAGATACGATGAAATCAGCTGCGTATCAGGCGGTGCGCGCTGCACGCTTCGGCGTCAACCGGCTGAAAGCATTGCGCAGCGCGGTGCCCCAGGGGCAGCACTCTTGAAGCAACTGGCAACATATCTTCTGAACCGTACCAAGCTTGGTGTTGTCGCCGGCAAGATTTCCGGAGTGCCGGAACGGCATCGGCGATTTACGTGGCGTCATGGCATCAATCAGTTCCACGGCGTTTTCCCGACCGAAACCGCAGCCCTTGCCGCCATCCCTGTCGATCAGCGCCGGGGATGGGACACCCAGGATCTCGCGCGCTTCATCATCGAGGACAGCGCACCGCAGAGGGTCGACGATGCCACCGGGGCCTGCGGAAAAACGCTGGTCGTCGGCCAGACATCGACATTTGCCGTGCTGATGTGGCTCTCGCGGCTGACCGGCCCGGCGACACGAATTCTCGACGTCGGCGGTGCCGGTGGCATTTTATACTGGCTGTACACACGGTATTTCGCGTGGCCGCCGACGGCCCATTGGACGGTTTTGGACATGACCGCGTTCGTCGAGCGCGGACGTCAGACCGCGGCGGGTCGCATCGCCCCTGGCTTGCTGTTCACGGATGATCCAGTTTCGGCTGGCGATTGCGATATTCTCGTTGCGTCCGGCTGCGTGCAATACATGTCGAACGAACGCTATGCCCGGCTGCTGGATTTTTCCGCCCCCCCACAAACGATCATCATCAGCAAGATCGCGCTGACTGACGGTCCGGAGTTCTGGACGCTGCAGAACCTGGCGCATTCGGTGTCGACGTATCGCGTCTTCAATCGCACCGCTTTCCTGGCGTGGTTCGAAACGCGAGGATATAGCGTGCGCGACGAATGGTCGGTGCCCGAGATCATCATCGACATTCCCTTTTACCCAGATCACCGCGTCGGAAGTTTGAGCGGCTTCGTGTTGCAGCGAAAATCCCCCACGGTCGCCGATTAGGCTCGCCTGCGGCCTGCAGCACCGACGCTTGCAAGCGGTCCCCATTCCGGCCCACACTTGCGCAAGCCTTTGCCGGAGCACTCGCATGTCCGATCTCGATGCCTTTCGCCGCGACACCCATGCGTGGCTCGACGCCAACTGCCCGCCCGAGATGCGCGCGCCGGTGAAAGACGAGGAAGATCGGTGTTGGGGTGGCAAGCGGTGGATATTCGAGTCTCCGGCGCAGAAACTCTGGCTCGAGCGCATGGCAGCTAAAGGCTGGACCGTGCCGGAATGGCCGAAAGCTTACGGCGGCGGTGGTCTGTCGCGCGAAGAGGCCAAGATCCTGCGTTCGGAAATGCGCGCGCTGCAGTGCCGGTCGCCGCTCGACAGCTTCGGCATCTGGATGCTGGGCCCCGCGCTTCTCAAATACGGCAGCGAGGATCAAAAGCAGCACTATCTACCGCAGATCGTGCGCGGCGAGATCCGCTGGTGCCAAGGCTATTCCGAACCCAATGCGGGCTCAGATCTCGCCTCGCTGCAGACCAAGGCCGAAGACAAGGGCGACCACTACCTCGTCAATGGCCAGAAGATCTGGACTTCCTATGCCGACAAGGCCGATTGGATTTTCTGCCTCGTGCGCACGAACTTCAGCGCAAAGAAACACGAAGGCATCTCGTTCCTACTGTTCGACATGACGTCACCGGGCGTGACGACCAAGCCCATCACCCTTATCTCCGGCAAATCGCCGTTCTGCGAAACCTTCTTCGACAACGTGAAAGTGCCGAAAGCGCAGCTCGTCGGCACGCTCGATAAAGGCTGGGATATCGCCAAGTATCTGCTCACCCACGAACGCGACATGATCGGCGGCATGGGCGACGGCGGCGGCCATCGTCCGCTCGGCCAGATCGCCGCGCAGTCGCTCGGCACGACTGCGGCGGGCGAGCTCGCCGATCCCATGCTGCGCGCCGACATCGCAACTTTCGAGATCGACGAAGCCGCGTTTCGCTTCACGATGGAGCGCGCGGGCGACATGATGAAAGCAGGCCAGGGCAACCCGGCGTTTTCGTCGGTGCTCAAATACTACGGCACCGAACTCAACAAACGGCGACACGAACTGCTTATGTCCGCTGGCGGCACCGACGCGCTCGAATGGGAAAGCGAGCGCTCCGGCGAAGGTGCGCGCGCGCGGAGCTGGTTGCGAACCAAAGCCAACTCGATCGAAGGCGGCACCAGCGAAGTTCAGCTCAATATCGTCGCCAAGCGCATCCTCGGCTTGCCCGACGCCTGAGATTTTGCTTTGCAGCAGGCGTCGAACGCTCGTCCACCCTGGCCAAGGTCGTTGCACCGAAGGCCCGCCCCTCCCCCCGGAACCCAGCCTCATGTTCTACGATGCCCTCGAAAACAAGCACGGACTGCCGCACGATCCCTTCAAGGCGCTGGCGGTGCCACGACCGATCGGCTGGATTTCGTCGGTGAGTAAAAGCGGGCAAGCCAATCTGGCCCCCTACAGCTTCTTCAACGCGGTCGCGGAAAAGCCGCACTACGTCGTCTTCGGCTCCGCCGGTATCAAGGACACACTCGCCAATATCGAGGAAACCGGCGAGTTCGTTTGCAACATCGCGACCTATGAGCTGCGGGAGCACATGAACATGTCGTCGGCCGCCGTACCACGCGGGGTCGACGAGTTCCCGCTCGCCGGCCTCACCGCCACCAAGTCCACCATCGTGTCGGCCCCTCGCGTCAAGGAAGCCGCAGCCGCCTTCGAATGCAAGCTGCATCAAGTCATGCCGCTGCCCGGCGTCGGCCGTTATCGACAAAGCTATCATCTGGTCATCGGCCTCGTGGTCGGCATCCACATCGACGACCGCTTCATCAAGGACGGCTTGATTGACACCGGCGCGATGCAGCCCATCGCCCGCCTCGGATATATGGATTACGCCGTGGTTACGCCCGAGACCATGTTCTCGATCAATCGCCCGGAAGTCGACGGCAACGGCCAACCCGTCCGGTCCGGCGCATGGGATGGCAAATATCGCTGACGCAAAGCGGACGCACGGCGCTGCGTGACATTCGCAGTCTGCCCAATGTCGATCGAGTTGCACCAGCAGCCGGTGTGCTCCCGCTGCAACGGCGTGGCACTATCCACACTTTAGCGGCTGGAAGCGGCGTCGAAGGCCTGTCAAATGTGCGCTTGACGTTGCGGCTTCGGGGAGGGAGGCGTAACGCTCGCACATCATTTGTTCGAGTCGGATCAGACAGTCGGCACAGTCAGTCGGAACGCTGAGCTTCAGACCTGCGACTCCACCATTCTTCATCCCAACGAGGGTTTTCCATGACAGTCTCTTTCACGCCTGCACGCCCGGTTATGAACGCTCGCCGCGCCGCGCTGAGCCTGTCCCTCGTGTTCGCTGCGGCCGCTGGCGGTTGCGCTAGCGAAGGCGGCATGGGCAGCTTGTTCACCACCGGCGCGCTCGGCGACTCGAAGCCAGCCGTGACGGTAGCCAAGGCCAGCGCCGATCCGGTGTGCGTGACGATGGCGTCCCAGATCGATGGACTGCGCAAAGAAGGCTCGGTCGAGCGCCTCGAGAAGGCATCCGATGGGAAAACGTCCGTTGTGAACGTGCAGCGCTCCGCCCTCGCAAAGCAGGCTCAGCTGAACAAAGCCAACGCCGACTTCATCGCCAAGTGCGGACCGAACCTGCCGAAGACCGCCATGGTCGCGCCGGCAACCCCGGTCGCTGCCGCAACCCCCGTGAAGCCGGTTGCCGCCACGAAAACCGCAGCGGTCGCCAAGAGCGTCGTCGCTGCCAAAGACTCCGGCGTAACAGTGGTGCCGTCGACGGCCGCGGCGACCGTTGCGCCGACCGCGCAGCAATAACTTCAGGCCGACAGCGGACTTGGCGCATTTGCCTGTCCGCTGTGGCCGCCGAGCAATTGCGTGTGCCGCAGCGGATGTGGTTGATGCTGCTCATATCGGCAACGACGTGTTGTTGCCGTCGATTTCACCAAGTCCTGGGGTGGTGCCGGTCTGCTAATCCAGACGACGACAACAGGACTCATTCAGATGATCTACTCGAAGGACGATGTTCGATGAAACGTTTGCTGCCTCTCGCAGCCGCTCTGACGGCCACCGTTCTGCTCGCCGGTTGTGAAAGCGGCGGCAAGTCGAATGGCGATCCCGGCGCGCGCGCTCTGCCGGCGGGGCAAACCTGCCAATCGCTGCGCGGCGAGTTGAACAAGATGGACTCGCAGGGCGCACAGTCGAAGGTGCAACGCGCGTCGCAAGGCAAGGTCGATCCTGCCACCCAGGCCGTCGCCGATCGCTACAATTCTCTGCTCAACCAATACCTCGGTGCCCGTTGCCACGTCTGATCTGCTTGCGTGCCGGCTGACAATTTCGAGCCCGATCGGTAACGATCGGGCTCTTTTCATTCCGGCGTGCTTTGTCGATTGGGCTAGCTTGGCCCCACTCATAAATTCGGGCGTGTCGAACTCGATCTTACGGTATATCTTATACGGTCACTCATGCTTCCGGCACTTGAAACATTGCAGCCCCCCTGCAGCCAACACAGGCAAACCATTATTTCTCTAAAGCGCCGTAGATGATATTGCGCAGCGCCGACCGGTATTTCAATCGCTGGCTCGGCGACTGCATCATGAAGAGGACGAACATGTTCTCTTTCGGGTCGACCCAGAATACGGTTCCACCGGCACCGCCCCAATTGTACTCCCCGATGCTACTCGTGGCCGAATTCGCACCGACTTCCGTGCGCACCGCGAAGCCGAGCCCGAAGCCGTAGCCCGGTCCCGGAAGATAATACGGCCCCGGAACGACGCCAGCGGCTGCCCCTGCGTGGTTCGATGTCATCGATGCGATCGTCTTGGTGCTGAGGTAGCGCTTGCCGTTGTAGGTTCCGCCGTTGAGCATCATCTGCAGGAAGCGCATGTAGTCCGCTGTCGTCGAGACCATTCCGCCCCCACCGCTCTCATATTTCATGACAACGCGTGGGTCGTTGAGCATTGCGCCCGCACCAATGGTGCGATCTTTTGGCAACGGCTCGGCGATGCGCGGATATTGGGCCTGATCGGAGACGTAGAAACTCGTATCCTTCATGCCCAGCGGCTCGAGAATGCGTTCCTTCTCGAAGGCGAACAGCGATTTTCCAGAGACCACTTCGACGACGCGGCCCAGCACGTCGGTTGATTGGCTGTAGTCCCAGGTGGTACCGGGCTGGTAGGCGAGCGGCTGCTGCGCCAGGCGATCGACAAATTCAGCGGTGGAGGGATCGCCGTCCCCCAACTTGGCGTCGACATAGCCTTTCTTGACCAGCCCGACGCCGAAGAAGCCGTAGG
>JANYHG010000189.1 GCA_025359165.1 Hyphomicrobiaceae bacterium
TGTCATCGCCGGTGCAAAAGTGACCCGGGCGTCGATTTGAATCTGACCCACCGCATTAGGTGGTTCCTCCTGAGTGGAGGGGCCGATGCTGAAGGCGGAGGAACAGATGGAATTGGTGGTCATGAAAAAGCACGGCGAGAGCCTGCGCTCGCTCAGTCGAACGACTGGGCGATCGCGCAACACGGTGCGCCGATATGTGCGGGGCGGGGAGGCGGCGTGCACGCGCAAGTCGGCACCGAAGCGCGTCGAGAAGCTTGATGCTTTCAAGCAGTACATCATCGATCGGCTGGCGGCAGCGGCACCCGATCGCATTCCGGCGACTGTGCTGTTGCGTGAGATCCAACCACGCGGCTACACCGGTGGCATCTCGCAGTTGAAGGCGTTTATGCGCGGCTTGGTGCCGATCCCGACAGCTGAGCCTGTGGTGCGCTTCGAGACCGAACCTGGCCAGCAGATGCAGGCGGATTGGGCGACCGTCGGACGCAGCGGCGAGAAGCTGCGCGTCTTCATCGCGACACTCGGCTGGAGCCGGGCGTCCTACGTTGAGTTCTGCGATGACGAACGTGTCGAGACGTTGATCGCGTGCCACGAGCGGGCATTTTTGGCGTTCGGCGGTGTGCCGCTGGAAGTGCTCTACGACAACATGAAAACGGTCGTGCTCGAACGCAACACCTATGGCCGTGGCGCGCACCGTTTTCATCCGGCCTTTCTCGACTTCGTCAAACACGCTGGCGCGCTGCCGCGTTTGTGCCAGCCCTATCGCGCGCAGACCAAAGGTAAAGTCGAACGCTTCATCGGTTACCTGAAGCGCAGTTTCTGGGTGCCGTTCTCAGCCACCATGCGGCAAGCGGGACTCGTGCCCGACAAGCATGCGGCGAATGCCGCCGTCGCGCGTTGGCTGCGCGAGGTCGCAAATGTGCGCGTGCACGCGACGACGCACGAAGTGCCGGCAGAGCGGTTGATCGTCGAGCGATCGAAGTTGCAAACGCTGCCGGCAACGTATGCGGGAAGATCGATACGAATACTGGCACCGCCGCGCAAACCTGTTGTCGGCTATCAGCATCCGCTCTCGATGTACGACGATCTCTGGGCGGATGCGGTGTGGGCACCCGAGAGCAAGAATCGTGCGGGAGGTGTCGCATGAGCGCGCTTCAACACGACCGCATTGCTGTGCTGGCCGCCGATCTCAAGCTCAGCGCATTGGCCGATCTGTACGGGCCGATCGCACAGGATGCGGCGTCGAAGAAAGACGTGTCCTACGCCGATTTCCTCGAAGGCGTGTTGCGCGCCGAACGCGATGCGCGTCGCATTCGGACGCGCGAGCTGTTGACGCGGACGGCGGGCTTTCCAGCCCTAAAGACACTCGACGCCTACGACTTCACGTTCGCTACCGGCGCGCCGCGTCAGCAGATCCAGGAGTTGGCGGCGCTCGGCTTCGTCGAGCGTGCGCAGAATGTCGTACTACTGGGGCCGAGCGGGACTGGCAAGACGCACTTGGCCATCGCGTTCGGGTTGTTGGCCGCGCAACGCGGTTGGAAAGTGCGCTTCACGTCGGCGGCCGATCTGGTCATCGGGCTCGAAGCCGCCCACCGCCAAGGCCGCATGAAAGAGTTCATGCATCGCATCGTCGCTGCCCCCAAGCTGCTGATCATCGACGAAATCGGTTACCTGCCATTCGGACGCGAGCAGGCCAATCTGTTCTTCCAGGTGATCGCGCGCCGCTACGAAAAGGGGTCGTTGATCCTGACATCAAACCTCAGTTTCGGCAGCTGGGACGATGCGTTCGCCAACGATGCGGTACTAACCGCCGCCATGCTCGACCGTGTGTTGCACCACGCGACCGTCGTGCAGATCGCCGGTGAAAGCTATCGCCTCAAAGACAAGCGCCGTGCTGGCATTCTGGCGCGACCACAGGTGCCAATGGCAGCGGCAGTGACGACCAAAAGCAAAGCGAGCAAGGAAGAAAAAGTTTGAACGGCATCGTTCCCGCGCGCGGGAACGATGCCGTAAACTGCGGTGGGTCAGATTCAAGTCGGCGACGACGGCAAACCCGGGTCAGTTTCAAGTCGGCGTTGACACGCGACGACCTCGGCCAATGGACCAGCGGCGATGGAGGCGGCAATGACGGCGAAGATCCACTCCAAACCCCCACCATCGGCGACAACAGTGAAAAGCCGACGCCGGTTGCGGACCACAGCAAATATGGCGTCAATCTTCATGAAGAGGACCAGCGTGGAGGGCATGGCGAACGAGATCACATCGGCAAGAGTGAAGACTACCTCCGTGGGGTACTAAAAGATCAAACTTGGCAGTTTGGTGTCGGACCATTTCGAACAACGTACGGGAAGCTTGCCGAAGGTTCTTTTGATTCGCTGGAATCCGCGAACACACTTGTCAACGAAACGCTTGACCGAAATTCAGCTCAAGTCGACAAAGTCATTGTCGGCAAGAGTGATGAAGAAGTTTTGAAAACCAGATTCGGGTATCGAACGGGCTACGAAGCTTATCGCGCTGCGCCCGCCAACGATACCGTGATCCGAGACACGTACGGCGTCGTCGTCTTGGTTCGGCGGGACAGCCGTTCACCGAACGGTTTTACAGTAAAGACTGCTTACCCTTGGAACCGAAATGCCAATTGAACTTGGAGTCGCATGATGAAAACCCCAGATGAATTCGCAGCGTTCGCAGGTTCTTTTTATCAGGGTAGCCGTGAAGAGGCTAAGTCTACCGAAGAATGGATTGATGGTCGCGTCAACCTGCTTTCGCCAGCATCGCGGAAGATCGTGACGGCGTTTATTGCCAGCCAACTTAACGATGATGCCGC
>JANYHG010000024.1 GCA_025359165.1 Hyphomicrobiaceae bacterium
ATAGCGGCAGTCCTGGGAAATCGATTGGCCAAGCCACTTGTAACCATTGAGCGAGTTTGCTAGAGCACGCGGGCTGTCGAGAGCCGCAAGGTCCTTGACCGAAAGTCATGATAGCGGTCATGGCGGAATTGGTAGACGCACTACCTTGAGGTGGTAGCGCCGCAAGGCGTGGAGGTTCGAGTCCTCTTGACCGCACCAGACTTATATCTGTCATTTACCTGTCACTCAAAAAGCCCGCGCAAGCGGGCTTTTTTGTTGTTTATGCCATGCTGCAGATTGTTGCGACGGGTCGTGCGCTTGCTCAGTCATGGCGTTTTTTGGAAGGCATTCAATATAATGGCAGCCGCGACTTGTCGGCCCTTCAGAAGGTCAATAGTCTGTATTCAGCGTGGGAGCAGGCTAAAAGCACGCAGTTTCGCATCGTATTTTCGGACGGCTTTTTAGTGATGTGGATAAATCGCTTAAATACAGACCTTCTGCTCGACCGCAGCACGCGAGCATTGCAGAAATTGACATGGACGGCGCAGTCGCTTGCCGCGAGCCCGCAAATCGAGACGGTCCATCGGCGCGAAGTCGCTGGTGCCGAAGAGTTTGTTCGTGTTTCAAAAGGACCGACCTACATCGAGCCTAAATGGGGATACGTGATAACCGAGACCGGGTGTCTGATCGAAGAATCTTTAACTCCCAATTTCGATTACCACAAACCGCCGTGGCGAGTGGGCGTCGCGTCGCCGGGTGCATTTTTCAAGTCACGACGCGTTCAAGGCGAAATGGTGCAACGCTACCCCAGTGTCATTTCTCTACGGCACCTTTGGGAGTGGAACTATTATCATTTTTATCTGGATACGATCGGCAAACTCCGGCTTTTTGATGAGGCAGGCATTCCCCAATCAACGCCGATTGTCGTTGGCCGCTACGCTATGGAGCTACCATTTGTACGGGAAGTACTCGGTCGCGGCCAACTCAAAAACCGCAACTGGATCATTCAGGACAATGTGCACATCGTCGCCGATGAGGTTTACTACGGCCGAACCCGACAGAGCTACAAACACAAGATGGATTATATCCTCGACCTCATGGAAGTCCCCGAGAGTTCACCGCAGACGAAAGAGCGCACTTTTCTTGCGCGTAGTCGTTACCGGGCTATCGCCAACATGGACGAGATCGCGCCCATTCTAAAACGTCATGGCTTCAACGTGGTTTTCGCAGAAAAGCTACCTCTTGAGGACCAGATCGAGATATTTTCAAGAACACGATTTCTTATCGCGGCACATGGCGCCGGCATGACAAACATTATCTTTCGACGTCACGCGCCGATGAACGTGTTGGAAGTCCATGGCAAGGGTTTTGTTTCTGAAGATTTTAAGCTTATGTGTCGCGAGTGGGGGTTTCCTTTTGACCGGTTGGCTTGCGAGAGTGACGAAGGTAACCAATTCATTGCAGACATATACATCGAGCCGGAAGCTCTCGAAGCAAAAATTGACCGCATGCTCGCTTTCGACGCGGTCGGCGCGTCTTAACGCGGCACTCCCAATCGGGTACCTTTTCCAGTGAGCCCGGTCAGTCATAGATCATCTTCACCGTCATGCCACCATCGACCACCAGGTTCTGTCCGGTCATGAAGCTGGCGTGATCAGCTAGGAACAGGCACGCCTCGGCGACATCCTCGGGTCTACCGACGCGACCGACAGGATGCTGCACGTTATCCTCCAGTGAATGCTGCGGTTTGGTGGCCCGGTCGGAGAATTGCCAGTCACCGGTCTCGATCCAACCGGGACTGACGCAATTCACGCGAATCCCGTGCGACCCCAGACTGATGGCCATGCCGTGCGTCAGCGCGCGGATCGCACCCTTCGATGCCGTGTAAGCTTCCGTGCCGGGCTCCGACATGGTGGCGCGCGTCGATGCGATGTTGACGATCGCACCATGGATTTTGCGCGCGACCATCTCGCGTGCGAAAGCCTGCGAACACAGAAACGTGCCACGTATGTTAACCGCTTGGACACGATCGAACTCGGCGACGGCAAGTTCGAGAAACGGTTTGCGCATCATGATCCCGGCGTTGTTCACCAGCACGTGCGGGCAGCCCAAAGCTGCGATGGTTGCCGCAACCCAGCCAGTCACAGCCTCCGGGTCCGACGTATCGACCGGGGCGTAGAGCGCTTCCCCGCCGGTCGCGCGGATCAGCGCGGCCGCTTCCTCGCCTGCATCCTGCACGGGATCCGCGATGGAGACCGCATACCCCGCCTTCGCGAAGGCGAGTGCTATGCCCCGTCCGATCCCCTGGCCGCCACCTGTCACAGCAACACTCTTCATGACTTATCTCTTTCAACTCGATGCCACGACAATCGCGGCGGATGCTTCGTGCGGAACGTGCGAGCGCGTCTCGCGTTCTCACACGAGTTGCATCAGGAGAGACGTATGGTGGAGAAAAATAGCGATGGCGGACCGAAAGTCATCACCGATCGACGTGCCCGGGGAGGAAGTCCGCTGACGGGGAGAGTGCTCACTGTCCTGGAATCCTCGCTCGCTCTGGCAGTTGTCGCAGGGGCGGTGCTGCTCTGGTATTTCCACTGACAACTTATTGCCATTCGTTCACGGCCAATCGTTGGAAGTCGCGAGAGATGCAAGAAATGTCTCAGCACTCGCGGTGATGCGCTCACGTTCCGCAGCGTCGAATTTTTCGAAGGTACGAACCATCTGCGCCATGCGCGGATTTGATTTAAACTTGTCGGCATTGCGCCCGATGAAATTCCAATACAGTGCATTGAAAGGGCATGCGTCGGTGCCCGTGCGTGCCTTCACGTCATACGCGCATCCGGAACAGTAATCCGACATGCGGTTGATGTAGGCGCCGCTCGCTGCATAGGGTTTCGAGCCGAGCAGACCGCCATCGGCGAACTGGCTCATCCCGATGGTGTTCGGTAGCTCTACCCACTCGTAGGCATCGGCGTAGACGATCAGATACCACTCGTGCAGCGCTTGCGGGGAGATGCCCGCGAGCAACGCAAAATTGCCGGTGACCATGAGCCGCTGGATGTGATGCGCATAAGCGTCCTCCCTGGTCTGCGTGACGGCGGCCGCGACGCAGGCCATCTTGGTCTCACCGGTCCAGTAGAAATCTGGTAGTGGCCGTTTCGCGCCTAGATGATTAGACGCCGCATATTCAGGCATTTTTAGCCAATAAATGCCACGCACATATTCACGCCATCCGATAATCTGACGGATGAATCCTTCCACGGCATTCAGCGGCGCGAGACCTTGCTGGTAGGCGGCCTCGACAGCGCGGCACATCGACAGCGGGTCTAGCAAGCCGCAATTGAGATACATCGAAACGACAGCGTGATAGAGCGCGCGTTCGCTGCGCAGCATGGCATCCTGGTAGTCGCCGAACTTGGCGAGCGCATTCTCGACAAAATGCGCGAACGCTAACTCTGCATCTTTGCGCGTGACAGCATATTCGAATGGCTCGATGTCGCCGAAGTGGTCGCCGAACCGGTCCTGCACCACCGCAATAACTTCGCGCGTGATGCGATCTGGTTCGCATCGGTGCGGCCGAGGCATGAACAAATCGGCTTTGGCCGGCTTTCGATTATCATGATCGAGGTTCCAGACGCCGCCGACCGGCTTCTCGCCGTCCATCAAGAGGCCCGTTTTGCGGCGCATCTCACGATAGAAAAACTCCATGCGCAACTGCTTGCGATCGCGGGTCCAGGCAACAAATTCTTCCGTGCTGCAGATGAACCGGGTGTCGGGCAGGATGGAAACCGGACGCGCGAACCGGGCCGCCCAGGTCCCCATATCGTCCAGCACGCGCCATTCCCCCGGTTCCGTCACGACTATTGATTGAGGATCATGTTCCCGGACAGCGCGTTCGACTTCGCCGACGAAGCTGCCGGCATTGTTCGCGTCGTCGATGGCCGTGTAGGCGACGCGCCAGCCCCGACCGCGCAACTCGTCTGCGAAGTGGCGCATGGCAGAGAACAGCAGCACGATCTTCTTCTTGTGGTGTTTGACGTAGGTCGCTTCGGCAACCACCTCACAGATGAGAACGAGATCGCGATTTTTGTCGCTGCTCGCAAGACTGGAGATGGCCGGCGTCAACTGGTCGCCGAGCACGAGGACAAGATTGCGGACGGCGGGTCGGGTCTTCACAGAGCGAGGCATTCTAGCGGAATCCGATGCTGTCAACTGACATACTGCTATAGCTGGCCAAACGCGCCTGCGTGGAGCGGGTTGCGAAAGCACGCCGTGTCATGATGTGTTCAGGGGGGGAGATCGCCATGACACTGCAGGATATCCAACCATGACACGTCCTCCAACAGCAAGGCGCGCAGCAAGCTCGGACGAAACGTTTCCGCCACCGCCGTTCGAAGGTTTCGCGGCACCAGCGTTCGCGTTCTTTCGCGACCTGGCGATCAACAACGAGAAATCCTGGTTCAACGCACACAAGGCGGACTACGAGGCAAACGTGAGAGAGCCGATGCTATCGCTCTTGGCAGAGGTTTCCGCACGCCTGAAGTCGGCGCGCGTGCCGCTGACCGGCGATCCGCAGAAGGCAATTTTCCGCATCAACCGTGACGTCAGGTTCTCGGCCAACAAAAATCCCTACAAGACTCATGCGGGTGCCGTGCTGACCGCCGACGGCAGAAAAGGTGCTCCGGGTCTGCTCTATATTCATTTCGATCCGGTGCGGAGCTTCACGGCGGCCGGCTTCTTCCGCGTCGAGCCGCCAGTGCTGCAAAAACTTCGCAGGGGGCTTGCGGGTGATCCTGCCGGGTGGGTGAAGGTGGAGCGCGCGCTGGCAAAATCGAAACTGGCGCTCGCCGTCGACGAACCTCTGGTGCGATTGCCCAAGGGCTTCGAGACCGCACCCGTGGCCGTCGCAGAAACGCTGAAGCTCAAGTCTTGGATCGTGCGGCGCGACCTTCCCAAGTCGCGCCTGGGCGAGGCCAGGCTGGTCGACGACATCGTCACGTTTGCCGTCGAGGCGCGACCGCTGCTCGACTTCGGCTGGGCGGCACTGGCGACGTGATCGTCGCTACGCGACCGAGACACCAATCCAGACGACGCCGATCAGCAGCAATAGGGCAAGATACAGGGCGGTCAGCAGCAAGCCCCAGCGCAGGGTGGTGCCGTCGTCGGCGGCAGCAGTGCGCTCGGGCAAGGCTGTGAGCAAGAGCGCGGCGACGGGAAGCGACGCCATCGCCGCATGCCCAGCTGCAGCGGAAGCAATGGCGGCGTAGATCGATTTCGCGCCGAACGAGACGCCGGCAGCGGCCGCGCTCGGCAGGAACAAGGCATTGCCCGTGACACCCGAACCAGTGACGAAACCGCCGATTGCGCCGAGACCGGTCACGGCGGCGAGAGCGCCGATTGGCCCGTAACCTTTGACGACAGCGGTGAGGGCGTCGATCGCGCCCGACGCCACGAGCAGGCGTGCGGTCACCATGAAAAGGCCGACGCTGGCGACAGCGCGCCAACTGCGCGCAGCAACCGCCCGCATCAAGGCGCGGTCGACGGTGCGCCGGGCGGACAGCAGGGTCGCGACCGTCAATGCCACGCCTGGAGAGGTGAGCACGGCGAACGAGACACGGCCGGTCGTGAGACTGATCGCGATGCCACGGCGCGCAAGGAACTGGACGAGGAGGGTTTGTACCGTGACGGCGGCGATCAAGACTGCGTAGGGGCGTAAGGCGGGGGCGCGGACAGCAGCGGCAAGTGCCGACGATCGCTCGGCACGGTACGCCAGCAGAGCCAACACGGCGAGGCCGCCTGCGACGCCCGCTAGGGGCATGCCGATCACCGCGGTAGCGAGGCCGGTGGCAGCCCAGAGCACGAACCCACACCCGAGCGCCGTAAGAACATCGGCGCGCGAGCGACCGCCTGCGATCCAGGTCGCCAGCAGCGGGAGGCCCGCCGCGACGACGCCGCTGTAGCACCAGATGGCGAGGCCGAAGTCTCGCTGATCGATCGAGGCCAACGTCGCACCCACCGTGCCTGCCAGCGCGAGGGCGCCCCACGGCATCAGGCTCATGCCGACGAGCGCAGCACCGATGGCGGCGGAGCGCGGCAACAGCAGGACGAGCATCGGTACGGTCAGCAGCAGGGAAACGCCCATGCCCGTCAGGCTTTCGACGAGCACCCCGAGACCGACGGCGATCAACACCGCTGCCTGCGGCACCGGCAGACGGAGCATCTCGACTACATGTGCGATCGCTACGGGGGCCTGCATGCGCCGTGTCGCCTCGATGAAGAACACGCCGGGCACCAAAGTCGCTGCGACCAGCACGGTGAGCAAGCCCGCGTCTTTGAGGGCGTCGGCGGCCATATGCGCTTGCGGCGGCAGGAAGGCGTCCGCGACGATCAGCACCACGGTCGTGATTAGCGATGCCGCTGCTGCGGCCAAGCCACTCCAGCCCGCCGCGAGTACGACGAGAACGACAACCAGGCACGGCAGCAGAGCCAGCAAGGCCTGCATCGGGTATTCCTTTATTGATCGCCACCTACAGGGGAGCGAATGACACCGCGCGCGTGGACTTCAGTTG
Organism: Hyphomicrobiaceae bacterium; assembly: GCA_025359165.1. Taxonomy (GTDB): domain Bacteria; phylum Pseudomonadota; class Alphaproteobacteria; order Rhizobiales; family Hyphomicrobiaceae; genus JABFRJ01. Next base: position 6,549 of record JANYHG010000024.1, read on the forward strand.
CTGCAACGCCGTCACTTCACGGTGACGGGAACGGAGTAGCGTCGATCGGCCAGGGCCAGCCCGCGCGGCGGCTCCGGCATGGCGATGGTGCTGATCCAGGCGAGGGTCAGGCGATTGAGCCGCGCGTTCGGACTGGCTTCGACGAGTTCGGCATTCTCGACGTGGCCGACATCCGACACGGAAAAGGCAAGCAGTACGCGCCCGGCGGGCCAGCCGGGCTTCGGGCGATTGGCGGCCAGCGCTTTGCGAACAGCGGCGTTGAAGCGGGCGATGTCACCGGGCGACGCTGCGGCAGCGGCTGGCGACGGCGCAGATGTCACCGGCGCGGACGTCGTGCTGCCGCCTGGCTCGGACGGCGCGGCGGCTGCCGTTGCCAGCGCGAAGGGTTTGGGCGCCTCCACGATACGCGGCGCATCAGTCGGCGCTGCAGCGGGCGTTTCGATCGGGAGGATCCTGCGATCGTTGCCAGCGACGAGATCGGCGTCACGCTGCTGTGTCGGCACGTCGGTTGCTGTGGCCAGGGCTGGCGTAGGTTCGGCGGCGGCAGTTGAGGCGGGTATCGGCGTCACCGCCTGGGTCGCGCCTGACGCGTCCGACGTCGCCACGGCACCACCGGCAGGGGCGGCGGTTGGGGTGGTGCTTTCCAGCGCCTGCGCATCGACGACTTCGATCTCGATGGCGTCCAGCAGGGTCCCGCCGCCCCCAGTCGGCGGCGTCATCAAGCGATCGAGCACCAGCCCGAACACCGCAGCATGCAGTATCACCGACCCCGCAACTGCGGCGACAAATCCACGGCTCCAGCCGCGCTGTCTGCGCGTCCAAGGGTCGGCGGCTGCGGCAAGCGACGCGACCGGCGTGTCACCACGGTCGCTCAATGTTTTACGTTACCGTGCGCCGGCGCTGCAGCCGCGTTGCCTTTCGCCCCGATGGCCGCTGCGTCGTAGTCGATCTTGATAGTGCCCGCGCGCTGAAAAACGAGCGTACCCTGCAGCTTGTCGCCCTCGTTTACAGGAGCTGTCAGACCGATGAACATGATGTGGAAGCCGCCGGGCTTCAATTCAACGGTCGCGCCAGCTTTGATCTCCAAGCCTTGCGCCAGCTCGGCCATCTTCATGACGCCATCGGCCATCGACATTTCGTGAATTTCCACTTTGCCCGAGGTCACCATGCTGCCACCGATCAATCGATCTGGTTGGGTGCCGGTGTTGGCAATGGTGAGGAAGCCACCCGCGACCTTCGCGCCAGCCGGTGTGGCGCGTGTCCAGCTGCCGGAGATTTTGATGGTGCCGTCGGCGCTCGCGGCCTCGGCGGCAATCGAGGCGCGGGGAATGACCACGGCAA
>JANYHG010000062.1 GCA_025359165.1 Hyphomicrobiaceae bacterium
CGAACAGTCGAGCCGCCCCCCGCGCCGCGAAGGCGGCGGTGGCGGCCGCGGCGGTCCCCGTCGTCGGGATTGATTTCGGCTTACGAGAGCGAGAGCTTTGCCCTCGCGCTCCCACCAAAGGGCTCGCCCTTTGGGAACCCGTTTTAAAGTATCCGGCCACCTTGCAAGAGGTGGCCAATTTTTTTCGGCTTGCGACGAGATGGCTCGCAAATCGATTACTTACTTGACCTGGACGCGCCCCAACCCGAACACCCGCCCGTCGATCACCAGCAGTGATGCGGCGATGATGGCTGCACCGGCGAATTGGTTGAGTGTCAGCCGCTCACCGAAATGCACGGCGGCAATCGTGATCGCGCTGATCGGGATCAGCAGTGTCACCAGCATCGCATTGTTCGAGCCGGCTTCGGCCATGATCTTGAAGAACAGAATGTAGGCCAGCGCGGTCGAAATGACGCCGAGCGCCAGCGTTGCCGCGATCACGTTCGACGACGGTATGGGCAGACGCCAGAACTGATCGAACCCCGCCGCCAGCGGCAGCAAAAGCAGCACGGACATCGACAATTGCGCCGCCGACGTCACGATAGGCGGCGTATCGCGGAACCGCCGCCCCCACAGCGCCGATAGCCCGTACGACAGCGTACCGCCGACCACCAGCAACATGCCCAACGCGCTCGCCTTGTCACCCGCCAACGCTGCCGGCCCGACCAGCACCGCCACGCCGACAAGTCCGATCACCACCCCCGACACCTTGTTGGTCGCCATCGTCTCGCCGGCCAATACGCGCGCAACCAGCAACGCCATCAGCGGCGTCGTCGCGTTGGCCACTGCGGCGAGCCCGCTCGGGATCAGAGTCTGCCCCGTAAAGATCAGCGCGAAGGGAACGACGTTGTTGAGCAGCGACATGACCGCAAAATCACGCCACGCCTTTTGCCCCCTCGGAATGCGATGCCCCAACGCCAGCATGACAGGCACCAGCACGGCCGCCGCGATCACGCAGCGCGCCAACGTCAGCGTCATCGGCGGCAGGCCCAGCAAAGCTTCTTTCACGAATATGAAAGTCCCACCCCACAAGACGGAGAGGATGAGCAAAAGCAGCCAATGTTTCGCAGACATAGAACGGGGTCTCGCGTGACGAACCTATCCCGGCGTTTAAGGGCTGGCGACACCGACCGCGACCCGAAATCTGCTCGCCGACATCGTGCGAGGCTCTGCTCACACCAGCGACCCTAAGAGACTCGCGACGACGACTTGCGTGGTTCCGGGATGCGTGTCCTCGGCGCATCGACACCCGACAAGTCGGGCAATTCGCCCTCGGTGTCGGTCGGGATCGTTCGCACACTTGTTTCGATGTCGATCACGTCGGCCGTCATGGACGAAACGGGCGTCGACTGTCGCGGCCGCGGCGCGCCGAGCGCCACAAGACGTTCGGTGCGTTCGGCCACCAGTGTCGGGTCCGACGACTCGGCTACGGGAACGCGCCATTGGAAAGCATCGAGTTGCCCCGTGACAGGTGAGATCGGCGCCCAGGTTTCCGCGACGATACCATCTGCCGTCCAGGCCGGATCGCGCGGCGCGTTGACCGCTCGCGCCAGCCATTCCCGCACGCGGCCCGTGTCGCCATGCTCACCGCTTTCGATCCGCGCCATCAGCGTCGCGATGCGTTGCGTCAGATGCGAACTTTCGATCAATGGCGCAATCGCCGCCCGCGCGGTTTTCCAATCGCGCGATTCCATCGCCGTAGTCGCCAGCGCCAATGCGCCTTCGTCGGCATTGGGATCGAGCTTTGCCAGTTGGCGCACGCGATCCACACGATCCGAGGGGCTATCGCCGATGCGTGCGTAGGCATATGCGGCGGCCAACTCGGGATGCGGCGCGAGCTTCCAGGTTTTCTGCAGTATCTTCGCGGCTTGCGCTGTCTGGCCCTTGCCGGCGAGAATACGGCCGACGATCGCTGCGGCCGGCACCAGATCTGGCGCGAGTTTGTGCGCTTCCTGCGCAAACGCCAGTGCTTCCTCGGTACTGTCGTGTTCGAGCGCCTGCGCTTTGCCGGTCAAGATAACCGCGCGCCGCCTATCGGCTACCGCGCGGATGATGTGATTGTGCCGGCGACCGGTTGCCAGTGTCTGCAAGGCACCATCCCAGTCCTGCGCGCGGCATTGCATTTCAAACAGCGCTTCAACAGGCCAGCCCAGCGCCGGGTTCGATTTCAAGGCCCTTTCGGCGAACTGGCGCGCTGGTTCGATTTCGCCTTCGCGTTGCGCCTCGAGAAACAGGCCGCGCAGCCCCAACTGTTCGGTGTCGGGGCTGGCCAGCATCGCCTCGAAAATGCGCCGCGAGGTGGAATTGTCGCCTTGCAACTGTGCCGTCTGTGCCCGCAGCAGATGCGTGAGTGGTTCATTCGGCAACGACTTGCGCGCCATCAGTGCCGCCCGCGTTGCCGTCTGCCGGTCGCCCGACCCGATCGCAATCATACCTTCGGAAATGGCATCCAATCCGCGTCGCTCGCGCCGGCGATTGATAATCGAGCCTACCGTCGCTGGGCTTTTCCAAAGTTGCCGGACCACGTTCCACGCAAAGATGCCGACGCCGACCAGCAGCGCCAACAGAACGATAGCCTGGAATACGCTGGTTTCGACTTCGTAACCTTGCCAGTTGACGGTCATGACGCCGGGACGGTTCGCAAGCCAATGCAGGCCGGATGCCGTCGCGATGACACCAAGCAAAAACAGAACGAGCCGTACCATCAGTTGGCACCTTTCTGAACCTGGGCCGATCCCGCAAGCGCATTCTTGAGGCTCTGGTCGAGATCTGTCAGTGCCGTCTCGATCGCATTGCGAGCTTCGATTTTTTTGAGCCACGGGGCGGCAACCGCCAGCGGCTTGTCCGCCAATGTTTTCGAGAGGTCGAGGACGTCGGCGAGGCGGCCCTCTTTAAGTAGCCCTTCCATTCGGCCAACGGTCGCCTCCGTGCCCTTGTCGTCGGCGCTGTGCTGCACTTTGCGGACACGCACGACCGACTTGGCGCTCGCCAGCAGACGATCGACGACACTGCCCTGATCCGGATCAGCCTCTGCATCCAACATCGTATAGGCCAGCGCGCGGAATTCCGTGGTCAGCGCGGCGAGACTGGGTACGCCCGACGCCTGCGCGCCTTCCAGCACCGCCAGATTGAGCTTGTCACCGCCGACCTTCTTCACAGCCGCGAGTTCTGGCGCGTAACGACCGCCGCGATCGATGGCCCGCTTCAAATTGCCGAGTTCGATCGACAGCAAGATATTGCCAGCCGTCGCATTGCGATCCTGCTCCGAGCGCACGACGTTGGCGAGGTTCTTTTCCAGTCCTGCGATCTTCGTCGTCACCGGCTCGATAGCTGCCGTAACGTCCGCAGGCTTGGCGGTCGCTCGCAAACGCGCATCGAGATCACCTTTCAGCCCATCGACTGTACCGCGCAATGCCGACGTATCATCGGCCACCGACTTCAAAGTTTGTTCAAGGCTTTGCGTCCGCTGTGCCAGTCGGGCGCGTGCGGCTTCCGCAGTCTCAGCCGACTTGGCCAGACGTTGCTCCAAGTCTTGGCTGATCTCAGTTTTCAGGCTGCTCGCCCGCGTCGTGAGCTGCGTGTCGAGATCGCCGATTCGGGACGTCAACTGCGCCAACGCCGGGATCCGGCCGCGCTGCGGATCGGTTTCGGCGGCGGCGGCCAGATCTTTGAGCTGCTGTTCGAGTTTCTGGACGCGGTCGCCCGCCGACGCCTGGCCGGCAAGACGCGCATCGAGCGCCTTAGCTTCGGCAGTCAGCGCAGCTTGCGCTTCGGCCATCTGCTTGGCGGCCGCTTCCACCGCCGCAAACCGCGCGTCCGCGCTGGTGAGTTTTTTACTGAAATCGCCGGCCGATGGCTCACTGGCGGCTTTTTCCAACGCCGCCAGTCGCTCGGCAAGGCCGTTGGAAGCGAGGTCTCCCCCGATCAGTCCCAAAGAGCCGAGACCCAGCAGGGCGAGGATGGCACCGGCAGCACCCGCAACCAAACTCGACATCCATGATCCGACGGCTGCCGATTTTGCAGGGGCGGGTGACGCCTTACCGGCCGCCCCCATCGAGGCTTGCACCCCGGCGGTTCCCTGGCCGGACTTCGGCGGCACAGTCCCGGCGACAGCGGCCGCCCCCGCTTTCGCTTGAGCCGATACCTGCGGCTTGGCATCGGTAGTTTTCTCGGCATTCGACACTGCATCTGACAATCCAGCCGCTGCGGCCGAGGCGGCAGCGGCACTTGCCACTTTGATCACCGACGCTTTGTCACCAGGCAGTTCGACAGCCTTGAGATCGAGCGTCGCATAGGGCCGCTTGCCCACATCTCCCGGCTTGTCCTGCATCGGCTTTCCCCCACCGACCGGTTTTGCCCGATCGCCCTTGGGGGTGTCGTCTCTGTCTTGGCTCATGACATTTGAACCTTCATTGCTTCCAAGGTGGGGGATGCGGCTGACGGGGGCTCCAACCGTGAACGGGAGTATACACCCTGAAAGTGATCCGGGGATAAGTTCGCCGCACTCTATAGCGCACATCAGTTAATTGCGCTCGCATGGCGAAGCTGCGGCAAAAGGTTAAAAGAGCAGATCGAGCATGGCATCGAGATCGGGCGTTGCCGCCAGCTCTATACGAACAGGGGCCAGCGGCGCTAGCCGTTGGGCAACGGCGCGCGACAGGCAATAGTGGTTGAGCCGCTTACTGGCTTTTTCCAGGCCATGGCTCAGAATAAGGTCGGCATAGATACTAGCCGTGCGAGGCGAAAACAACAGCACGCCGTCCACCTCACCGGTCTCGATCTGTTCCTCGACGTCTGGTGTGAACGCCGCCGTCGGCACCATCCGATAGACCACCGGCTGCATCACGCGGAACCCATGGAGTTCCAATTCAGCTCCGATCTGGCCAGCCACCTCGTCGCCAGCAAGATGCATCAACACGTCTGACTGAGGGTCGGCAGTGGCGACGATCTCGGGCAGTAAGCTTGCGACCGTGCCGCCCCCGACGATGATTTCGCTGAAACCCATGACCTTGGCCTCGCGTGCCGTCGCGTGGCCGACGACATAAATCGGCAACTGCGCGGCAATCCGATGTGCCCGCTGTGCTTTGAGGGCTCTCAGACCATTGCGGCTGGTCGCGATCAACGCCTGCACCTCGGAAAGATCCACGGCTTCGACGTTTTCGAAACTGACCGTGAGCATCGGCGCGACCGTCGCCTCGTGACCGAGAGCTTCCAGCCTCGCCTTCAGCACCAGCGCATCGGGCTCGGGCCGCGTAACCAGCAAGCGCATTATCTGCGGACTCCCAGCAGATCCGCACCGGCCCGCTGCAGTATTTCCAGTCCAGCATCAAAACCCATGCTTTTTGCCGCCTGCGTCGAAGCCTCGCGCACCACCCCGACATGCCGGGTACCGTCGGGACTGATCACCTCGCCACGAAACATCACACGCCCTTCGGCCAGCACCGCCAACGCGGCAATCGGCGTTCGGCAGGACCCGTCGAGCACCCCGAGAAAGGTTCGTTCAGCAACAACGCAGATGTGAGTGGGTTGATGATCCAGCACCGCAATTTTTTCTGCAGTCTGCGTGTCGCCGGCTCGGATTTCGATGCCGATCGCGCCTTGAGCAGCCGCCGGCAGCAGCACCTCGGTCTCGACGATTTCAGTGATACGCGCCGCCATGTCGAGGCGTTTCAAACCAGCCGCCGCGAGCAGCGTTGCCTGCGCCACGCCGTCGGCCAGTTTGCCGAGCCGGGTCTGGACGTTGCCGCGAAAGGCGACGATCCGCAAATCGGGCCGCAATCTGAGAAGTTGGGCCTGCCGCCGCAGCGACGACGTACCGAAACATGCGCCACGCGGCAGATCCATTAACCCGGCAAAGGCGAGGCTGATGAACGCGTCTCGTACGTCTTCCCGCTCGAGCATGGCGGCGATCGTCAGCCCGTCGGGCAGCTTCGTCGCCACATCCTTCATCGAATGCACGGCGGCATCGATATGCCCGGCTTGCAGAGCCTCCTCCAACTCCTTCGTGAACAGCCCCTTGCCGCCGACCTCGGAAAGCGGCCGGTCCTGGATCCGGTCACCCGTAGTCTTGAATACCGAAATCGTCACCTCGTCGGCAAGCATACCCGACGCGACGAGACGATCGCGCACTTGGTGGGCTTGCACCAAGGCGAGCGGCGAACCCCGCGATCCAAGTCTGAGTTGAGGCATGTACGATCCAACGATGGGAATGGCCTGCTCTCATATAGCCGAAGCCACGGCAACGGAACCCTTCAATGTCTGCAATCCCGACGGTTACGCCATCGAACGTCCCTTTCACCGGCTCCGGCCCGATGCTAGAAGCATTTAAGGGTTAAAAGCTTCGCAGTTCGTCAAGGAATTGCGACAAAATCAAATCTCCGCAGGTTACGCCTCGGACAATCGTTGCGCCATTGCGCCAGAAATCCACAGCCATGGCCGAACCCGCTTCTTCATCGCGTATTCTCGGCATCGAAACCAGCTGCGACGAGACTGCGGCGGCAGTGGTCGCACGTTCCGCCGACGGGCGCGGCGCAATCTTGTCGAACGTCGTTCGCGCCCAATGGGCACAGCATCGCGCTTTCGGCGGTGTGGTCCCGGAATTGGCGGCCCGCGCCCACGTCGAATGCCTCGACGACATCGTGCGTGAGGCCATGGCCCAAGCTCGCCTCGAGTTCTCCGATCTAGACGGCATCGCCGTCACTGCTGGCCCGGGGCTGATCGGCGGCTTGATGGTCGGCGTCGTCACGGCCGAGGTCATCGCGCGAGTGCATCGCTTACCGCTGCTCGCTGTCAATCATCTCGAAGCCCACGCCCTGACGGTCGGCCTCACGGAAAACCTCCAACCACCGTACCTGCTTTTGCTGGTGTCCGGCGGGCACACCCAACTGCTCGCCGTCCACGACGTAGGGCGATACACGCGGCTTGGCTCAACCATCGACGATGCCCTCGGCGAAGCCTTTGACAAAACCGCCAAACTGCTCGGCCTCGGCGTGCCCGGTGGCCCCGCCGTCGAGCGCGCCGCCTTGGCCGGCAAGCCGGGTCGCTTCAAGTTACCCATGCCATTGCGAGGCCGCCCGGAGCCGAACTTTTCGTTCTCCGGCCTCAAGAATGCGATCCGCCTTGCAGCCAACGCTGCAGCGCCTGTCGACGATCAGGACATCGCCGACCTGTGCGCCGATTTTCAGCTCGCGGTCGCTGGTAGCGTCGCCGACCGTGTCAAGACTTCGTTCCCCATCGCCGAAGCCGCATTTGGATCAGGCGCACCAAAACACCTCGTGATCGCGGGTGGGGTCGCCGCAAACATGGCGTTGCGCGCAAGCCTGGCCAACGTCGCTGCAGAGGCCGGCTACACCCTGCACGTCCCGCCGATCGACTTGTGTGGCGACAATGGCGCCATGATCGCCTGGGCTGGTGCCCAGCGTCTCGCGCGCGGCATGATCGACGCACCCGGCCTTGTTGCCCGCGCGCGCTGGCCGCTCGATGCGAATGCAACTGCCGTTCTCGGTGCCGGCCGCCTCGGCGCCAAGGCATGAGCACCGCGTCCGCGTCGACCCTCACAAAAGTGGTGCTGTACGTCACCCACGGCACTCGCCTGCTCGTGTTCCTTCAGCCCGCTCACCCAAAAATCTTGCTGCAGGTTCCGGGCGGCACCGTCGAGCAGAACGAAACACCCGACGCCGCAGCCCATCGAGAACTTCTCGAGGAGACGGGAATCTCGAGCGTGTCGGAGATGCACCGGCTCGGCGTGCATGAATATCGTTTCCCTCATCGCGGCCTGAAGCACACGCACACCCGGCATTTTTTCCATATCGCGCTTCGGCCGGAATATGCTGTGCAAGAGCGCTGGTCACACATCGAGCATCATTCGTCGCTCGGGTGCGGACCAGTGGAATTCGTACTCTTCTGGCAGACTTTCGACGCCGCAGCGCGCGAACTCGGCTATGGCTTTGCCGAAATGCTGCCCGCACTTCGCGAACGCCTCACTCTGAGAACTTGATGACCGAGTAATTTGATGACCGAGATCTTCCCACCCTTCCAGCGGATCTGTGTTGTCGGCGGTGGCGCGTTCGGCACCGCATTGGCGCAGACGTTGGTAATTGCCGGTCACAACGCCACTTTGTGGGCACGCAGTGCAGCCATCGCCACCGAGATCAACGATCACCATACCAACTCGACTTATTTGCCGAACGTCGTCCTTGCTTCCAATTTCGTTGCAACAACTGATATCGCAGTTGTCAGCCGCTCTGATCTCGTCCTGTTGGTCACGCCAGCTCAAGCCACAAGATCTGCATTGCAGATGCTTGTGCCGTTGATATCCACGCGCACGCCTATCGTGCTCTGTGCAAAAGGCATCGAGCAATCGACGGGACAGCGCCTCAGTTCGATTGTTGCAGAAGTATTGCCTCAGACGCCATTGGCAGTTCTCTCGGGCCCCGCTTTCGCGGCGGACATCGTGCGCGGCTTGCCGACCGCCGTGACGTTGGCCTGTATTGACGCAGCCCTTGGCGCTGCTCTTGCCACCACGATCGGCACGCGCAATTTCCGCATCTATTGGAGCGACGACGTCATTGGCGTCGAACTCGGCGGAGCGCTCAAAAACGTACTGGCGATTGCCGCTGGCATAGCCGCAGGCCGAAAGCTGGGCGCCAGTGCCCACGCCGCACTGGTGACACGCGGATTCGCAGAGTTACGCCGTTTCGGTGCGGCCCTCGGTGCGAAGTCCGGGACGCTGCAGGGTCTTTCCGGCCTTGGCGACCTCCTGCTGACCGCCTCGAGCCTTCAATCGCGCAACATGAGCTTGGGCTACGGCCTCGGCGAAGGTCGCACGCTGGAAGAAATTCTCGGCAGCCGTCGCTCTGTATCCGAGGGCGTGGCCACCGCTGCGGCGGTCGTCGCCCTCGCCCGACAGCATGCGCTCGACATGCCCATTGCCGAAGCTGTCCACGCCATCTGCACCGGCACCATTTCGGTTGACGCAGCCATGGCGGGGCTGTTGGCACGCCCATTCAAGGCCGAAGACTGAACAGTCTGCAGCAGCGCTACAAGTCCACGCCGGTCCAACGTGGTGAACACTAGATTGAAAAGACGATCACTATTAGAATAAAAATTGTATTCATTTTTATTTAAAATAATATTTGTTGATAAATATTATGTTTTTAATTTTATGCCATTTTACATGTTGGGTTTATGGGACAAACTCGCTTTGCCGCTGGCGGCAGCGCGATCCCACTAAGAGATCAACAATATGGCCACGCAGCAGAACAGATCGGCGGTTTCCTATAGAGACGATGGCAAAAATGTCTCCGTCAAAGCCCCTACACATCCGACACCCGTCAGCGCCAAGTCCGGCGACGATGATCGCAAATCGGGTAACAACGACAAGGGCGCCGCCAAAGCCAAACCGAGCGACGACGATAACAAGTCGAACGACGACGAAAAGCGCACCGTCAAAGCCAGATCAGGCGACGACGATGAAAAATCCGGGGACCATCACGGTGATCACGACGAGCATCCCGGCTTGACGCCAATTCCAGTCGTGACCCAGCCAACACCGCCAGCATCGCCCGTCGTCGTTGCAGCAGAACCGACGCCGCCAGCACCGCCCGTCGTCGTTGCAGCAGAACCGACGCCGCCAGCACCGCCCGTCGTCGTCGCAGCAGAACCGACACCGCAAGCATCGCCCGTCGTCGTTGCAGCAGAACCGACACCGCCAGCACCCCCCGTCGTCGTTG
>JANYHG010000104.1 GCA_025359165.1 Hyphomicrobiaceae bacterium
GCGCCCAATGCGCCACCCACAGCTTCGGCGCGTGAAACAACGGGATGACATAATCGCCTGAACGCAGCACGCGATCGAAAGCGCGCACCGCGCTGCGAAACTGATCCGCATCGCTGGCTGCCACCATGGCGGTGATCAACGCGTCGATGGCCGGGCTCTTGACGCCCGCGTAATTTCGCGCGCCAGCCACGTCGGCTGCAGCGCTTCCCCAGCGGTTCCACTGTTCGTTGCCGGGCGACAGCGAAGCCGACCAGAACGTTTGAACCATATCGAATTCATTGGATTTAAGACGCGTTTCGTATTGCGCATCGTCGACTTCGCGGATCGACATCTTGATGCCGATGAGATCCAGGGCGCGCGCATACGACAACAGCAGACGCGCCTGCCGCTGCGAGGTGATCAAGACCTCGAATGCCAACGCGACCCCGGTTTTTGCGTCGACCAGCCGCTGGTTGCGTCGCACATAACCGGCCTCGCCGAGGAGCTTCAGCGCGGCAGTCTGGTTCGCCCGATTGCTGCCCGTGCCGGGGCTCTGCGGCAGCCTGAACGTGCCGTCCGCAATCCTCGGCTTGACGACACCGGGGAACGGCGCGAGCAACCGCAGTTCCTCGACGTCCATTGCCAAGCCGGCAGACGACAATTCGCTGCGCTCGAAAAAGCTCTGCGTGCGCTTGTAAAGATTGCCGTAAAGGCCCGCATTGATCCATTCCGCGTCGAACGCCAGGATCAGCGCCTCGCGTACTCGGGCGTCCTGAAACATCGGACGGCGCGTGTTGAACACCAGCGCGCTCATGCCGGCTGGCAGCCTGCTCGAGAACTCCTGCTTGACGACCCGCCCACTCGTGACGGCCGGAAAGTCGTAGCCGCGCGCCCAGCGCGCCGAGTCGTCCTCGGTCATGACATCGATTTCACCGGCTTTGAACGCTTCGAACAGACCGGCACTGGCGCGGAAATATTCGACGTGGATTTCATCGAAGTTGAACCGGCCGCGCATGATCGGCAGATCTTTCGCCCACCAGTTCGGATTGCGCACATAGACCAGCGAGCGCCCGGCATCGACCTTGCTGATCGTATAGGGTCCCGACCCGATCGGTGGGACCAGCGATGTCTGCTCGAACGTAGTGGGATCGTTGCGGCTTTTGGGGACGATCGGCATCAGGCCGATGAGCATGGCCAGTTCGCGGTCGCCGCCGGTATCGAACACGAATTTGACGCCGCGCTCACCGATCTTGCTCGCCGAAGTGACACGGCTGTAGGCGGTGCGCATGAAATTCCAGCCGTGCTCCTTGAGCAGCGCATGGCTGAACAGCACGTCCTCGGCCGTGAGAGGGGTGCCGTCGGAGAATTTCGCCTCGGCGCGGATCACGAATGTCGCGGACGACCGGTCGTCGGGAACATCAATGCTTTCGGCGATCAGGCCATACAGACTGAACGGCTCGTCGGACGCCCGCACCATCAGGCTTTCATAGACGTACTCGCGCACACCTGACGCAGAATCACCCTTGTAAATTAGGGGATTGAGACTGTTGTAGGTGCCGACGACACCGATATTGACGCGGCCACCTTTCGGCGCTTGCGGATCGACGTACGGCAACGCGGTTATGCCTTGGGCATACTTGGCCGATCCATGGATCGCGATGGAGCTCTGCGGCGACGCGTGAAGCGGCGCGATGCTCGCGATCGACACCCCCAGAATTGCAAATAGTCCGAGCAACCGAATGCAGAGGCATGAGAAATAGCGCGTCGTGCGGCGTACCCGAGGGACATTCATCTGAGGTGTGACGGTCATGTGCATGCGGAGCCGTCCAGAAGCTGTGCGACCGCTTGTTGCTGTGCGGCGCGATCTTGTGCGCGCGGCGTGCGGCGTATTCAAGGGGATAGGTCGATTTCGGCTGAGCCCGCCCGTTGCACGGGAGCCACGGCGCAAAAAATAACATGTACAACACGGCTGCCATTAACCTTGGCCACGCGATTGCCGCAATCCGCCACTTACTGCACGCCATCACGACGAGCAACTCACTGGACGTCGATATACGTCGCGGCGGGCTGCGACACGGCATCTTCCACTGCGCGGTGTGGACAGTCCCGGATTTTGGGATGGACACGGCGCGGAAAAATGGCATGTGGCGATTGAACGATCGACCTCAGGGGATCGATCTGCGCCGCAACGGCTTGATAGTCGAGAAGATGACGCACAGTGACGAGAGGGGTAAGGCCACTGCGGTGGCCGACAAAAAGAGGTCATGAGGACATGAAGATCACGAGTTCACTGACGCGCGCGCTGTGTACGGCAGCATTGTTGAGCACCGCAGCCATATCGAGCGGCACCGCTTTTGCGCAGACGCCGGCTCCAAAGGCTGGAGCAGCGCCGGCCGCTGCGGCAGCGGCCCCGACCGCTGCGTCGCAGTCGGCTTGGGTCAAACTGTGCGAGAAGGGCACAGTCATGGCCAAGGACAAAGATGGCAAGGAAATCAAAGAAGATCACACCATTTGCCTGACGCACCACGAGCGCATCGACGCATCGTCGGGTATCGTGCTGGTCTCCGCAGCCATCCGTCAGGTCGACGAGGGCAAAAACCCGCTTCTTATGGTTATGGTGCCGCTGGGCATGGCAATCGCGCCGGGTGTTCAGGTCGGCGTCTATCCCAAGGACATGTGGGAAAAAATCCAGAAGGGCGAGAAAGTCGACGACTCCAAACTCGTGCCCTTGAAGATGGCCTACATCCTCTGCCACTCCGCCGGCTGCACCGGCGAAATCGACGCGACGCCGGAAATGCTCAATGATCTGAAGACCAATGGCGGCATCATCGTGTACGCCATCAGCGGTAACGGCCAACCGGTCGCATTCCCGATTCCACTGACCGGTTTCGATAACGCGCTCGCCGGCGCTCCCGCCGACAATCAGGAATACTCCAAGCAGCGTCGCGCTCTGATGCAGCAGATCGCCGAGAACCAGCAGAAGGTGATCGAGGAGTATCGCAAGCAGAACGACGAGTTGCAGAAGAGCCAGGGCCAACTCGGTAAAGGTGCAGCGCCGGCGGCTGGGGCGGCACCCAAGGCGGCAGCTCCGGCAGCGCCCGCGCCTGCCAAGAAGTAAGCGCGTTTACGAACTGAAGATCGATGACCTCGATTGCGAAGGGCCGGGCTGGCAAAGCCCGGCCCTTTTCGCGTTTGCAGGTTGCCGCCATCGATAAATCGCCGATGTTTAAGTTTTGTTAGGCATGCAGGCCTAGCGTCCTGGAGGTTGCAGCGCGGCGTCACCCGATAACCTTAGTGTTTCCTTCGATCCGCCACGAAACAACTGGAAGGTCAAAGCCCTGATAGCCTGCGCGCCTCGCGCGGGGTCATCTTTCAAGCTGCGGACGAAACCTGATGTCACGACCCAGCACTCCGATGACCCGCCGTGAGCTGATCAAAACGTTCGGCTTGTCCGCGCTTCTGCTGCATCCGGTGCTGCGCAGTATGGCCTATGCAGCCGAGACACCGTTCGAAAAAGCCCCACGCTACGTGCTGTTCTTCAAGGGTGGCTCATTCTATCCGAGCAAGACCAATCCCTCATCGCTGGATAACCTCGCCGGCACGCCGATCGCACCGCTGCAGCCGCATTCCAAAGACCTCATCTTGTTCAAGAACATGAACATTCACGGCGGCAGTCCGAAAAGCGACGGCTACAAGGAAGAGCACGCCGCCGGCGTCATCGGCTGCACCACGGGGAATAGCTACAAGTACACCCAGAACGATTCCTACTTCGCCTACACCGACAACGAATCGATCGATGTGCGCATCGCCAACCACTACAAGGCGCGTCCCGATCTCGCCGACGTGCCCCTCGCCAGCCTGCATATCGGCGGCGGCGCGCACTCCGATGCCGACCAGGTCGGTGTCGGCAATCGCTTCGTATCGTTCCGCAATCGCGTCAAAGGCGATACCCGCTACGGCAACGCCATCGAGCCGATGCAGGACGCAGGACAGGTGTTCGACCTGTTGATGCGCACTGCCGTCAACGCCTGCTCGGCGCAGTCCAATCAGCCAGGACGTGAAGCTGCCAATCTTTCGGCGATCCAGGCACGACGTGACAGCGTATTGAAATTCATCGTCGCCGACATCAAAGATGCCAAGATCCGCTTCGGCATGGATACCGAACACGCCCACAAGCTCGACGGCATGCTGGAGAATTGGAGCCAGACCGAAAAAGCCTCACGACCGGCAGCGAAGGCGGCAGCCAAATCGGCAGCGGCCAAAACCTGTACACCGATGGCACGACCGGCCGGCAACGGTGCCAACAAGTTCAATCTCGATCAATTGTCGCCCGTGCACGATCACATGATCAGCTTGATCAAGTTCGCTTTCGAGATGGATCTGACACGGGTTGCGGCGTTCACGCTGTCGGGCGGATCGAGCGGCCAGACCTGGCCGAGCCGTGGCGTGCACAGCGCCCACCATCAGCTCGAACACAGCGGCAACGTCGAGCAGTTGGTCAAGCTCGATACGTATTACGCCGAAAAGTTCGCAGGCCTGCTGGCGGCGCTGAAATCCGTCGACGACGGCAAGGGCAAATCGGCGCTTTACAACAGCTCCGTCTTCCTCGGCATGGAGTGCTGGTCGAACAGTTCGAGCGGGCACTATCTGACCAACATCCCGTTCATTCTGGCGGGACAGGCAGGCGGGCGCTTCGAAACCGGCCGCATCGTCAACGCCAACGGACGCAACAACAACGATATCCACGTGTCGTGTCTGAACGCGGCCGGGATCGACACGAAAACGTTCGGGCTTGCCAATCTCTGCCGGGGACCGATCGTTTGAGCCTCCGACCCGGACAGCTGCGCGAGGAGCGCCCCATGCGAGAGCTGCCGTCGCGCCATTCCGGCCGCCGGGCCACGACGGTGTTCCGTTGCGCAGCATTGATCGTTGCGGTCGCAGCAACAGCTACAATGGGTCCGATATCGCACGCCCAGGCGGAAGGCACGGCTACGCCGCTGCTTAAAAGCGCGCCGACGCCGCGTTTATACGTCGAGGTCCTGGCCGAGAAGTACTTCCCGGGGGCCGTGCGGAAAGCACCGGCAGAGCGCATCTTCCGGCTGACCCGCGATCAGTTGGACGCGACGGTTCGCTCGCTGCTGCCGACCTACGTCGCCCAACCCGTCAAATCGGTGATGGCGCGCGATCCGCTGCAGACCAACTACGAATATGCCGATCTGCTGTCGGTCAATACTGCGAACTTCGGCGCGCTGACGGGCTGGATCAGCGAAATCGCCGATCGCGTGAGAGCTGCGCCCGCCGGGGTCATCGACTGCGGTAAAGCGGACAGCACCTGCCAGAACAGTCAGGCGCGCAGTTTCGTGACCCGGGCCTTTCGCGGCGATATCACGCCCGAGAAACTGGAGCAGACCACCGGCTTCTATCAGGCGCGCGTGAAAGAAGCCGGCTTCGAGACGGCGACAGGCGATCTCGTCGAAGTCGTGCTGAATTCGCCGAATTTTCTGTTTCGTAAAGAGATCGACAGCGACCAGGACCGCGTAGTCACCGAAGCGCGCCGTTTGCAGACACTCTCCTATACGCTTGCCGATGTGCCACCGGAAGCAATCGCGCTGCAGTCTCAGAATGCGGCGCAATACTTCCGCTCGGGCCAGGAAGCGGCACTCACCCTCGATAAGATCCTCACCGCCAAACCAGCCAGAGACAAGCTGAAGCGCTTTTTCGCGGCGTGGCTGGAAATCAAGGAACCTGCGGATTTCACGATCTCGCCAAACTATTACGCCGATTTCAATCCGAAGCTCGCGGCTGCCATGTTGAGCGAGACCGACACATTCCTCGATGCGCAACTGAGCAAACCCGCCCCCAAGCTGCGCGACTTCACGCAGAGTGTGCCGCCTGCTGCATCCAAGGATCTCGCACCGATTTACGGCGCGCCGGGCAATGATCTGATCGCCTCGCTGATCGAACAAAACGACACGACGCAGCGTATGGGGATTTTTACTCTGCCGGCGGTGCTCGCATCGCATTCGGGGCCCACCAACACGCGACCGATCAAGCGCGGCGTGTTCTGGGCCAAGAAGTTGATGTGCATGGACATGCAGCCGCCACCCCCGAGCCTGCATATCGAAATCTACGACCTCGAGGGCGCGACGGAGCGCGAGAAGATCCATCAGGCGACGAGCCGTAGCGCCTGTATCGGCTGCCACAAGGTGATCAACCCACTTGGCTTCTTTCAGGAAAATTACGACGCTATCGGCAAGTGGCGGACGACGGACAACAAGCAGCCGGTCGACGCGAGCGTGCTGATCGACTTTCTCGGCGAGGGCTCGCCCAAAAAGACGCAGACGCCGGTGGACGCGATGAAGGTGCTGACCAACTCGACGATGTTCAAGCAATGCTTCGTGCGACAGTTGTTCCGCTTTTACATGGGCCGCAATGAAGACGCGACTGACGATCCCGTGCTGCGGCAGATGTTCCTGAAGTTTTCCAGCACCGACCAGGATATTCTGAAGACGCTCTATGTGCTGACCGCCTCGGATCGGTTGGTCAAACCGAAGTAAAACCCTTGCCCAATTGTCACACAAGACGTCCGCGCGCGGCGACTTGATAGACGTCGACGATGTCGGTGCCGCGCACGGCAATCAACTGGTCGACCATGTTGACGACGACGCAGACGTGGTTCGGAATGACGCGCACGATATCGCCGACGACGGGGCGCGCGTTGCATTTCGACAGATCGAGGAAGCCGTGCTCCTCGGCAAAACCTTTGATCTTGGCCTCGGGATGTTCGAGGAGCAGGCCATAACCTTCAAGCCCGCCTTGATCGGCGGTGAGTGTCTTGGAACCGGCATCGAGAATGCCACGTTCGGGTCCGGCGCGACTGACGACGGTCGTGAATACTGACAGCGCACAATCGGCGAGCGTTGCAACGCCAGCCTTGACCTGCATGCGGTCGTTGAAGATGTAAGTCCCGGCGCGATGTTCGGTTGCGCCAGCAAGCTTACCGACGTTGACGAGATTGGGCGAGCCACCTGTCGAGACGAGCCTAGCTTCGAGGCCAAGCGGCACAAGGCCGGATCGCACATCGTCGAAAAAGGCCTGTGTTTCGGTCCACGAGGTTTCCGTCGGATAGAACAGCAGGCCGCGAAATTCGAGACCCGGCGTGACGGAGATCAGCCGTGCCAGCTCGATGGCTTCGCGCGCGGTTTCGACGCCCGCGCGTTTGCGACCGGTATCGCATTCGACCGCCACGCCGATGGTGGCTTCGGCCTGCGCCGCAGCGTCTGCGTAGGCAGCGATGGTGACGGGATTGTCGGCGCACACGGTGAGATCGACGGATCGGCGAAGGGCCGCGAGACGGCCCGAGCGCGCGGCTCCGATCAGGTTGTAGCTGACCAGGATATCGTCGATGCCGGCCGCGGCCATGACCTCGGCCTCGCCGAGCTTCTGGCAGGTGATGCCGCGCGCACCAGCGGCGATCTGCGCTTTGGCGAGCGCCGGAATTTTGTGTGTCTTGATGTGTGGGCGATTGCCGACACCGGCCGCATCGCAAATGCCCTGCACACGCGCGATATTGCGATCGACGACATCGAGATCGATGACAACGGCGGGGGTTCCGAACTCGCTGGCGATACGGGTTTTGAGATCGGCGACGGACATGGGCGAGATCCACAATGGCGTGCCGGGCGGTTTCGCGCGACTACGACCAGACTTGTAATTTGCTTGCACGCTGCAATCAAACATGATTCCAGACGGGATGCCGAACCTATCGCCCTACGATCCGGACCTTCGCCGTGACACGCCGTTGGCGCGCAAGCTCATCGCACGTATTCATGCCGATGGGCCGATGACCGTGCATGACTACATGGATGCGTGCCTGAACGATGCCGAGTTCGGTTATTACCGGACGCGGACGGCGATTGGGCAGGCGGGAGATTTCATCACCGCGCCGGAAATCAGTCAGGTGTTTGGCGAACTTGTCGGACTGTGGTGCGCTGTGGTGTGGCAGCAGATGGGTGCGCCCTCGCGCTTCGATCTGGTGGAACTGGGCGCGGGGCGCGGCACATTGCTGGCTGACGCATTGCGCGCCGCGCGGATCGTGCCCGGTTTCAGGGACGCCTTGTCGCTGCATATTCTCGATCAGAACCCCGTGTTGATCGAGCAGCAGCGTGCGGTACTGACGGCGGCGGGCATGGCGTGCAGGTGGCACACGACGCTCGAAACGCTGCCGGCCGATGCGCCATCGATCTGGGTCGCAAACGAGTTTTTGGATACTGTGCCCGTGCATCAGTACGTGCGTCGCGACGGCCGCTGGCACTCGCGCGCGATCGGGTTGGATGCGACGGGTCAGCTCTCGTTCGTGGCGGCACCGGAAGATTGGCATGTCTTCACGGATGCAGAGTTGCCGTCGCACGCGTCGACGCATGAGCGGAAAAGCGGCGAAATCCACGAGAGCCAGTTTTGGGACACGACGATCCTGCAAAGCATGCTGCAGCCCGCGCGACCATTCGCGGCGCTGTTCATCGACTACGGATATACCGGGCCGTCGACGACGGAAACACTGCAGGCCGTGCGCGAGCATCGGGCGGAAGACGTGCTGACGTCGCCTGGGGAGGCGGATGTGTCGTGCCATGTCGACTTCGCAAACTTCGCAGATTGCGTTCGCGCGCCCGCACACATTGACGGAAGTTTTGCCACCGACGGCCCAGTGTCGCAGGCGGAATTCCTGGGCCAACTCGGCATCGTCGAGCGCGCCTCGCGGTTGATGGCGGCCAACCCGGACAAGGCCAACTCACTGGAAACGGGCATCGCGCGATTGATGGCACCGCAGGGCATGGGCACGCGCTTCAAGGCGATCGGTGTGCGCAGTGCTGGCCTGCCGTCGCTGCCCGGATTTACGCACGGCAGATAAATGCTCGTTGCGCCGCGCCGGGCAGATTTGGCTTTGCCGTCGAATTGGCTTAGAGCGGCGAGAGTTTTTTTACGTCAGGGGACTTGCCGGTATGACAGGTCGTTCAACAACGGATGCGGCGAACGCTGCAATCGCTTCGGCGGCACGCACGCTGGAAGTCGAGCACGAAGGGCTCGGGCAGTTGAAAACTGCGTTGACGGAGACGATGGCGGAACCGTTCGCGCGCGCGGTGGCGCTGCTGGTCGAGGCTAAGGGACGTGTGATCGTCACCGGCATCGGCAAGAGCGGCCACATCGGGCAAAAACTCGCGGCGACGATGGCATCAACAGGCACGCCAGCGTTCTTCGTCCACGCGACCGAAGCCAGCCACGGCGATCTCGGCATGGTGACGGCAGACGACGCCATCATTGCGCTGTCCTGGTCGGGTGAAACGGTCGAACTCGGCAACATCATCACATACTCCAGGCGGTTCCGCGTGCCGCTGATCGCGATCACCTCCAAAGCGACGTCAGCGCTCGGCTCGCAGGCGGATGTCGTGCTCGAATTGCCGAAGGCGAAGGAGGCGTGTCCGCATGGGCTGGCACCGACGACGTCGACGACGATGCAGCTGGCCCTCGGCGATGCGCTGGCGGTGGCGCTTCTAGAGGCGAAGGGCTTCTCGGCGCACGATTTCAAGATTTTTCATCCGGGCGGCAAGCTCGGCGCGAGCCTCAAGTACGTACGCGACCTGATGCATGCGGGCGACGCCATGCCGCTCGTCGGCGTCGATATGGTGATGGCGGACGCGCTGCTCGTCATGACGCGCAAAACGTTCGGCTGCGTCGGCGTGGTCGATGCGACTGGCAAGCTGATCGGCATGATCACCGACGGCGATCTGCGACGGCACATGGCGGGCGGACTTCTACAGATGCGCGCTGCCGACATCATGACGCGCTCGCCGGATACGCTGCTGCCACACACGCTGGCGTCGGCAGCCTTGGAACACGTCAACGCCAAGAAGCGCACGCAGATGTTCGTGGTAGACGACGGTCTGCCGGTCGGGATTTTGCACGTGCACGATCTGCTGCGCGCCGGCGTGGCTTGAAAACGAGGCGTTTAAAATCCGGCAGTGCGCAAGCACGGACGTAGTGCTCACGTGCAATGACGCTGCGGCACCGGCATGGTGCCGCAGCGTGACGCGACATCAGATGCGGACGGTGGCACCTTCGATGGAGCGTGGACGGCGGCGGACGGCATTGCTGTCGTTGCCGGACAGCACGATCCATTGGCCGTTCGAGTGACGGCCAACGATTTCACCGACGTGATGCGGCCACACGACGATGGCACCGACTTGTGCCGAACCTGATCTGCCATAGTGGCGCCAGTTGGCGGCAAGGTTCATTTCAGGACCGCCACCGTGACGTGTCCGCATGTACCAGCCGCACCAGGCACCCGGGCGCGGACCGACGCCGCTGTGGCGACTGCCGCTGTCATCGTCGCCGTCGTCGTTACGACGCGAGGCGTGCTGTTTGCGTCTGCTGCTGCGGCTTTCAGCTTGCTCGTCGCCGGATGATCTATGCTTGGCGGAGCGGCGCTGGCGGCGGTCGGAGTCGTCGTCGTCTGACTGTTCGGTGTCGGCGCGGTATTTTCTGGCTTCGGCTGTGCCTGAGAGCACGACAATCGCAAAAATCGCCGCTAGCGCGGCAAGAACTCGAGGGTACATGGATTTTCCCTTTGACGGGGGATCCAGCCGGCACAGGCGTGCGGGTGGATGGTTGGAAGAAGCCGCCGACATGTGCCGGACGGCACCGCCGGCATGTGCCGGACGGGGTCGATGATCCGAGCGCGACAGATGTGCCGGGCTGGATGGCGTTCCTCATGGACACGCGATCGGCTTTTCACGTCCGATTGTGACGCTCTTAAGGCGGATTATCGCACAGCCGGAAACGGAAAATTAACTATATGATTAACGCCGATGGCTGATGGTCGTATCACGCCGACCGAAATCACGACGTCGGCGCATCGAGCTTGCGCGTGAGACTCTCGAATTCACGGCGCAGTTCCTCGTTCTTGAAGATCTGCTCGAAGGTCGGGGCTTCGAGCTTCTGGATGGCCTCGAACGACTGCGTCGAATCTTTCATCAGATTGCGCAGCTGAAAACTCGCTTCCACGGTCTCGTAGGTATTGTCGGCAATGCGCAGATCGTGCGTCGCCCGCGTACGGGCCTTGGCGATCTGCTCGCGCTGCTGCAGCAGATAGCGCTTGTAGCCCTTGGCCGCTTCGTCGGCCAGCCGCTGGCTCTCGCGGTTGGCCTCGAGCACGCGCTTCTGATCCGGCCGATTTTCGGCGCGTAGCAGGTCGGATGTTTTGGTGCGCGCGGCGGCGATGTCCTTGCTGATCGCATCGAGCTTCGGCAGATATTGCGTATCGAGCTTGGCCAGCGCCATGTCCTGCGCATGCACGAGCATAGCGAACAAGGCGGCGTGCATGGCGAAATACTTCCGCGCGGCACCGACGTTTTCGCCCGACTGCGCCATCAGCTTCGACAATTGGCCATCGATGGTCTTGGCGGAATTGAAAACCGCGACGAGGCGCACGAGATCGCCCGACATCACGCCGTCGAGAAGAAGGTCGATCTGCTCGGGGGCCATCGCGACACCGGATTTCTGCAGCGCGCCCGCTATCTCGGCCTTCTGATTTTTGATTTCGGAGCGATTGAGTTCGATCTTTTTCTTCGACTCTTCGATGTCTTTGGCGAGGCTGTCGACGGTGTCGCTGAGAATGCCGGGCAGGGTGCCGCTGGTCGGGGCCGTGAGCTGCTTTTCACGCAAGGCGACGATGCGATCATCGAGGTCGCGAATGTTCTTGCGCAAGCCGTCGATCTTTTTCTGGACGTCGACCACCGGAACGTCGGTGACGACGCCGAGCACGCTGTCCATGAGATCGCGGATTTTGCGCTCGCGGTCTTCCTTCGTCTCGGTCCACGGCATGGTAACGAGGAATTCGTCTTTCGATGGGAGCTTCTTGGCCTCGCCGCGGTTCTTGGCGGTATCTTGCAGAATGGCGTCGACGGCCTTCATGAGGCGCTGCGCCTGTTCGTACGCCGGATCGCCCTCGCGAGGATCTCTCGGCTCCGCAGGCGCGGCGGCGGCTGCCGATGGCGGACCAGCTTGTGCCAGCCGCGTCGCTTCTTTATCTTTTGCCGTACTGTCGGTGCGCTTGAGAAGGTCGGCGATCGTGTCACGCGTGGCGGTCTGGGCCATAGCATACGGCACAGAACAGGCGAGAGCAGCAACCATCAGAGCGCTGTGGCTGAGGACCGAGATGGAACGACGCATGAGCAGTCTCCGGATTGCGGCCCTTTTTTAGCGTCTGGAATCTGGCGATAAGATGGTTTGGAGATGCTGAACGCAAGGAGTGCGAGGCGCGAAACGAACGAAATCCGTGCGTAAGCGTTCCGATTGCGGATCGGCTGGGATAGAGATCATGGAAACACAGAAAAAAGTCATGATGGATGCGACGACGAGGCGGCAACCGGCATGGCTGGTTTATGCGGTATTCTTCGTTCTGACAGCCGCTGCGGCGTCGGTCGGAGCGCTGTTTGGGCCGGGGGCCTGGTACGCAGGGCTGGCGAAACCGTCGTTCAATCCGCCGAACTGGCTGTTCGCGCCGGTCTGGACGCTACTCTACATCATGATCGCGATTGCAGGCGCGCGCGCCTGGCAGGCCGGTGCAGCCCCCGTCGTGACGGGAGTGTGGCTGCTACAGCTGGTGCTGAACGCCGCGTGGACGTTTCTGTTTTTTGGCATGAAGCGACCGGATCTGGCGCTGATCGACATTGTGCTGATGCTGGTTGCGATCGCAGCGTTCGCGATCAAGGTGCGACCGGTAAGCCCGACCAGTGCCGCTCTGTTCGTGCCGTATTTTGCCTGGGTCGCCTTTGCCACTGCGCTCAATGCGGCCATCTGGCGATTGAACTGAGCTCCGGCCGCTCAAGCGCTCAACGTCTCGTAATTGAGCCGATCGAGATTGCGGTTCTTCGGCGCGATGTAGAGCACGAAGCCGAGCGGATCGACCGTCTGCGCTGCGTGTTCGATCTTCGTACGGTCATCGAGATACTCGACGACGAGTACAAGTTTGCCATCGGCGCGCATCAGATTGAGCATGTCGCGCGAACTCTCGAAATCATCAGCTTTGTTGAGCTTTCCCGGCGTATCGGCACCGTACACCAGTTCCTCCTTGGCGATCCCGTCGAGCACCGCACGCAGGTCGTCGCGCTCGAGCAGGTCCTCGGCGTTCTGCATGATGACCTTGAATGAGGGATTGCGCGCTTTCGCGTAGCTGGACATGGACGCGATGAAGGCCACCATGTCGCCTTGGATATCGGAACGGCTGGCAGCCTCAGCTTTATAGCGGCGCTTCAAATCATCGAACACGTCGCATTTGTCGAGATAAACACCATCGAAGCCGGCGGCGATGACGCGGTCGAGGCGTGCCTCCGGCGAGCCGCACATGATACCTTGCCAACCCGGGTCCCAGAAACAGACGGCATAGTTTTCCTTCCAGTCCGGATTTTCGCCGAGGAGCCATGGGGGCTTCGACCGCTTCCACTGCTTGTCCCAGTAGGAGCGGTAGCTCTCGGCTTCACCGATCGAGAGATAGGCGAAGACGTGGCGGCGCGTGCCGTCGGATTTGCGTTTCAACCGGGCCAGATCGGTAGCAGTGAGTGCGGTATCGTCGGAACCGTCGAGCGTGGTGTCGATGACCAGGGCATCGAACGGGGAATGGGCCGCGTTGTCGATGTCGAGGTTCTGCAGCTGATAGCCCCATGAGGTGATCGGGCCAGACGGGGTGGCGGCGGCAGGCCCCGAACTCCGCGTGCCCGGCGCGGGCGATGGAGACGCGGCGACGTGCGGTTTAGGCACGATAATAGTTTTGCGTTTGCCTGCCAATGGAGCGGTCCCGGCTGGAGGTGGCACCCGCGAAGCCTCGGAGACGCTGAGCGTTGCTCCGGCCTGCAACTGCCGCAGGATCATCAAGATGACGACGCCGAGCGCGACCAGCAGTCCGACAAGCAGGATGATTTGATCGAAGGACATTGGGCTCTCGGAGTGAAAGGAATCGGTCGACGTCACGCTCGCGAGCATAGCGTAGATTGACGGTGCGGGGATAAGTTCGCCATCTTGGAGTGGCCACAAACGCTCTGCGCGCTTCAGTGCGCGTATTTCATCCGCGATGAAGCACGCCTCATGACCTGAAACACCAAGTTATCCCCGACTACGGACTGGGAGCCGTTGGAGGCTGATCAATATTTGATGGCTGCACCGGCATAGTCCTCGAAGACCCCCGACGTATCGGTGCTCAGATGTTCGATACGGGCCGCAAGGCCCGATGCGCTAACGGTCGATGAAATGTCGGCGCCCGAGCCGCCCATATCGGTCTTCACCCAGCCCGGATGGTAGACGCCCACGGCGATGCCTTTTGGCTTGAGCTCGACCGCGAAATTAGCGCCGAGATTGGCGGCGGCGGCTTTCGACGTCCGATACAGGTACGAGGAGCCGGCGGCAGCGGTCGACGATCCCATGCGCGACGAGAGGATGGCGATCTTGCCGTTTTTGGCAGCCGCGACGTTGTCGGCAAAGGCCCGCACGGTGAAATAGACGCCCGAAACGTTGACGGCCAGAACGTGGGCCCAGCCTTCGGCAGTGTTGGCGGGATCGGCGAGGCCCCCGCGCGGCCCCATGACCCCGGCATTGGCGATGAGACGGTCGATGGCGCGGCCCTTCAAGGTCGCGGCGAGGCGATCGAAAGCTGCCGTATCGGTCACGTCGAGCGGCAGTATTTCAACTTTCAGTTTCTGCAGCTCGGTGGCCGCAGCCGGATCGCGTGCGGTCGCGAGAACGGTCGCGCCGTTGGCCGCGTAATGGCGGGCCAGCTCGAGGCCGATGCCACGGTTTGCGCCGGTGATGAGGCAAGTGAGCATTGGCGGGGCCTTTCAATCGCGGGAAAACGGAGGTGATGGGTCTTGGGACGACGGCGGTTGAGACCGGCGTGCGCGGCGTCAGTAACACTTCGTCAAGATTAACATAATAGTAACATCTCGGACGCATTTTACAACGCGGCCACGGTAAGCGGACAGACCTTAGCGGGAGCCGGGGCCGATCCTGATTTGTTTTGCGTTGAGGATAGTCATGACCGGTATTCACGGGGCAGCTGCGGCGTCGCGGCTGGCGCTTTGGGCGCAGCGTTTGACGATCGCACTCCCGGCCGTCGGCGTACCAACAGCGCTGCTCGCGCAAGGCTACACGACCGGCAGCGGGCCTTACAGTTCACCCTACACCGATGGCACGACGCGACCGCTCGATGGCTCGCGCCGCTCGGGCGTCTATGGGTCGCAACCCGCTCCGCGCTACGAACAGCCACGCCGCCCGGTCGCGCGGGAAAAGCAGGTGGAATATACGCCACCGGCAATTTGGCGCGGCATCTACGCCGGCGCGAACATCGGCTATCGCTGGAACAACAACGACATAAGCGGCGGGAACGCAGCGATCGCAACCGCCAGCATGCAGCTGGGCGGACACCTCGGAGCCAACGTGCAGTGGGGCCAGCTCGTGCTCGGAATCGAGACGGATATCACGCATGCCAACGGCACCGGCGGCGGTACTGTGGCCGGCGCATCGGTCATGATGCGTGACAGCTGGGCCGCGACCGTTCGGGCCAGAGCCGGCTATGCCGCCGGGCAGG
Organism: Hyphomicrobiaceae bacterium; assembly: GCA_025359165.1. Taxonomy (GTDB): domain Bacteria; phylum Pseudomonadota; class Alphaproteobacteria; order Rhizobiales; family Hyphomicrobiaceae; genus JABFRJ01. The sequence continues at coordinate 15,611 of JANYHG010000104.1, forward strand.
CGCTGTTCTATGCAACCGGTGGCGTAGCGGTCGCCGATCAGGTGCTGACATACAGCGCGCCATCTGTTTCCGGAACGCTCAACGACATGAAAGCCGGATATGTCTTTGGTGCGGGCATCGACTACAGGATCGCGCCACAGATCTCGACCCGCATCGAAGCCCTGCATTACAGCTATCGCCAGCAGGCTTTGGATTGGAGCGCGGGTGCGCAGGCCACCAAGCAAGATAGCAACGTTCTGCGCGCCGGTGTGTCGGTTCACTTCAATTAGAATATAAACAGTCGCCACATTATGGCCGTAAAATATGATTGGCGCAGCATTCCCTCGGAAATGCTGCGCCTTTTGACGTTTCATCGATAAATGCGCGACTTCAACGGCATGTCGATATATGTCCGATGCCGTGATGATAAATTTCGTTAAAAGACCTCACTACTGCCGAAAAGTCGTCACGATTGAAGCCGTTAATACATTCATCGAAACGGCGCGGTGATGACCCGCTGAGACGTCCGACACAAAGTCTAACCAAAAGCAAACCGGGGCGCCGATCGATCGATCGAAGGGGTTGAATTCTGATCACACACGGCGTGCAAATGCGCTGTCGATGGATCACACGGGGGACGACTCGACATCGTCGCAACAGACGGGCTTCGAGGGTTTCAGAGTTCGGAGGAGCGCCGCGAGGCGGTCATCCGGGAGGGACGGTAGCGGATCCCCGCTTCGCTGCCGTCCCGTAATTGTCAGGGTAGGCGATATCGCAGCGTTTCCGAAGCACAGTACCTTCAGGGCGATGCGATATCGAGGCGATCAGCCCGCCCTATTCATAACCTTTCCAGTTCGCCCTTATGGCGCGGACTGGCATGGAGTTCCCTCGCCGGATGGTGGTCGCTTTCCGCACCGCCACACACCTCCCTCCCCGACGCGGGGAGCATCTGCCGTCCGGCGATGGAGCATTTTCCGATCATATTTATCGACGTTCGAAAACAGCTATAGCAACTGGTTTTTCGAGCCTCGTTTACTTTTGAGCGCTTTTTACTTTCGACAATCGATTTGAATTTTGGCGGCTCGAGCCGATACCCGACATCTCGACATCTCGACATCTCGACATTGCGACGTGTCCGACGTTTCGGACTGCGTCGTCTTGAATTAAAAATCTCCAGATCAAAACAAATCGTCGCCAGCGATCAAATCAAGCGGTGCCGAACTTGCGTTCGACGCTGACGCCGATGTCGTCCAGCAGCAGGGTCGGCAACAGACCACCGGCGCAGACGATCACCACATCGTTCGGAACCGCATGTGTCGTGCCGGCCCGGTCAATCAACACGCGCGTCGGCTCGATCGTGCGCACGCCGGCCTGCAGTAGCACATTGATCGGCCCCGCACGCACCGCGGCTTCGAAGCGCTGACGCGTTGCGGGCTTGGCGCGATCGAAGACGCTGCCGCGATGGCACAAAGTGATGCTTTTCACGTCACGCTGTGACAACGCAATCGCCGTTTCCAAGGCGCTGTCGCCGCCGCCGACAACGAGCACGTTTTGATTGCGATATTGCGAGGGTGCATCGAGCCGGTAAACGACCTTCGACAAGCCCTCACCGGGAACGCCGAGCTTGCGTGGTGAACCGCGCCGCCCGGTGGCGAGCAGAACCGACTTGGCCACGGCCGTACCCGACGAGGTCGATATTTCGAAAGCACCCGCCGCCGGAGTGATGCGTTCGACGCGTACACCTTGATGGATGACGATTCCGGTTTTGGCGATCACGTCGTTCCACAACGCCAGCAGCCGCTCTTTGCGCACGCGTTTCAAGCGCACGCGTCCGTAGAGCGGAAGATGTGCGGACCGCGTCATGACGATTTTGCCGCGCGGATAATGCGCGACGGTGCCGCCCAATTGCTCTTGTTCCAGCGTCAGATGAGTGAGGCCGTTTTGCTTGGCGGAAAGAGTTGCGCTGATCCCAGCCGGGCCGCCGCCGACGATCACCACATCGTAAACGTCATCTCGCGGCCCATCTTTCTTCGCATCTTTCTTGATGTCGGTGCGCCGGGCGATGGCATCGATGGCCTGCTTGCCCTGCTCGATGGCGTTGGCCACGAGCCCCATGCCGCCGAGTTCGCCAGCGATATAAAGACCGGGGATATTGGACTCGAAATTCGGCGAGACCACGGGAATATCGACACCGCGGCGCGCACTGCCGAACACCAGATCGATGGCACCGACCGGGCAGGCAGCCTTGCAAGCGCCATGGCCGATGCACGCCGACGGCTCGATCAACCGCGCCTTGCCGTTGATCATGCCGAGAATATCGCCTTCGGGGCAGGCGTGCGTACAAGCGCCGCAGCCGACGCATTTCTCGGCGTTGATAATGGGATGAAGTGTCGGCGGTTCTACGGAACCCGCATCGCTGGCGCGGTCGAGGCGGCTTGCAGCGTTACGTTCGCGCCACATGCGCCAAGCACCAAAAATCAGCCATAGACTGATCAGCGCCAGCGCATACTCCGCGTAATGATAACCTGATGTGGGCAGATCGAAGAGCATGAGGGCCGTTGTGGCGTCGAGTTGCGGCACGAGCGAGGCAACGCCGACCGGCGAAGGCAGACGTTAATTAAGTTGCGGTACATCACAATCTTGAACACTTCGTTGCGTATGCGTGTCACTGACGCCGGCCCCGTCCTGGATGGCCGCAGCACGAGGCCTCTCGACGCTTGGCGATTTCCGCACATCCCCCGTCCTCGACGGCTCCGCTCGGCGCGGCAGGTGCGGCAGATCGTACGCCTGCTGCTGTTCAGGCGCAGCGGTTCGGAATGCGCACGTCGACGGTCGCGGTGTATCTGGCACTGGCGGCGGTGGCACTCGTTCCAGGTCTGTTGCTATGGCTCCTGCCGGAGTTCGAGTTCGGCCAGGCGGCCGTCGATGGCTGGCTCGGAGCCTTGCGGCGCATGCTGGCGGACATCCATTTCGGCGGCGGCGTGCGCTTCTGGCTGGGCGTGACGGGCGCGACGATGATGGCGCTGCTGCTGTTGTATCCGATGCGCAAGGCGCTGGCCCGGCGCAAGGGGCTGGGCAGCGTCGGCGGCTGGTTTCATCTGCACATGATCTTCGGCATCGCCGGCCCGGTACTCGTTCTGTATCACAGCAACTTTGGTCACGGCGCGCCGGATGCCAACGTGGCGCTGTGGTCGATGCTGGCTGTGGCCGGCAGCGGCATCATCGGGCATTTCATCTACGCCAACGTCAGCGCGGACTTCTACGCCAACAAGCAGGCCGCGCGCAGTCATCTCGATCAGATCACGACGACGCTCGCCGAACTCGACGCGATGCATCCGTCGCGGCTGTCGCTGCAGTCCGACCTCGATGCTTTCGACGCCATGCTGCTGACGCCGCGACGTGGCGTTCGCGCCAGCGTGGTGGCGCGTTTCAGGATGGAACGTCGCCGCAGTGTGCTGGCGAAAAAGATCGCCTGGCATCTGGCGTCGTGCGCCGAACAATTGGCCTTGAGCGAGGCCGAGTTGATACGCCTCCGGACTGTGGTCGGGCGACATTTTGGTGCCTACATGCGATCGGCGCGACATGGCGCGAGCCGGTCGGTGCGCGAGCAGATCTGGGCCCGATGGCGGCTGTTTCATCTGCCGGCGTTTTTAATCATGCTGGTGGCGATGGGGCTGCACGTGCGCGCGGTCTGGCACCTAGACGGACCAGCGGCGGCGATCGATGTGCCGGTGTCGGACGTCGTTACCGCTGCCGCGAAGGCTGGCCTGCCGACACCGCCCTCGACGCCTGCCCCTGCGATGACGAGTTCGGCCCCACCGGGCATGAAGGTGCGTCGCATCACGACCGTCGCTCCGACCGCCGAGGTGGCGGCAAACCAAACGCCGCTGCTGATCAAACCGCCGATGTTGGCGAAGCGACCGACGGCTGCTGCACCAACGGCGGCCGCATCCGCAGGTACACCCGCGCCGCTGGACTCTATCGCGCCGAAGGTTTTGGCGACGCCTTCCATCGAGCCGCGCGCCGTCGTCACGGTTGCACCAGCGCCCGCCGATACGCAGCGATCCACCGTCGCCGGAACGACATCTGCCCAGCCGGATGTCGCCGTGCAGACGTCGCTGCCGAAGACAACTGAGACATCGAAGGCGATCGAAACACCGAGACCCGCAGTAAAACCCATTGCGGCACCTGCGTCCGGTGGGTCTGGCGGCAGCGATCCCATTGCAGAGTTGCAGAAGCGATACGACGATCCCTCGATGGCGCTCGGCGCAAAGCCCCGCACGCTCGAGGAGCAGATTGCCGCTCTCAAGCTCAAGCAGAAAAACAAGCAGTTCGCGCACAGTCAGAGCGAGACCGGATTTGCGCTGACCGGCAAGCACGTCAAGGTCGAGTGCGCCTCGTGCCACGCCAAGCCACTGAGCGACCCGATCGCGGCGAGCGCCGAGCCGCGCGCCTGCATCAACTGTCACAAGAAAGACGATGTGCATCGCGGCCGACGCCAGAACTGTGCCAGCTGTCACACGACGAAAAACTGGGGCGAGATCATCCGCGAGTGAGCCACATTGCACATAATACCGGCGGTCAAAATTTCAGGCTCCATCGCAAAAATCGAAGCGCCGGTATCTCTCTTTTGTTTGCGCCCGGTCGCCCCACCAACCCCGCGCACGGATACCGTCGGCATAATGCAGCGGCGTCGACTTGCATGACACGAAGGCGAAGAGCGATGGCGATGGTGTCTTGTCTGGTTTCAAGTCCTCTGCGCGCGGCGGCCACAACCTGTGCAATCGCGGGACTTGTAATGTCGGGCGCGCCGATACCTGGCGCGCGGGCGCAAACGACCGTGACACAAAGAACCGAGGCGCAACTCACGCCTGCGCCTGTAAAGCCCGCCTTCATGGAAAAGTTCAGCGGCGTATGGGTCGAGGGCCCCGGCTTCGACATCACCTACGGCAAGGCGTACGACGACTGCGCGCAGCGCTGTCTGGCCAGCGCCACCTGCAAGATGATCGAATATTACCGCCCGCAAAAGAAGTGCAACATGTACGCCGCCGAACGCCCCCGCCTCAAAGGCGGCTCGTCCGAAGTCGCGATTAGACGGTGAGCCACTAGCCACCGACCTCGACAATCGGTTCACCATTTTGGATCATCGCAGCAATTCTTACCCAGGCACTGCCGAAGACCATTCGCAGTCGAGCGTTTGTGACGTTCCCACAGGTTAGCCATATGAGTTGCAGGGGTGGTCCCAGGGCTTGCACCGGATCGACAAAATCAATGTCTTTGCTGCTCCCGCGTTTCGCGCAGCAGTAAAGATATCCCGGTCGGCGGCATCTCGCAGTCCCAGATCGCGGAGCGCGTGCGCGTCGACACCAAATTCGTAGCGAAGCCATATCGCGAGGGCTGGCAGCAACTGCCGCAAGCGGACGTCGCACCCTTCGCCTTTGCCTTTCAACGTTTTTCCTGCGCCTTGCGAAGGGCGGCGGCGAGGGCGCTTTCGCCTGCAGGCGGAGCGGCGGAGGCACCGGCGACGGGGCGGAAGGCACCGGCGGATTTCGACGCGGCGGGCGTCGCACCACTTTTACCGTGCGCACCCGAAACGCCGCTGCCGTCGACGTTTCCACTCTTCATGGTGAGCGCGATGCGCTTGCGCGCGGCCTCCACTTCCTTGACGCGAACGCGCACGACGTCACCGGTCTTGACGATCTCACGCGGATCTTTGACGAAGGTGTCGGACAGCTCGGAAATGTGCACCAGACCATCCTGATGCACGCCCACATCGACGAACGCACCGAAGTTGGTGACGTTGGTGACGACACCTTCCAACAGCATACCCTTTTTCAGATCGGTAATTTTCTCGACGCCGTCCTGGAACGTGGCGGTCTTGAATTCCGGGCGCGGATCGCGGCCAGGCTTTTCGAGTTCGGCGAGAATGTCGGTGACCGTTGGAATACCGAAGCGCTCGTCGGCGAATTGCGCCGGCTTCAGCGATTTGAGAAACGCCCGGTCGCCGATCATGGCCTTTAGCGGCTTCTGCGTGACGCCGGCGATCTTCTCGACCAACTCGTAGGCTTCGGGGTGGACAGCCGAGCCGTCGAGCGGGTTCTTGCCGTTCATGACGCGCAGAAACCCTGCCGCCTGTTCGTAGGTTTTGGGCCCGAGCCGCGGCACTTTCTTGAGCGCGGTGCGCGACGCGAAAGCGCCGTTGGCGTCGCGGAAGGCGACAATGTTGTCGGCCAGCGTTTTGTTCAATCCGGACACGCGCGCCAACAGCGCCACCGACGCCGTGTTGACGTCGACGCCGACGGAGTTCACGCAGTCCTCGACCACCGCGTCGAGCGATCTCGCCAAGCCGGATTGATCGACGTCGTGCTGATACTGGCCGACGCCGATGGCTTTCGGATCGATCTTGACGAGTTCGGCGAGCGGGTCCTGCAGTCGGCGCGCGATCGACACCGCGCCACGGATCGAGACGTCGAGATCGGGAAATTCGAGCGCGGCCAACTCGGATGCGGAATAAACCGATGCGCCCGCCTCCGACACCAGGATCTTGGTCAGCTTCAGGTCGGGCATTTTCTTCATCAGGTCGCCGACGAGCTTGTCGGTCTCGCGGCCGGCGGTACCGTTGCCGATCGCGGCGATCTCGACCTTGTGCTTCATCGCGAGCGCACCGAGCGCCGCGAGCGATCCTTGCCAATCGTTGCGCGGTTCGTGGGGATAGATCGTCGTCGTATCGAGCAGCTTGCCGGTAGCATCCACGACCGCGACTTTGCATCCGGTGCGGATACCCGGATCGATGCCCATCGTCACGCGCGGACCGGCGGGGGCGGCGAGCATCAGATCCTTCATGTTTTTCGAGAACACGGCGATGGCGTCGCGATCAGAAATCTCTTTCAGCAACGTCATCAGATCAACCGACAACGACACCGACAGGCGCGCCTTCCACGCCAGCCGGACGCTGTCGCAGATCCATTTGTCGCCGGCGCGCCCCTGATCCATCAGCCCGAACGACAGCATGATCTTGCCTTCGGCTGGATGCGGCTTGCCCTCTTCGGTGGCGACGTCGAGACCGAGATCGAGAATGCCCTCGTTGCGACCGCGCAGCAACGCCAGCGCCCGGTGCGACGGCAGCTCCTTGATGCGCTGGCTGAACTCGAAGTAGTCCTTGAACTTCTCGCCTTCGGTGCGCTTGCCACGAATCGCGTTCGACGTGACGATGCCGTGATCCCACAGCCAGTTGCGCAGGTTGGTGACGAGTTCGCTTTTCTCGCCGATGCGCTCGATGAAGATGGCGCGGGCCCCATCGAGCGCGGCCTTGACGTCGGCCACATCTTTACCGGCATCGAGATACTTTTTGGCCTCGGCTTCCGGCTTGAGTGTGGGATCAGCCAGCAGTGCGTCCGCTAGCGGTTCGAGCCCGGCTTCGCGCGCGATCATCGCCTTGGTGCGACGCTTCGGCTTGTAGGGCGCATAGATGTCCTCGAGCGCCACTTTGTTTTCGGCCGCATGGATCGAGCGCGACAGCTCGGGGGTGAGCTTGCCCTGCTCCTCGATCGATTTGAGCACCGTCGCGCGCCGATCTTCGAGTTCGCGGAGGTAGCCGAGCCGCTCGTCGAGCTTGCGCAGTTGCGTGTCGTCGAGGCCACCGGTTTTTTCCTTGCGGTACCGCGCGATGAACGGCACCGTCGAGCCTTCGCCCAGCATGTCGACGGTCGCCGCGACCTGACTGACGTTGACGCCGAGTTCGCGGGCGATCTGCTGGTTGATCTTGGCTTGCATGTCCATGGGCTGGTCGTTCTCCGAAAGGCGGAATCGGCGCGACCCTAGCACCTGCCCTCAGGCAGAAAGAAGATGCAGTAAGCGGCTTGTCCCCCACTCCGTCGCAAACGCGCGACGATGCGCAATTCGCATCAGCGCGGGCCATACGCTGCGGCGAGGCCGAGAGCCGCGACCGCGACGACAGTCAGCACGATCCGCAGGCGGCCATACCATTGCGGCGCTTCGCCGAGGCCTGTCGACCACAGCTCGTAAACGCCCCAGATCCCCAAGGCGATGGCCAGCGCGATCAGACCATTGCGGCCATCGAGCCACAGCCCCAGCAGCGCGACCAGAGCCGGAGCGATCGAGAACCCGTAGCGGCGCCACGCATCGCTGCGGTCCGCCGAGGATACAGCCAACCCCCATTGCACGCCGCCGAGAAACGACAAGATGACGGCACCATACAAGATGAGGGCGTGTTGCGCCGGTAACCGCATGGCGGCGCCCATCGGGTAGGGTGTCGTGACCTGCACGGCGAGAGCGATGAAGGGAATGAGGCCGGCCGCGCCGAGGATTGCAGCAGGACGCGGCAGTGACGTATCGCGAAACGGTGTCATCAAATCCCCTGAGAGAGCGGCGGTAGGCGGCCATCGACGGTTTGATGGATGCGACATGTCATGCCACGGCCAGGAAACCAGTCTCTACCCAGCATAGAGCGACGGGCCCCAGTCCACCAGCGCGCCGATAGGCGAACGACGTGCCCCAGCCTCACGGCGCGGCGAGGGCATCCCGGGCTGGTTTGGCGAACTGAGGTGTTGACGATCAGGGGCGGCGCACGGCAACGCTTCCAGTCGACGCGCAGTTTGCCAGATGACGACTTGCCAGCGGCGTTCTGCGTTCCTGTACCGCGTTTCTAGTGCTCACACTCGACGCTGCGGGACGCCCACGTGACAGCCATGACACATCGGATCTTGACGGTTGCAGCCACACTGGCCGGGCTCGCAACTGCGGTCTTGCCGGCACAGGCTCAATTCATGACGCGCGAGGCCTGCGCGCTGACGCCCGAGGGGCTGACGGCGGTTCGCACTCTGCCAGCAACGTGCGGCAGTGCCACCTTCGCTATCGATGCGGCGCTCCGCCGGTTTGGCAGCCTGCGGCTCGCGACCGGCGAAGCGGTTTATGTCCGCACGATCACCTTGAGCTATGGCGCATCAACGGGCGGGCAGCACCAGCAAACGCAACTGGCTTTGCATCGCCTGCTTGCCGCCGGCGAATTCACCGATGCTTTCGCCACCACGCATCGCGGCCTCGTGCTGTTGGCCGTAACCGTCGACGTCAACCCGGCGGGATACGGCGCGGCACAGGTCGCGCTGGCGCTGGCGGACGCCGACGGACGGCTGGCCGACGCAGCGATGCAAGCTGTGCCGAAGACAGAAGCGGCACCCATCGCCACCGCAGCGTTGGCGAGCACTGCGTGGATGATGATCGGCAGCACGGTCGCGCATCTCCCTGAACTGCGTGACCGGGTGGTGGTCGGCCGTGACAAGGGCCGGTTCGACAGCCTGGTGATTTCGAGCCGTGGCGGCGATCTGCCGGTGCAGTCGGTGCTCGTCTCACCCGTCAATGGCACACCTTTCGCGGTTGATCTCCGCACCGTCGTCGCGCCGGGCACACTTAGTCGCGTCATCCCCTTGGACCCACCCGATTTCGTGCACGAGGTGACCGTGACCTACGGCACACCGTCATCGCTGGCGCGGCAGCCGACGCTTGAGGTGCGCGGGCACTATTCGGACAATTGGCTCGGCAAGGTCGGTGAAAACAGGCACTACGCCGGCGGCTGGGTGATGCTCGGCACGGCGGATATCGTGGTCAGTCCGCATTCGAGCGCGCCGCGCAGCAATTTTCGCGTCGATGGACACGAAGGGCCTTTCAAGAAACTGCGCTTCGTGGCGCGTCGCGGGAGCGTCAGCCTCGGCGATGTCACCATCGACGTGGGCGACGGTCGCACCGAAACGGTGCCGGTCAATGCCGTGCTGTTGCCGGATGCGCAGTCCGTGCCGTTCGCGCTGGCGGCCGGCAGCCTGCCCATCGCCAGCATCGTTCTGTCACCGAAGCTGACCGCCAAAAGCCGCCTCGACGCCACCGTCGAAGTCTGGGCTCAGTATTGAAGACAATAGTAGGCGATAGAAGAGCGCAGTCGAAAATCCGCCTACTGCCTGCTGCCTGCTGCCTGCTGCCTGCTGCCTGCCGCCTGCCTACCGCCTACCGCCTACTGCCTCACTTCAATGCGCGAACAGCACCGGCAGTTCGGCACGCGCTAGAATGTGGCTGGTGGCACCGCCGAAGATCATCTGGCGCAGGCGGCTCTGGGTGTAGGCACCTTTCAGAAGTAGATCGGCTCCGAACGCTTTGGCTTCGGCGAGAATGACTTCGCCGGGGCCGCGACCTTTCGGGTCGATGGACTTCTCCGTGGCGTTGATACCGTGCGCCGCTAGATGCCCAGCCGCTTCGCGCGCGCTCGGCCCGGAGACGCTGTTGCCTTCCACGAACAGGAACTGCACGCGTTTGGCCTTCACCAGCAGCGGCATGGCGAGAGCGATGGCCCGCGCCGTTTCCGTCGAGCGATTCCAGTGGATCAGAATGCTGTCGCCGATGGTTGCGGGCGCGACGGGTGGGGCCATCAGCACCGGCCGCCCGCTGTCGAACAGCGCCGCTTCGAACGCCGTGACGCGCCCGCCTTTCGGCCCCGGTCGTGGCAGCACCGTCAGATCGTAGAGGCGACCAAGGCTGCCGAGTTCACCGTCGTCGACGGTGCCGCCACCGCGCCAGCGGAAGGTCTTGGCCCCGCCCCCGCCCTGCTCGAACAACTGGCGGGCTTCGCGGATGTACTTGGTTTCGTCCCAGTCGGCCGGCGGCAGCGTCACCGCCACGATCGGGTCCGGCGCGACGACTTCGGCGAACGCCGGCCGCAACGCCACCCCTTCGACGGCGGCACCGAAACGTTCGGCCACCAACCGTGCACAGACGACGGTCGACAGCGCCGGCGTGGCAGGATCGGTGGGGACCAGGATGATTTTCATGTCGAGGCTCCGGTTGGCGTAAGCTAATGTCCCGATCGCGAAGAATACTTGGACGCATACTAGCCTTAAAGCGCACATGGCGACAGCCATCTTGGTACGGCCTTGGAAGACGCAGAACATGGATATTGCAGCATTCGGGCCAGCCGAGGTCCTGGCGATGGAGCGCGCCGCCGCACGCGCGTGGCCCGCCATCGAGACCGTCGATGTCGATGGCTGGATCTGGCGCGGGTCGGGCGGTGGCTCGCGTCGCGCCAATTCGGTGCTGCCACTGGCGTTCCGCGATCATGATTGCGAGGCGGCCATCGACACCATCGAAGCGCTTTACCGGCAGCGGAAACTGCGCTGCTATTTTCAGGTCAGTTCGATCGCCAGACCGTCGGACCTCGACAGCCGACTGGAACGGCGCGGCTATGTATTCGAGGAGCCGGTGCTGCTGCTGGCCAAGTCCTTGCCGAGCATGAAAGCCGTAGAGAAAACGGCAGACACATCGATCGACATCGCGATCAACGTCGCGATGACTTCGGAGCCGACAGCAGCGTGGCTGGCGGTCTATCTCGCAACCGTGGACCCTGTTCGGCAAGCGGCTGTACCCGCGACGTTGGCGCGGGTTCCGGCGCGGCGCGGTTTCTTCGTCGCCAGCCGCAATGATCAGCCCGTGGCGTCGGCCTTGGGCGTGGTGTCGCCTGACGGGATCGCGATGGTCGAATGCGTGGCGACGGCAGCGACGCAGCGGCGGACGGGCGCCGCAAGCCGCATCATGACCGCGCTGGAGACGTGGGCTGCAGCCGAGCGTGCGACCTCGATCGCACTCCAGGTCGTCGAGGAGAATACGCCCGCGCGTGCGCTGTACGAGGCACGCGGCTATCGTCTGGCCGGACGCTATCATTACCGCTGGCGCGACGTGTGACGACGATCTGAACGGCCTATTTCGCGCCACTGACGGTCGGCTTCCAATCCTCGGCATGCATGGCGATACTGGTCCGGCGGAAGCCGAGCTGCTGCTGCGAATACCAAGGCAACGTCCGCGTGAACGTCACCGGCGCGGGGTCGCCGTGCTTGAATAGCCAATCGATGGGCGAGCCGTTTGGAGCCGCGGCCGTCGCCAGTCGCAGCGTGAAACGAAACGTGCCGGCATCCTGGATGACGTGCGGCAACGGATTGCCTTGCGGGTAGAAGCGGATCGTCTCGGACGCACTCGCGCGACCGGCCACACTCAACGGCGCGAACGATTTGTTGGGAGCGTCGGCGTTCTTGGCGTGTTCGCCGAGAAAGGCACTGTAGTATTTTTTCGATTTCACCTCTTCGCCTTTTGCCGCGAGGTTCTCGACCTCCAGCTCCATCGACAAGACAGTGCCGGACCGGGCCCCGTCGTTGTTGACGGTAATGGGAATGGCGAACACTTCGACATCGCCGCCGCTATCGTGGCCGTATTGCAGCACGGGCGGCACATAGATCGTCAGCCGAGGCTGCTTGATGACGGTTTCGTACAGACTGACGCCGGAGAAGGCGAAGGCAAAGGCGGAAACCAAAGTTGCCAGACGATTGCCCCGGCTGGCCAATCTGGCGATGTTCGGAAATCCGGCGATGCCGCCCAGTCCCGTGTCGGAAGGCGTGGTCATCAAAATTCCCCCTGCACAACAGCTATCCCTGCAGAAGGGCTAATTGGCGTTTGCGGCTGCGGCGTGACCGTCTTTGCGTCAACTTCGAACTCAGTGCACCACTTCGATGGCGACGCGTGCGAGGCCACGGCCTGTCATGTCGATCTGTTGCGCTGCGGCTTCGGACAGGTCGATGACGCGCCCGCCCTTGAACGGACCGCGATCGTTGATGCGAACCACCGCGCTGCGGCCGTTGGTGATGTTGGTCACGCGTACGCGTGTGCCGAGCGGCAGGGTTTTGTGGGCGGCTGTCAACGCGCGGCGATCGAAGCGCTCGCCCGACGAGGTCATCTGGTCCTGCCAGTAATACGAGGCGAGCCCACTCAATTCGTGCGCGTAGCCGGTCAGGGGCTTTGCTGTGACGTCGGGCACCCCGGGCGTTCCGAGCGAGGCTGTGCGCATGCCGGCATCGAGTTTGCGCACCGGATAGACGATCGTGCGCCAGGGGCGGACGGCCCCCGGGCTGGCAATCGGCGACTTCGCGACCTGCATCGAAGGTGCGGCTACCGACGGAGGTGTCGCAGGCGAGATCGACGGCACCGGCGCTGCAATGCGCGGCTTGGCGCGGACGGCAGGTGCGGAATCCGCAATCGCGGGCCTGAACTGCTTCTGGAACCAGTCGTCGTCGGCGTGCGCCAGGTAAGGTCCTGACGCGAGCACCATGGCAGCGAGCGCCAATCGAGACGTCAGAGCCGAGCGGGTAGACTGCACGTCGTGCCTCGCGGAAAGCGACAGAGACCCCTTCAGTGAAGCTGATTCGCGGCATCGGCAAGGCAGGCGGCGTGCTACGCTGGGGCAGCATCACGTCTCATGCACAGGAGTCTCCCATGAACCCCGCGCGTAACCCCAACGACGCTTTTCAAGGCCAACTGCTCGGGCAAGGCTTTTATTGGCAGGATCTGAAAATCGGCGATCGCTTTCGCACCTACGGGCGCACGCTGGCCGACCACGACATCAGCGCCTTCTGCAACGTCGTCGGCTTCGTCGAACCGTTGTTCACGGATGCGGAATATCGCAAGCGGCATTCGGCGATGCGCGGGTTCGCGGCACCGGCGGCGCTGGTCTATTCGGTGGCGGAAGGACTGTCGCTTGCTGGCACCGGCCACGGCACGGGACTGGCGTTCCTGCACACGGAACTCGACGTCAAAGCGCCCGTCGTCGGTGGCGACACCATCTCCGTGCAGATCGAAGTCACCGAGGCCCGCGCGACCTCGAAAGGCCGTGGCCTCGTGCGCACGCGCAACACCGTCGTCAACCAGCGCGGCGACGTGGTGATGATCTACACGCCACTCCGCCTCATGGCGGGAAGGCCGGATGCGAGCGTGGCGGTTTAGATCGGGTGCCATCGCAAACCATCTCCGTGTCGCAACGAGCGACGGTGACGTAAGCTAAATCAAATTGTCCTGACAATCGTCCGGGACGCTGAAACACCGGCCGAACTGCATGCCCACCCTCTGCCGTGAGTGTTGTGAGATTTCGAACGCGGCGCGCGAGGTCTGCGAGCTCTGCGGGTCGACGCGTCTGCTCGCCCACCCCGACATTGCCGCACTCACCATCGCCCACATCGACTGCGACGCCTTCTACGCCAGCGTCGAAAAACGCGACCGCCCCGAGATCCGCGATCAACCGCTGATCGTCGGACACGCGGGAGGGCGTGGTGTGGTGACGACAGCCTGCTACATCGCGCGCAGGTATGGTGTGCGCTCGGCGATGCCGATGTTCAAAGCCATCGAGGCCTGCCCGCACGCAGTGATTATTCAGCCCGATATGGCGAAGTACAAAATCGTCTCGAACGCGATCCGCGCCATCTTCCTCGCCGCCACCGACATCATCGAACCGGTGTCGCTCGACGAGGCCTATCTGGACCTCGCCGAAGACCACCGCCACGAAGGGCCAACGGCGGCGTCGGCGCTGGCATGGATCTCCAATCGCGTGACACGGGAGGTCGGCATCACAGTTTCGATCGGCCTCGCACCGAACAAGTTTTTGGCAAAATTGGCGTCTGAACTGCAGAAGCCACAGGGCTACTCGGTGATCGGGCAGCAGGAGGCGGCACAGTTGCTGGCGCCCATGTCGGTGCGCAAGATCAACGGCGTAGGGCCGGCGACGGCACAGCGCATGGAGGCGATGGGGCTCGTCACCGTCAGCGACCTGCAAACGCTCGGCAGCCGTGACTTGGTCGCCCGCTTCGGCAGCTTCGGACGCCGGTTGGCGCTTTACGCCCACGGCCACGACGACCGCCACGTGACGCCCTCGCGGCCGACGAAGAGCATTTCGGCGGAAGATACCTTCGTGCGCGATATCTCGGCCGAGCATCTGTTGATCGCGGAGGCGGAGCCGTTGGCGAACCGCGTAGCGGCGGCCCTCGCGCGCAAGCAGTTGGCTGGCCAGACGGTGGTGCTCAAGCTCAAGACGAGCGAGTTCAAGATACTCTCGCGGCATTTGCGGCTGGCAGCGCCGACCCAGCGCGCCGACCTGATCCATCGCGCAGTCACCTCACTGATCAGCCGCGAAGCCGATGGCCGGACCTTCCGTCTGATCGGCGTCGGCATGGCAGATCTCTGCGACGCCCGCGACGCCGACCCGCCCGATCTCTTTGCCCGTTAGATTGAACGTGCAGCAATCAAGTCTGCGACGTCATCGGCGGCGCAGTTCGGTTCGGTTCCGGCTGCGGCAGGTACGGACGCACATGACCGTAGGCACGCACGAACGGCATCACGAGACCGTGGTAGAGGCCCTGATGATCGAGGTCGCTGTCGGGTGCGACGCCGAATGTCAGCTTCTCGCGCTTGCGGCTCGGCACATGCAGCGTACCAAACAGCCAGTCGAATACCGCGAGGCAGCTGCCGAGATTGCGATTGAAGTGGGCGGGGTTCTGCGAATGATGGATCTGGTGGTGCGCCGGACTGATCAACAACTTGCCCCAGATGCCGGTGAACGCGATCCACAGATGCGTGTGCTGCAACTGGATCAGCAGAAACGCGAACGCGAACAGGATCGCGTTGGTGCCGAACACCTGCAGATCGAACACCGGCTTGCCGAATACGAATACCAACGCCCCGTGCATCCCGCCCGTGATGATGGCGGTGATATTGGCGAACACCAGCGTATCGACCGGGTGGACGCGCAGGTTTGTGGCCGGCGACAGCACCTCCGCCTCGTGATGGACACGATGGAACTCCCACAGCAACGGTACGGCGTGGCTGAGGTAATGATCGAGCCAATAAGCGAACTCGTAGGCCAAATAGAGCACGACCGTGACGATGACGCCGACCACCGTCGGGTCGAGAGATGACGCCGGCCGGCGTCCCAGCGCCCCGGATAAAGCTGCCTCCGAGAGCGAACCGACGACATGCCCGGCCAAAAAAAAATTGCCGATGGCGAACGTGATTACCAGTCCGGCGACAAGTTGGATGCGCACATCGGCGAA
>JANYHG010000207.1 GCA_025359165.1 Hyphomicrobiaceae bacterium
GCCGCGATATCCAGGCGACAGCCCATCGCGGCCTCGCGATCGAACGCCAACGCCGCGTTGGTCTCGGCGAAATGGTAGTGACTGCCCACCTGGATCGGCCGGTCGCCCGTATTTGAAACATGCACACGGATGGCGATGCGCCCGGTATTGAGCTCGATCTCACCGGCGGCCGGAATAACTTCTCCAGGAATCATCGGCGTGGCCCCTTGCTCTTGACGCGCACAGGCTTGCTACGCCTCGCTCTCACTGCAAGTCCGCCGATTGCGACCGCGATCGCCAGCAAAATAAACACCAGATGTGCCGGCTCGACGAGATGCCACGGCAGGTCGTCGAACTTGAATAAGCTGTGATCGCCGATATGCAGAAAGGCCATGAGCAACTCCTCGTTTCAACGAATGGGTTCGTGCACTGTCACAAGTTTAGTCCCGTCCGGAAACGTCGCCTCGACTTGCACGTCGTGGATCATTTCGGCGATGCCATCCATCACCTGCTCCCGCGCGACGACTTTGGCCCCATCCCGCATCAAGTCGGCAACCGACCGGCCATCCCGCGCGCCCTCAACGACGTAGTCCGTGATCAGCGCGATGGCTTCGGGATGGTTGAGTTTCACGCCACGCTCAAGGCGTCGCCGCGCTACCATGGCAGCCATCGCGATCAACAGTTTGTCTTTTTCCCGCGGCGTCAAATTCATCGGCTAAACATCCATCCTCGCAGGCGCATTACGCACCATGTCCAACCCCCACACACGCGGCAGTTCGTGCCCCGACAGATACGCCGCAAGCCGCGCTACGTCTGCCTTCAAAGCATCTGCCGAAGTCGCAAGCAAGCGCCCCACGAGCATCCCGTTCCAGGCACTCACAGCCGCACGCGCCGCCACCGGCGAGAACGCCGCCCGCGCGCCTTCGACCCGGTCGGCTGCGTCAGCAGCAATATAAAGCACCGTCGCCATAGCGGTGGCACCGGCTCCGATCGCCCCGCGCTCAAGCTGCCCCGACACATCCCCGCAGAGCCGCACTGTATCGGCATAGATCAGCTGCCCACCGCGCCGCACGCGCCACACATCGCGGAGCGAGCCCGCCAACACACGCTCGTTCATAGCCGCGCGGCCGAACACGGTGGCCTCGACCAGCAGCAGTGCTGCATCATCAGCCAAATCGACACTGATCGTCCGCGCCAAACGTGCCTGATCAAACAGGATCGTCTCTTGCGGCAGCCAGTGCAGACGTCCACCAGCACCGACCGTCAGCGCCACGTTGATCGCACAATCTTCGCCCAACGAGCGATAGACCCGCTCTGCCGACTGCGTCGTTATCTGCGCGGCCGCCCCCGCCTCGACCTCTACCTCGAACCGTACGGCATCGCCCCCGAGCAGACCGCCGCCCGTGTTGATCAGAACCGCTTCCGTCAACCCATGCGTGCGCGGCAGCTTCGCGCGAAACCCGCCGCGTTCGTGCAGATCCGCCAGCCGCGTGCGCGCATCATGGCCGGACTTGAACCTGATCGACACGCCGCCACGCGCACGCACGCGCGCCAATACCGCCGACGCAGCCGCATCCCCGTCCTCAGACCGCAAGGCGGCGTCGTACATCGGCTTCCACCATTTCCGCACGCGTTCCCGCCAGCACGATCTGGCCGCGATCCATCACCGCGTAGGTATCGGCGAGATCGCGGGCGAACTCGAAGTATTGCTCGACCAGCACGATCGCCATATCGCCCTGCCGCCTGAGATAATCGATGGCCCGACCGATATCCTTGATGACAGATGGCTGGATGCCTTCGGTGGGCTCGTCGAGCACGAGCAATTTCGGCCGCATGACCAGCGCCCGGGCAATCGCCAACTGCTGCTGCTGGCCGCCGGAAAGATCGCCCCCGCGCCTGCGCAACATCGTTTTCAAGACCGGAAAAAGTTCGAAGATTACGGCGGGAACCGACCGCTCGCCACGCTTCAAGGGCGCATAGCCGGTTTCGAGATTTTCTTTGACCGACAGCAGCGGGAAAATCTCGCGGCCTTGCGGTACGTATCCGATACCCGCGCGCGCGCGCTCGAACGGCTGCAGCGGTGCAAGATCGATATCACCCCACTTGATCTGCCCCGCCCGAACAGGCTGCTGCCCGCAGATCGCTCGCAGCAGCGTCGATTTGCCGACGCCATTACGTCCGAGCACACACGTCACCTCGCCTGCTTTGGCCGTCAGCGAAACGCCGCGCAACGCTTGCGCGGCCCCATAGAACACATCGACACCGTCGAGCTTCAGCATCAGCCAGTGCCTTTTGAATGTGTCGCGGGGTCTGTAGCGTCGGACTTTGCCTCGTTGCAGCCGAGCACGCGCAGCGGTGCCTTGAGCCCGTTCTCGACGTTCACCGCCGCACGCCGCACAACTGACGTTGCCGGTCCGCGGGTTTTGATCGGTTTTGGCATGAATGGCGGCAGCATGTTTCCCCCGAGGTTTCGTTGATTTGGCCGAGCACTTTGCCTACCGGCCGAGATACACTTCGATCACACGTTCGTTGCGCGACACGTCGTCGATTTGTCCCTCGGCCAGAACAGACCCCTCATGCAGGCACGTCACCCGCGTATCGAGCGCACGCACGAACGACATGTCATGCTCGACGACGATGACGGAATGATCTTTTGCGATGCGCTTCAGCAGCCGCGCCGTATCCTCGGTTTCGGAATCCGTCATGCCCGCCACCGGCTCGTCGACCAGCAGCAGCTTCGGATCTTGCGCCAGCAGCATGCCGATTTCCAACCACTGCTTTTGTCCGTGACTGAGATCGCCGGCAAGACGCTTCTGCTCGTGCGTCAATCGCACGATGTCGAGAATTTCCTCGATACGGTGCGGCGCGATCGCGTTGCGTTCGCCGAACAACGCCGACCATGCGTCGCGCGGGCCACGCAACGCCAACAGAATATTGTCGGCCACCGTCTGACTCTCGAACACCGTCGGCTTTTGGAATTTGCGCCCGATCCCAAGGTCCGCAATCGACGCTTCGTCGAGTTTGGTCAGATCGTGCTTGCCGTCGAAATAAACCGTGCCGGCGTCTGGACGCGTTTTGCCCGTGATGATGTCCATCATCGTCGTCTTGCCAGCCCCATTCGGCCCGATGATCGCCCGCATTTCGCCCGGTCGGATGAACAGCGAAAGATCATTGATCGCCTTGAAGCCGTCGAACGCGACGCTGACCCCGTCCAGGTACAACAGCGCCTGCGTCAGCGCCGGTTTTTCTGTCGTAGCATCGGGGTGGATGACGGTGTTCATACGTTCACTCCGCCGCCTTCGACACCGGTGCAACAGGCATACTTGCACCCTTCAGCCCGGAAGATTTTTCACCGAACCGCTCCAACAGCGCGCCGATGATCCCCTTCGGCAACGCCAGCGTTACGAAAATGAAAAGCGCACCCAGCGCAAACAGCCAGTAGGGTGCCAGCAGGCCCGTCGTGAACCAGGTCTTGAGAAAATTGACCACGACCGCTCCGACTGCCGCCCCGACGAGGGTGCCACGGCCGCCGACCGCCACCCAGATCACCGCCTCGATCGAATTGGCCGGCGCAAATTCGCTCGGGTTGATGATGCCGACCTGCGGTACGTACAGCGCACCTGCAAGACCTGCCATCATCGCCGACACCACGAACGCCGTCAGTTTGTAGTTCTCCACCCGGTACCCGAGAAAGCGGGTGCGCGATTCCGTATCGCGGATCGCGATCAGAACTTTCCCGAAGGTGGAATTCACCAACCGTTGCGCGAACAAGAACGAGCCCAGCAGCGTCGCCAGCGACAACATGCACAACACCGCGCGCGTACCCGGCGCCTGCACCGTGAAGCCGAGAATGTCTTTGAAGTCCGTCAGCCCGTTGTTGCCGCCCAGGCCCATGTCGTTGCGAAAGAACGCCAGCAGCAGCGCATAGGTCAGCGCCTGTGTGATGATCGACAGGTACACGCCGGTCACACGGCTGCGGAATGCGAGCCATCCGAACACCAGCGCCAGCAACCCGGGCACGAACAGGATCATGAAGAACGCAAATGGGAACGAATGAAATCCGTGCCAGAACCACGGCAGTTCCTTGTAGTTCAGGAACACCATGAAGTCGGGCAGGATCGGATTGGCATATACGCCGCGCGTCCCGATCTGCCGCATCAGATACATGCCCATGGCATAGCCGCCGAGCGCGAAGAATGCGCCGTGCCCGAGGCTCAGGATGCCGCAATAACCCCACACCAGATCGAGCGCGACCGCCAGGATGGCAAAGCAGATGTATTTACCCAGCAGCGCCACCGCATACGTCGGCAGATGCAGCGCCGACCCTTCCGGCACCATGAGATGCAGGACAGGCACCAGCACGATCGCCGCCAGCAACACGATGACGAACCATCGCGCGGCGATCTCGTGAACGCTGCCACCCTGCCTGATGAGAGAGGATAAGATCATGCTTCCACCGCCCGGCCCTTGAGCGCGAACAGGCCACGCGGACGCTTCTGCACGAACAGGATCAGCGCCACGAGAATGAAGATCTTGCCCAGCACCGCACCCGCGTACGGTTCCAGCAATTTGTTGGCGATACCGAGCGTAAATGCCGACACCAGCGTACCCCAGAGGTTTCCGACCCCGCCGAACACGACCACCATGAAACTGTCGATAATATAGCTTTGCCCGAGATTGGGGGACACGTTGTCGATCTGACTGAGCGCCACGCCGGCGATCCCGGCGATGCCGGAGCCCAGTGCGAACGTCATCGCGTCGATCCAGTTCGTCCGGATGCCCATCGAGCCCGCCATGCGCCGGTTTTGCGTGACCGCCCGCATCTGCAGCCCGAGCGGCGTCAGCTTCAGCATCGCCAATAGCCCGAGGAACAGGATCAGCGTGAACACGATGATCCACATTCGGCCATAGGTGATCGCCAGCCCGTAAATTTCGAAGGCACCCGACATATACGAGGGCGCACCCACTTCGCGATTGCTTGATCCGAAAATGGTTCGCACCGCTTGCTGCAGAATGAGGCTCACGCCCCAGGTCGCTAGCAACGTTTCGAGCGGACGCCCATAGAGAAACCGGATGATACCGCGCTCGATGACGATGCCGACCAGCGCCGCGACCAGGAACGCAAGCGGAATAGCCACCGGCAGCGACCAGCCGAACCAGCCCGGCGCATAAGCGCGAAACAGTTCCTGCACCTCGAATGTCGTGTACGCGCCAAGCATCACCATCTCGCCGTGCGCCATGTTGATGACGCCCATGACACCGAACGTGATCGCCAATCCGATCGCCGCCAGCAGCAACACCGATCCCAGCGAAAGTCCGTAGTAGACGTTCTGCACCACGTTGGTGATACGCAGTTTTCGCTCCACCGCCGACATCGCCAGTTCGGCCGCTTGCTTGACCTCGGGTGCAATCGCCGAAGACGCCACCCCGCGCAACAGCGCCATCGCATCCTGATCGCCGCGCTCGGCCAGTGTGCCGACTGCTGCCACTTGTTGCGCCCGATCGGCGTCGGGCGAGGCCAACAAGACAGAAGCGCGCGCGGCAGCGAAGGCTCGCTTGACGTTCGGCAATTTCTCGGCAGCCATTGCTGCCTCCAGCGCAGGCAGCGATGCCGCATCGCGCGACTTGAAAACCGAGTCTGCAGCACTCAGTCGTTTGACCGGATCGGGTGACAGCAGCGTCAACGTGCCGATGGCTGCCGCGATGGTGCCGCGCAGCCGGTTGTTGACGCGCACGATTTGCGCGTCGGCAGGGACGGCCGGGATCGGCAGGCCGCTGCGTGCATCGAACACTTTGCCGGCGGCATCGGTGTAGGACACCGATTTGCCGGTAGCTGAAAACAACAGACGGCGTTCGGCGAGCGCGTCGAGAATGGCGGCGCTTTGCTGCGCACCCGACGCGACAACGTCGGCGACTGCGGCGTCCGTGTCGGTGAAACTGTCGGCGAGAAACTTCTCGATGGCGGTATCAATCAAGCCGGCAGCATCGGCGCGCGACGCCGCGAACGGCATCAGCATGAACATTAGCACCAAAGCTGCGATCGATAATCCAGCCCATTTTCCCATCGTACGAAGCTTCACGGCAAACCAACTCTGAAGTTGCGGGGCTCTAATACCGGGCTGATCGCCGAAGTTTGGCGAAGGAGCCGCTCGCGACCGGGCACGGCGCGGTCGCCGTCGGCGCGAAGGTGATCGCCGTCCACTACGAGCGCGCCGCAACCTATCGTGTCAGTCCTGATCCGTCGATGCAAAGGCGATCAGCCGCCGCACTTGCCGGTCTTGGTATTGAAGTTACCGCACTTCTTGTCGACCCAGTCGGCAACCAGATCCTTGGAGCCTTCGAGATGCGGCGACCAGGCGGCGCCTTCAACGAGACCCGGTGTTTTCCACACAGTGTCAAGCTGACCATCTGCGCGGATTTCGCCGATCAAGACGGGCTTCGTGATGTGATGGTTCGCGAGCATCTTGGAAACGCCACCGGTCAGGTTCGGTGCTTCGATGCCCGGAAGAGCAGCGATCACCTTGTCGACATCGGTCGAGCCGACCTTCTCGACAGCCTTCACCCACATGGCGAAACCGATCACGTGCGCTTCCATCGGATCGTTGAATGTGCGCTTCGGATTTTTTGTAAACGCCTGCCACTTGGCGATGTATTCAGCGTTCTTGGCGTCCTTGACGGACATAAAGTAGTTCCAGGCCGCCAGATGGCCGACGAGGTTCTTGGTATCGACGCCAGCCAACTCTTCTTCACCGACGGAGAAGGCCACGACCGGAATGTCGGTCGCCTTCACGCCTGCGTTGGAGAGTTCTTTGTAGAAGGGCACGTTGGCGTCGCCGTTGATGGTCGAGACGACGGCGGTCTTCTTGCCCTCGGAGCCGAACTTCTTGATTGCGGCAACGCGCGTCTGCCAGTCGGAGTGGCCGAATGGCGTGTAGTTGACGGAAATGTCTTCCTTCGCGACGCCCTTGGCGAGCAGGTACGCTTCGAGGATTTTGTTGGTCGTACGCGGATAGACGTAATCCGTGCCTTCGAGCACCCAACGTTTGACCGAACCGCCGTCCTTGCTCATCAGATAATCGACGGCAGGGATGGCCTGCTGGTTCGGTGCAGCGCCCGTGTAGAACACGTTGCGTTCGGATTCTTCACCCTCGTACTGCACCGGGTAGAACAGGATCGAGTTCAGCTCTTTGAAAACCGGCAGCACCGACTTACGCGAGACCGAAGTCCAGCAGCCGAAAACCGCAGAAACTTTTTGCTGCGAGATCAGTTCGCGCGCTTTTTCTGCGAACAGTGGCCAATTCGAAGCGGGGTCGACGACGACGGCTTCGAGTTTCTTGCCGAGCAGGCCGCCTTTTTTGTTCTGCTCGTCGATGAGCATCAGCATGACGTCCTTCAACGTCGTTTCGCTGATCGCCATGGTGCCCGACAAAGAGTGAAGCACGCCGACTTTAATGGTGTCTTGAGCAAACGCCCCCGAAACACACAATGATGACGCTGCGAGCAACGCAGCCCCCGCCATCAGGGTCCGTCTGGTAAACGACATTGAGTTCTCCAAGCAAATGACGAGCGATTCGTTAACCGCGTTCTGCAAGGAGCAAGTCGTGGGCCAAGTCTGACGCCACCGATAACAATAAATTAACGAAATGATTCGCAATAGGTTTTCGACGTACTCCCCAACTTCACAGGGCCCTGGGGCCAAGCGTCCCAAGTGAAGCGCCTAAAAAATAAGCTGACAGTCAGCCTAACGCCCACAAAATACTCACACACACTACAGGCGTCATATCGAACTCTCCACCTGCGGCAAAGTTCCGGGCCTTGGTTATTCAAGCCCGCCAGCAGGCAACCGATCCCTGCGCGTCACCTGCCAGGTCCGGCCGCTCACGTCGACAGCGGTCCACGACAATTGGGCAGCGCGGATTGAAGGCACATCCGGGCGGCGGATCAAACGGCGACGGCAACTCCCCTTGCAGTATAATTCGCTCTTTCGTGAACTTGGCGGCCGGGTCCGCGCTCGGCGTCGCCGACAACAGCGCACGCGTGTAGGGATGCCGGGCGTGCTTGAAAATCACATCGCGGTCGCCGAGCTCGACCGCGCGCCCGAGGTACATCACCATCACCCGATCCGCGATATGGCGGACCACCGACAGATCGTGGCTGATGAACAGATAAGCAGTGCCAAGTTCCTCTTGCAGTTCGGCAAGCAGGTTCAGCACCTGCGCGCGGATCGACACATCGAGCGCGGACACCGGCTCGTCCAGCACCAGGATCGGTGGCTTCAGCATCAGCGCGCGGGCAATGGCGATACGTTGCCTCTGTCCACCTGAAAACATATGCGGATAGCGATCGTAGTGCTCCGGCCGCAACCCCACCCGTGCCATCATCGCACGCGCCGCCTCCGATCGCTCCGCCGCTGTCAGTTGAGTATGGACTTTCAGCGGCTCTTCGAGTGCGGCACCGATCCGTTGCCGGGGATTGAGCGCCCCATACGGATTCTGAAAAACCATTTGTATCCGCTGACGCAGCGCTTGCTTCTCGTCAGCGCCGACGGTCGTTACGTCCTTGCCGTCGATATACAGTCGACCCGTCGTCGGCGGTTCGATCAGCGTCACCAGCCGCGCAAGCGTCGACTTGCCTGAACCCGACTCCCCGACGACAGCCAGCGTCTTGCCCGCTTCCAGCTGAAACGACACTCCCGCCAAAGCCTGCACGATCGCCGGCTTGGCGAACAGTCCACGCGATACATCGTAGCTGCGCGCGAGATCTTGCCCCTCCAACACCGCCGTCATGCGAGCACCTTTTCGAAAGCCGAAGGCACTCCGGCACGCAGCGGCGTAATGCACTTCGCACGCCCGAACTCGACCGCGGCGCGAGGCGGCGACTGCAAAAGACAATCCGGCCGCACGAACGCGCAACGCGGTGAGAACAGACAGCCGGAGGGCCTGTCGAACTGTCCCGGCACCACGCCCGCAATCGCAGGAAGTCGTCGCGCCGTCGCGCGCTCGGGCAACGCTGCCAGCAAGCCGAATGTGTAAGGATGGTGCGGATCGGCGAACAACGCTTCGACGCGATTCTCTTCGACCTGTTGGCCGGCATATTGCACCGTGACCCGATCTGCGGTTTCTGCGACCACGCCCATATCGTGCGTGATCAACACCAGCCCCATGCCGGTCTCTTGCCGCAGCTTGAGCAGAAGATCGAGGATCTGCGCCTGAATCGTCACGTCGAGCGCCGTCGACGGCTCGTCCGCGATCAGCAATTTCGGCCCACACGCCAACGCCATCGCGATCATCACCCGCTGGCTCATGCCGCCCGACAACTGATGCGGAAACGCCCGCAATCGCCGTTCCGGATCAGTGAGCCCGACTTGCTGCAGCAGCTCGATGGCGCGCGCTCTCCGCGCAGCCCGGTCGAGACCGAGATGAACTTTCAGCGATTCCCCGATTTGAAAGCCGACCGTGAAACACGGATTGAGCGACGACATCGGCTCCTGAAAAATCATCGCGATGTCTTTGCCGATGATCGCCCGCCGCTCGCGCGCACTCATCGTACGCAGGTCCGCACCGAGAAAGTTCATGGCGTCGGCGGTCACAGTCGCGGTCCACGGCAACAGTCCCATCACCGCCAGCATCGCGACCGATTTACCCGAACCCGACTCCCCGACGATCGCCAGAACTTCGTTCGGTGCCACGCTCAAATCTATGCCATCGACGGCGCGAAACGCTCCGCCGCGCGTTGCGAAAGTCACCGTCAGATTCCGAATTTCGAGCAGTGGCGGTGCCATCGTCACGACCTCTGCATTTTCGGATCGAGCGCATCGCGCAGTCCGTCGCCCATCAGGTTGATGGAGACGACGGTCACCAGAATAGCGATACCGGGCATGGTGACGATCCAGGGATTAGAGCGGATGAACTCCCGCGCATCCGCGAGCATCGCGCCCCATTCCGGCGTGGGCGGTTGCGCACCGAGACCTAGAAAGCCGAGTGCCGCAGCTTCCAGGATTGCTTCCGACACACCTAAAGCCGATTGCACGATCAGTGGTGCCAGGCAGTTCGGCAGCACCGTGATGAACATCAGGTGCAACTTCGAAACGCCGATGACGCGTGCGCTGGTGACGTATTCCTTGCCCAACTCGGCCATGGCCGACGCACGCACGAGGCGTACAAAGCGCGGCAAGAACACGACTGTAACAGCCGTGATCGTATTGAACAGACTGGGTCCGAGCACAGCGACGATGAGGATCGCCAGCACCAGACCGGGCACCGACATGATGAGATCCATCACGCGCGAAATAATGGTGTCGACCACCGCCCCTGAAAATGCCGAGAGCAACCCTAGCACGACACCGAGCACGAACGACACGGCCATCACCATCAAGCCGATGAACAGCGAAACACGCGCGCCGAAGATCAGTCGTGACAGCATATCGCGCCCGAGCCCGTCTGTGCCCAGGATATGCCGCCATGTGCCCCCGGTCTCCCAGACAGGAGGTGCCCGCACGGCGTCGCGGAACTGGATCAGCGGATTGTGCGGTGCCACGCTGCCGGCGAAGATCGCCAGCAGCACGATGACGATCAGAATTGCCAGCCCCGCCACCGCCCCCTTGTTCTCGGCGAACGACGCCCAGAAATTCGCCAATCCCCCCGGCGCGAGAGCGACGTTGCCGACAGGAATTCCGGGTGCGAGTGCTCCGCTGGCGGCTTGGTCACTGGCCATGACGGATTCTCGGATTGATGACGCCGTAAAGAAGATCGACCGCCACGTTGACGAAAATGACGATCGCGGAAACCAGCAGCACGCCCCCCTGCAGAGCTGGATAATCCCGTCGCCCGATCGACTCGATCAGCCATTTACCGATCCCGGGCCATGAGAAGATCGTCTCCGTCAGCACCGCCCCCGCCATCAACCCGCCCGTTGAGAGACCAATCACCGTGATGACGGGGATCAACGCGTTGCGTAGCGCGTGCAGACCGTACACCCGCGACGCAGCCAGACCTTTCGCACGCGCCGTGCGCACGTAGTCCTCGCTCAAAACTTCCAGCATCGACGAGCGGGTCATACGCGCGATGATCGCCAGCGGCACCGTGCCGAGCACGATCGTCGGCAAGATGAGGTGCCGCACAGCATCCTTGAACGCCCCGGCCTGCCCAGACATGAGACTGTCGATCAGCATGAACCCGGTCTTCGCTTCGAAATAATACTTAATCGGATCGATGCGCCCACCGACCGGCAGCAGCCCCCACTTCACCGCCACCTGCATGATGAGTAACAATCCCCACCAGAAGATGGGCATAGAAAATCCAGCCACCGATAAAGCCATGAGGGTCTGATCGTACCAGCTGCCGCGCTTGACCGCCGCGAAGGCCCCGGCCGGTACGCCGATCGCGACCGCCAGCAACATCGCGCAGAGTGATAGTTCGACCGTCGCCGGAAACAGCGTCAAAAACTCGTGCAACACCTTATCGTTGGTGACGACTGAAGTGCCGAAATCGCCGTGCAGCAGCCGCCAGACATAATCGATGAACTGCTTCCACACCGGCTGATCTAGTCCGAGATCGTGACGGAACTCGGCCAGACGTTCCGCGCTTATCCCGCGCTCCCCGGTGCGCACTTCGACCGGATCTCCCGGCACCAGCCGGATCGCCACAAACGTCAGGAACATCAGCGCGAAGAATGTCGGCACCGTAAGAGCAAGACGTTTGAGCAGATATGGCAACATCGATAGAAACGTTCAGCTCTCGGCTTGTTTTTCGCGGGATATGGACAAAATCGGCCGGACAATGTGTCCGGCCGATTTTGTTGCTCACTTGATATCGACGCCTTTGAAGTGATGGCCGCCGAGCGGGCTTTGCTTATAGCCATCCTCTTCTTTACGCATCGATTCATAAACGATCGAATGCGCGATCTTGAAATCGGGCGCTTCCTCCTTCTCGATCACCTGCATTTTTTTGTAGATCTCGGCGCGCTCTTCTTGCTTGGTCAGCTTCTGCGCCTGCGCCAAGAGCTCATCATACTCTTTGTTGCACCACTTCGTCAGGTTCTGCCCGCCTGCCCGCGCAGCCGCACAACCGCGCAGGAAGAAGAAATTATCGGGATCGCCGTTGTCGCCGGTCCAGCCGAGTTGCGCGGTGGTGTGTTCGCCTTGCTGCGCGCGTTTCCGGTACTCGCCCCACTCGTAGGTGACGAGCTTGGCCTTGATGCCGATCTTGTCGAGATCGGCCTGCATCATCTCGGCGATACCCTTGGCATTCGGATTGTAGGGCCGTTGCACCGGCATGTACCAGAGATCTATCTCCAGCGGCGTCGTTACGCCCGCTTCTTTGAGCAACGCTTTGGCCTTTTCCGGATCGAACGGATAATCCGGGACCGCGTCGTTGTAGCCCCACAGCGTCGGCGGAATAAGATTTTTGGCCGCCTGTCCCGACCCTTGATAGATGTCGCGGATGATGGCGGCCTTGTCGATCGCCATGTTGAACGCCTGCCGCACGCGCTTGTCGTCAAACGGCTTCTTCTGCGTGTTGAAGGCCCAGTAAGCGATATTCAGCCCCGACTGGTTCGACAACTTGAGCGCCGGATCGTTACCGACTTCCTTGATGTCGGCCGGCCGCAGCGCGATCGCGTGATGGCACTCGCCCGCCTTCAGTTTGGAATAGCGCGCCGTAGGATCGGGCGTGATCGCATACACGAGATCGTCGACCAGCGCTTTCTCACCCCAGTAGTCCGCGTTCTTCTTATAACGGATCACCGCATCTTTTTGATAAGCCACGAACGAGAACGGTCCGGTGCCGACGGGGATTTGATCGAACTGTTCTGGTTTACCGGCCTTCGACAGAAACGCTGCATACTCCGCCGACTGAATGGTAGCGAAATCCATCGCAAGGTTCGCCAGCATCGGCGCGCTCGGCTCGCCGAGTGTCATCTTGACGGTGTAGTCGTCGACGGCCTCGAGGTTTTTCACCAACGTCGCCATCTTCATGTCGGCATAATAATCGTATTTGCCGCCTGAGACTTTGGCATAGGGGTGGTCGGGCTTTCCCTGACGCTCGAACGACCAGATGACGTCCTGGGCATTGAAATCACGCGTCGGCGTGAAACCGTTCACGCCGCTGTGAAATTTGACGTTCTTGCGCAGTTTGAACGTGATGGCGAGCCCGTCCGCCGAAACCTCGTAACTTTCAGCGAGCCCGGGCATCAGCTCGGTCGAGCCCCGCTTGAACTCGATCAACTGATCGAATAGGGGCCGCGCCGCGTCGAAGCTTGTACCGGTCGTGTTGAGCGCGGGCGTGAAGTTTTCAGGCGAGCCTTCGGAGCAGTAAACCAACGTTTTTGCGGCCAACGGCGATGCGGTTGCCAGCCCCGCGCAAAGGATGGCGAAGGCACCCCAAGTCGCCCGCGTTCCCCAAGTCTCGTTCGTTCGATACATACACACCTCCAACGAAGCCATCTGCGTGGCTGCAACGTACGCGCCCTGCCACTAGCGTGCACCAAAGCGCGACGCCTGCCAATGCGCAAATACGCGTTGCGCCAGCACCTTGCCTGGAGGCGCGCCTCGGCCACATAATGCCGACGACGTCTGTGCAGCGCTCGTTTGGAGGGCTGAAACGGTGCGGTCACGGTCGTAGTCTTGAGTGAGCCCCTGATGACTATCAATGTCCAAGCCCCACTGATTAATCGGCAGATCACATCCGTTTTACGCGCCTGGGGTATGCCGGACGACCTCGTCGCGCAGACCGTCGACGTCATGGTCGAAACCGATCTCTGGGGCGTCGACTCGCACGGCATTTCGATGCTGATGACCTACGAACAAAAAATCAATGCGGGCCGCTTTCACATGACCGAGCGGCCGCGCATTGTGCGCGAAACGCCTGTCATGGCCGTCATCGACGCAGGCGCGGGTCTGGGCCACCCGGCGTCCGTTCTAGGCATGAAGACCGCCATTGAAAAAGCAGCAACGGTGGGCCTCGCCGTTGTCACCGTCGTCAATTCGCACCACTTCGGCGCCGCCGGCTATTATGCTCGCATGGCATCCGATCGCGGCATGATCGGTCTCGTTGCCAGTTCCGCCCGCAACATCGCCGTCGTCCCGACGCGCGCAGCCGAGCCGATGCTCGGCACCAACCCGCTCGCCTTCGCAGCACCCGCCGGCCGCAATCCAGCATTCCTGCTCGATATGGCGACCAGCACTGTCGCCGCCGGAAAAATCAAAGTTTATGGCTATCAGAACAAACCATTGCCGGAGGGTTGGGTGGTGGGACCGGACGGCAAATCCCTTCGCGACGGCAATGAGGCCTACGCAGTCCTGCGGCGCGGCACCACCACCGGCTTGACCCCGATCGGCGGCACCCCGGAGCTGTCGAGCCACAAAGGCTACGGTCTCGGAATGATGGTCCACATTCTCGGCGGGGTTTTGTCCGGCGCGGCCTTCGCCCCGCTCCGCAAGGGCAAAGAAAAACCGGGAGAGCCCGAAAACATTGGCCACTTTTTCTTGGCCATCGATCCTAAGGCCTTTCGCCCTGACGGCGAGTTCGAGATGGACATGGACGCCATCATCGACGTACTCCACGCAACGCCCGCATCCGACCCCAGCAGACCAGTGCTGGTTGCCGGCGATCCCGAAATCGCCTCCCGTGCCGAACGCCTTCGCACAGGCATACCAATTCCGTCGGCTCTGCAGCAGGAGTTGCGCGACCTATGCAGTCGCGTCGGCGTTCCCTACGTGCTTGCGGGCGCTTGACCCCTCCTGAACGACATTAAAATTGGCGTGGATGATCTGTTCGATATAACCGATTTTCTCGATCGCCAGCGGTGAAAGAACAAATGGATATAGGTCGGGCTGTCCCATGGCGCGATTGAGATTGTTGACCGCAGTCGTGATCGGCAACCATGCCGCGATCAGCGCATCGATACCGATCAGCCTGTAGGGGTTTCTGTCGACCGACGCAGTCAGCGCGTCGCCATCGCCTGTGGACGGTGACACACTCAAGCCGAAAGCATAAGCCATTTCCAGGGTGTCCACGATGTGAATGTAGTGCGCCCACGACTCGGCAAAATCCTCCCAGGGATGCACGCTGGCATAGGAACTGACGAAGTGCTCACGCCAATCGGTCGGCGCTCCGTCACGGTAATGTCGCTTCAAAGCCTCCGAATAATCGACACGCTCGTCACCGAATACTTTCCGGAACGCTTCCAATTTATCGCCGTCGCGCACCAGAACGTCCCAGTAATAATGCCCGACCTCGTGCCTGAAATGGCCGAGAAGTGTCCGATAATCTTCTCCCATTTGCGCGCGGTTTTTCTCCCGTTGCGCATCATCGGCCTCGACCAGCGCTATGGTTATCCTGCCATTGTCGTGTCCGGTCATAACTTTGGCGCTGTTGGGCAGGTCGGCGAGAAAATCGAACACCAACGGTTCAGCCGCGCCGTCCGCAGCAGCACGGAGCGGCAGCTTCAGCTTGATCAGAGAATAAAACAGCCGCCGCTTGGCTTCTTCGATCTTCTGCCATTGCTGGTGCCGGATCGGATCCGTAACGTCGGGGATGGCATCGTTGTGTCTGCACGCAGCGCAATACTCTGTACCAGCGTCCGCAGGCACCATCCAGTTGCAGGCACGACGCTCCCAGTTGGAACAGAACCTGTACAGCCGGTCGGGCGAAGCGAGCGCGACCCAGTTACGACCTTTCGGGACCACCGCGCTCAAAGTGTTCTGATCCGGCAGATACCCGAGGACCGATGCGCAGCGTTCGCAGGTCGTATTCTCGAAGTAGACGATCTGACTGCACTGCTGACACGTGAATATCTTCATTCTGACGAACCCTCGCAAACGGTCGATTTCGCGTCACCAACGGCCTTGGGACGCCTCGAGTTCCGACGGCCCCTCTCTAACTGAAATACCGCTGAAGGCTCACGCATCCGTCGCAATTTTTTTGGGCAATTGCCTTATCATTAGGCATGCGCCATATTTGAAATGCTTGGCGACAGAGATCGCCAATCGGCTTAGGGTAACAGGATCAAATCGGCTCGGAGTTTTCTTTTGGCTAAGATCTCGGCACTCAAGCAACCCAACACGTTTTGTGCTCTGGACGGCTACGATCCCGGCAAATTTTATTGCGAACTGCTCGGTGACAGCAACCAGCCGGACGCGACCATCGCGCCTCTATGGCAATGCCTGGAAACGAGCGAACTTTCGATACTGAAACAACGGGCGTCCGACGCCGAGCGCGAACTTTTCAATCTGGGGATCACCTTCACGGTCTACACCGAAAAAGACGCGATCGACCGCATTTTGCCGTTTGACGTTATACCGCGCGTTATTTCTGCGTCCGTCTGGGCAAAAGTCGAAGCGGGCGTGAAACAGCGCGTCAAAGCCCTCAATTTGTTCCTGCACGACATCTACCACGAGCGCCACATTCTCAATGACGGCATAGTGCCGGCGCAGTTGGTGCTGTCCAATAGCTGTTACCGACCCGAAATGATCGGCCTGGACCTGCCGTGCGGCACCTACATTCACATCAATGGCACCGATATCGTTCGCGACCGCCAAGGTGAAATGCTCGTTCTGGAAGACAACGGCCGCAGCCCGTCGGGCGTTTCCTACGTCGTCGAAAACCGGCACCTGATGCAGCGTGCGTTTCCTGACCTCATGCAGGGAATGAATATTCGTCCCGTATCTGACTATGGCAAGCGGTTGCTCGGTAAGTTGCGGGAAGTGGCACCAACCGGCGTCGATGATCCCTGTGTCGTACTGCTATCACCGGGCATCTATAATTCGGCCTATTTCGAGCATGTTTTTCTCGCCCGTGAGATGGGCGTGACGCTTGTCGAGGGCGGCGATCTGTTCGTCGAGAATGACAGGGTTTTCGCTCACACCATCAACGGACTGGTGCAAGTCGACGTCGTCTACCGGCGCATCAACGACGATTATCTCGATCCGACCGCCTTCAATCCCACCTCAATGCTGGGAGTGCCCGGGCTGCTGCGTGCCGTCCAGCGCGGCCGCGTGACGTTGGCCAACGCCATCGGCACCGGCGTCGCCGACGACAAGGCTATTTACGCCTATGTCCCGCGCATCATCCGCTATTACTTGAACGAAGACCCGATCCTCGCGAGCGTCGAAACCCACATTTGCGGCGAACCGGGCGGACTGGCCCACACCCTCGCCAACCTGGACCGCCTGGTGCTCAAGCCCGTCGGCGAGTCCGGCGGATACGGCATTGTTATCGGTCCGAAATCGAGCAAGTCGGAATTGGAGGATGCAGCGGCGAAATTGCGCGCCGACCCCGGCAACTTCATCAGCCAACCCATGATCGAACTCTCGGTATCGCCCACATTGGTCGAGCAGGGCGCGCGTGCACGGCATGTCGATCTCAGACCCTATGCGATAACCGGGCGCGACACGTGGGTGCTGCCGGGTGGATTGACCCGCGTTGCGCTCAAAGAGGGCTCGCTGATCGTCAATTCTTCGCAGGGTGGCGGCACCAAGGATACTTGGGTACTGGCGGGTGACCAGTGAGGCTGCTGTCACGGAACGCTGAAGCGCTGTTCTGGCTGGCGCGCTACCTCGAGCGCGGTGCCAGTCTTGCGCGCGTCATCGAGATGCAAAGCTCCTTTGGCGCTCACGATCAGGAACAGGGCTGGAGCTGGCTTTTGGCCCTTCACTCTGACGAAGAACGGTTCAAGGAACGATTCGAAGTATCGTCGCGCAACATCGCCACCTTCTACGTGACCGATCTGTCCAATCCGGGCTCCGTCAGGTCCTCGATCCATTGGGCACGGGAAAACGCACGCGCCTTGCGTCCCTTCATCCCGATTGAAATGTGGGTACAGCTCAACGCATTTCATGGCTCTGTCGAAGCGCTCGCAGCCGACGACATCAGCTTATCGCAGCTTCCCCGGACATGCGCGGTGATACGTGCCGGCTGCCTCGCCCAGATCGGAATTGCCGAAGGGACGCTGTTCCGCGATGAAGGCTATCAGTTCTTCAAGCTCGGCCTTCTTGTCGAACGAGCCGACCAGACCAGCCGGTTGCTCGACGTCAAATATGCCCACGCCATGACCAACTCGAAAACCCGTGATTTATCCGACGATTTTGTGTTCTGGTCGACCATTTTGCGAACAGCCGCCGCCTATCAGGTCTTCCACCGACTCGAAGCGAAGGGCGCCGATCTCGAACGTGTCTCGCGCTTTCTGATCTTCAACCCAAGTCACCCGCGTTCGCTCGGCTTTTGCGTGCGTGAAATCAGTGAGTCGCTGCATACTCTGCGCCATTCCTTCAGACTCTCGCGCGCGAACAAGTGCCTGGAAGAGTGCGAAGTGATGATGGAGGGTTTGCACGACATGGGTCGGAACACGGAACTGGCCGCGCATCTGCATGAGTTCAACAACTGGGTGCAGACGTCGCTGGGAACCCTGACCGACACGTTGAGCTCCGCATTCTTCACCCGCTCGCGGCCCGGCGCCCTCGAGGCCGAGGCGGCACAATCGCAGAGCCAGTCGCAAGGCCAGACGCAAACTCAGACACAAAGTCAGTCGAGCGTGCCTGCGCCAGGGCTGCAGAAACAAGATCAAAATCAGTCTTGAGAATAAGCGCGCCGACACTGAAACTCGGCTCGGATTAGGATAGTAATGACCATTCATGTAGCGCTGACGCATCACACCAAGTACACCTACGATCGACTTGTCAGTATGGCACCCCATACGATCAGGCTACGTCCGGCACCGCACAGCCGCACTCCGATCCTGTCGTACTCGTTGACGGTCACACCGGCTGAGCATTTCATAAACTGGCAGCAGGATCCGTTCGGAAACTTTCTCGCGCGCATCGTGATACCGGAAAAAACTCGTGAGTTCTCGGTTACGGTCGATCTGCTCGCCGACATGGCGGTCATCAACCCGTTCGACTTCTTCGTCGATGACGCGGCCAAGGACTGGCCTTTCACCTACGCTCCGGAACTGAAATCGGAATTGGCACCCTATCTCGAGCCGGATGCCGATGGCCCACTGCTGCAGAAATACATGGCGGCTCTGGATCGCACCAGCCGTGGCACGACGCTGGATTACATCTGCGACCTCAACCAGAAACTGTCGACAGAAGTTAAATATCTGATCCGGATGGAGCCCGGCGTCCAGCTCCCCGACGATACGCTGCGGCTTGGTTCGGGCTCCTGCCGCGACAGCGCCTGGTTGCTCGTCCAGATCCTCCGCAGACTGGGTGTGGCCGCGCGTTTCGTGTCCGGTTATCTGATCCAGCTGAAGCCGGATGTGCAGGCCCTCGACGGGCCGTCTGGTGCCACGTCCGACTTCACGGATCTGCATGCCTGGGCCGAGGCCTACCTGCCCGGTGCAGGTTGGATCGGGCTCGACGCCACGTCCGGTCTGCTCGCAGGAGAAGGGCACATCCCGCTCGCCGCGACGCCGAAACCCTCCAGCGCTGCGCCGATCAGTGGTGCCCACGACAAGGCCGAAGTCGAATTCGACTTCTCTATGACGGTGGCGCGCATCCTCGAAACCCCGCGGGTGACCAAGCCCTACAGCGAGCCGCAGTGGGACGCGATCATGGCGGCGGGTGACGCTGTCGATCGCCGGCTGCTTGCCGGCGACGTGCGTCTGACAATGGGCGGCGAACCGACGTTCGTCGCCGTCGAAGATCCCAACGGCGACGAGTGGAATAACGCGGCCGTAGGGCCGACCAAGCAGCGCTATGCCGAGGACCTCGTCCGCCGGCTGCGCGACCGGTTTGCCCCAGGCGGGCTGCTGCATTACGGCCAGGGCAAATGGTATCCGGGCGAACAGCTGCCACGGTGGTCCTATTCGGTATTCTGGCGCACCGATGGGAAAATGCTGTGGGAAGATCCGAATCTGATCGATCGCGAAATTCCCGGCAAGGTCGCTGAAATCGAAGCCGCACGAACATTCTCCGCCGACCTTTGCCGCCAACTTGGATTACCCGCCGACAGCGCAATTCCGGCCTACGAAGATGCCGGCCACTTTGCACTCAACGAGCAGAAACTGCCGATTGGCGTGACACCGGAAGACAACAAACTCGACGACCTCGCAGAACGTGCCCGCTTGGTAGACGTGTTTTCCCGAGGGCTCGACCGGCCCACGGCCTACGTCTTGCCGATCCAGGTCTGGCAGTCCCGCGATCGCGGCCGGCGCTGGATGACCGAGCGGTGGCAGTTGCGCCGGAAGCGACTTTATCTATTGCCCGGTGATAGCCCCGTCGGCTTCCGCTTGCCGATCGGATCACTGCCACCGTTGCCGGATGTCGACTTTCCGCAGGTGTCGCCAGCCGATCCTTTCCTGGACAGGCCACCGCTGGCAGAGCGGGGTGCCTTGCTGCGGCAGCGTCGCGAGGCAGCTTCGGCGCTCGCGATGGAGCGTGGATCGAGCACCGGCCCATCGACGACGTACGACGTTGACGGCGCCGTGCGAACCGCGCTCGCGGTCGAGCCGCGCGCCGGACACCTATGTGTATTCCTGCCGCCTGTGGAGGACGCCGAGGACTACGCGGCGTTGGTCGCGGCCGTCGAAGATGCCGCCTCCGCCGGTGGCCACAGTGTTCGCATCGAAGGCTATGCGCCCCCATTTGACCCACACTTGGCGGTCGTGAAGGTGACACCCGATCCTGGGGTGATCGAGGTTAACATCCAGCCGGCAGGCTCATGGCGAGACTTGGTCGCGATCACGTCGGGCGTCTATGAGGACGCCCGTGCGGCGCGTCTTGGCGCCGAGAAGTTCATGCTCGATGGCCGGCACACCGGGACCGGCGGCGGCAATCACATCGTGATGGGCGGGCAAACCCCGGCGGATAGCCCATTCTTGCGACGCCCCGACGTGCTCGCGAGCATCATCACCTATTGGCAAAATCATCCGTCGTTGTCGTATCTTTTCTCCGGCTTGTTCATCGGCCCGACAAGCCAAGCGCCGCGCATGGACGAAGCCCGCCATGACCAGCTCTACGAGATGGAAATCGCTCTCGCGCGTGCCTTCGCGCCACATCAGACGACGCCACCGTGGCTGGTCGATCGGTTGTTCCGTCACTTGCTCATCGACGTGACCGGCAACACCCACCGCGCCGAAATCTGCATCGATAAACTCTATTCGCCCGATGGTCCGACCGGACGGCTGGGACTGGTGGAGTTTCGCTCGTTCGAAATGCCACCACACGAGCGCATGAGCCTTGCGCAGCAACTGATGCTGCGTGCGCTGGTCGCGTGGTTCTGGGAAACGCCTTACACGCGCCCACTGGTCCGTTGGGGCACGTCGCTGCACGATCGCTTCATGCTGCCGCATTTCGTGTGGGGCGATTTCGGCGACGTGATTGCCGATCTCAATCGTGCCGGCATTGCGCTGGAGCAGGACTGGTTCTTGCCGCACTACGAATTCCGCTTTCCCCGCTGTGGCAAAGTCGAACATGCCGGGACAACGCTGGAGATCCGCCAAGCATTGGAACCCTGGAATGTGCTTGGCGAAGAAGGAACTCCTGGCGGTACAGCGCGCTATGTCGACTCGTCGCTCGAACGACTGCAGGTGCGCTTCGAAAGTCCGAACAGCGACCGCTACACCGTCACGTGCAATGGCTACACGGTGCCGATGACTGCGACCGGCAAATCCGGTGAGCAGATCGCCGGCGTCAGGTTCCGCGCCTGGCAGCCGCCGTCGTGCCTGCACCCGACGATCGCTCCGCACGTTCCGCTGACCTTCGATGTCGTCGACACCTGGACTGCGCGCTCAGTCGGAGGCTGCCGCTATCATGTTGCTCATCCCGGTGGGCGCAGCTCGGAACTGCTGCCGGTAAATTCGTTCGAAGCTGAAGGTCGCCGGCTTGGCCGTTTCGAGCAAATGGGTCACACTCCGGGAGCGCAATCGGGTCGGTCGGTGGGCATGCATCCGGACTTTCCGCTGACCCTGGATCTGCGCCGCATCGCGTGAACGGCGTAAGGGATCGACGTGGCCATTGGTGAATTCTGGAAGCGCCTCGTTGGCATCGGCGGTGGCGGGGGCGGTGCCCCCGACCGAGCCGCCGATCCGTCAGCATCTGCGGATGTCTCGCAACACTCACAATATCCAGCCATCGAGCCATCTCGATCAGACTATGGCACATTTGACG
The DNA here is from genome assembly GCA_025359165.1 of Hyphomicrobiaceae bacterium. GTDB lineage: Bacteria > Pseudomonadota > Alphaproteobacteria > Rhizobiales > Hyphomicrobiaceae > JABFRJ01. Next base: position 22,085 of record JANYHG010000207.1, read on the forward strand.
CTGCCGGGAATCTAGATCAGATACCTGCAGCCATGCCCATTGCCGCTCCATCGCCGCTGTCCCAATCGTCGTTCGCTTACTACACGCCGCACGGCGTTTTCGACGAACTGGTCGATTCCAACGGTATGGTCGCGGCGCATTGGCAGCCGTTTCTGGCCGGCCTTGGCGCGATGTCGCACGACCAGCGGCTGCAGCGCGTTGATCGCATCAACATGCGAGTTCGGGAAACCGGCATCGCTCACGATCTGTTCGCCGATCCGACGCGCAATCTTCAGCCGTGGCGTGTCGATCTGGTGCCGTTGATCTTCTCGGCTTCAACATGGAGCCGCCTGAGTTCCGCGGTGACGCAGCGTGCACGCCTAATGGAAGCGCTGCTTGCAGACCTTTACGGCGCGCAGACGACAATCCGAACGGGCTTGATTCCGGCCGAACTTATTTTCAGCGATCCGACCTATCTGCGGGCCTGCCGTTTCATCGAGCCCAAAAGCGGACGCATCCAGTTTTTTGCGGTCGATCTCACTCGTAGTGACACCGGTGAGTGGCAGGTCGTGGACGCGCACGTCGAGACGCCGGCGGGCATTGGGTATGCCTTGGCGAACCGTACGATCATGACGCACGTCTGCGGCGAACTTTTCAATTCGAGCAGCGCCGTCCGCCTCGCCCCATTTTTTCGCCAACTGCAGGACAGCGTGGCCCAGCGCGCCAATCGCTCCGATCCCAGCGTCGCGCTGTTGACGCCTGGACCACGCCATCCCGACTATTTCAGCCACTCGTATCTCGCGCGTTACCTCGGCCTTCTGCTTGTCGAGGGCGACGACCTCCACGCCGATCAGAATGGTATCTCACTCAAGACACTGGAGGGCTTACGACGCGTCGACCAGATCGTGCGATGCGTCGCGGGCGCGGCCTCCGATGCCCTCGAACTCGACCCCTCGGGTTTCCTCGGGCCGGTAGGACTGGTGCAAGCCGCGCGCGCTTGGCCTGACCTGATCGTCAATGCGTTGGGAACGGCCATTGCCGAGAACAGAGGACTGGGACCCTTCCTCCCGGCTTTGAGCAACACCCTGCTCGGAGAAAGTCTCGAAATATTCGATATCGAGAAATGGTGGCTCGGCGATCCCGACAAGAAGCGATTGGTGCTGGGTGAACTGGATCGCTATTACATCCGCCGCACCTTCGAAAAAACCGATCGGCCCGGACGCGCCGCCGCTGCGCGCGATGCGACGCAAATGTCGAGCGCCGAGCGCGCTGCTTTGATCGCCGACATCGAACTGGATGGCGCGTCATTCGTCGCCGAGAAAAAGACCCAGCTCGGCACGGCTCCGTCTTACGGGCCAGATGGTTTGGAGCCGAAACCCTTCGCGTTGCGCGTGTTTGCGACCGCGACGCCGCAGGGCTTCAAGGTCATGCCCGGTGGCCTTGCAATGACGGTCAACCCCGGAAAATCGATGGCTCTGGCAGCGCCCGACGGCGCCGCTCGTGACGTGTGGGTGCTCAGCGATACGGCACCGTCACACTTCACCAGCCTTTGGCGTCCCTCGGCAGCCGCGACGCAGGTCCAGCGCGCGCCGCGTGAACTGCCGAGCCGCGCCGCCGACAATCTGTTCTGGCTCGGCCGTTACCTTGAAGACGCCGACTGGATCTTTCGATTGCTCCGCAGCTGTCTTGGGCGCGTCGAAGCAGACGGACCGCAGAGCCAGAACTTGGCTCTGATGCAAGCTTCACTGAAGAGTCTCGTCGAACCTTCAGCTACCGTTGCCGCGCTCGTGCAACCCGCGTCTGACGAACTGACCTCGTTGTTGCAGATCATTCGGACCGTGATGACGTCAGCACTGCCGCAGGCTCTGCCACAGACGCTCGCGAACGTGCACCGCACGGCAGGATTGAGCCGAGATCGCCTGTCGAACGAGGCATGGCGCACCTTGAACGCATTCTACGTGACGCGAAGTCTGGAACCGAACGCCTTCCCCGTATCGATCGGCGATCAGATCGATCTGATCGACACCGGGATGAGCGTGATCGCGACCTTCAACGGATTGAGCCACGAAAATATGAATCGCAACGTGGGATGGTCGTTTCTCGACATGGGCCGTCGCGTCTCCCGGGCACTCAACATCTGTCGAACGAATACCACGACGTTCGCCACCGGTGGTGCTGGCGAGAACAACTCCGGCAGCCTCCTGTTCGCCCTCGAGGTCGCGGACAGTTTCATGACCTATCGGTCGCGGTACCGGCAGGAGCCAACCACACCGCTTGTGCTCGACTTGCTTATCCTGGATGAAACCAATCCACGCAGCTTAGCGTTTCAAGTCGCGCAACTGCTCCATCACATAGCGGCACTGCCCTCGCACGGCATCGGCCGCGATGACGGTGAACTGCAGCGTATGATCGTGGCGATGCAAAGCGAGGTCCGCCTCGCCGACATCGCTCTGCTCGCATCGAAAGACGCGGGCGGTCATAGGCCGTTACTCGCGACGATGCTGGATAAACAGTCGGCGCGCGTGTTACAACTTACCGACGCGGTCACACGCCGATATTTCAACGTCGTTGAAAAAGGGCCGACCTGGGCGGCAAACCGAACGCGGCGTGATTGATGAAGTACGAAATCAGCCATCGAACCACCTATAATTACGTCAATCCGGTTGCGCGGTCGCACCACATATTGCACCTGTGTCCACGCGAGTCAGAACGACAGCACCTGATCAAACACAGCCTGCTGATAGAACCTGCACCTCTGGGCCGCAGCGCGATCATCGATTATTTTGGCAACTCCGCCGAATTGCTCCGCATCGACGAAGAGCATCGCGAGTTCGTCGTACACGCTCGCAGCACAGTCGACGTGACTGCGCCTGCGGCTGTTGCCTTGGAACTGTCCTCGCCGTGGGACGCCGACGGGCGCGACGGAGCGGCCTTCGGCGGTGTCACCGATCCCGACGTCGCCCAGTTTAAATGTCATTCCAGGCAAACGCCGATCACACACGACATGGTCGAGTTCGCGCATGTGTCCTTCCCGGCCGGCCGTCCGGTCCTCGAAGGTGCAATGGACCTGACGCGGCGCATCTTCGAAACATTTTCGTTCGACCCCACCGCAACGGACATTTCCACGCCGATCGCGCACGTGCTCGCCAACAAGCGCGGTGTCTGCCAGGATTTTGCACATTTGAGTATCGCTGCCTTACGCTCGCTCGGCATCCCGACGCGCTACGTGAGCGGATATCTGTTGACGCTACCGCCACCAGGACAGCTGAAGCTCAAGGGTGCCGATGCCTCGCATGCCTGGATTTCCGTTTGGTCTGCGGAATTCGGCTGGATCGATTTCGATCCGACCAACGGCATCATCCCCTCACGCGACCACATCACGCTGTCCATAGGGCGCGACTACGACGACATCAGCCCGATCAGCGGTGTGCTGCTGGGCGGTGGCAACCAGACGATGGCCGTAGCTGTCGACGTCGAATTGGCCGCATGAACGTTCGTATGGCTGGGTCGTAGGGCATCTCTATGCCTGCTATTCCCAAGGTGTACCTGAACCTCGACAGCAAAAAGCCCGCACACCGGCGGGCTTTTTAAAGTGATTGCTTTATAGAAATTTTGGAGCGGGCGAAGGGGTTCGAACCCTCGACCCCGACCTTGGCAATGTGAATATCAATACAAATTCTAGTCGTTCAACGACACCTCTTGTCATCTCGTGTCGTAGTATTTTGACATT
>JANYHG010000185.1 GCA_025359165.1 Hyphomicrobiaceae bacterium
GCCAAGAATGTCGCCGATCCAACCTGGAATGCCGACGCCGGCATGCAGACCTACCTGACGTTCCTCAAGGAATACATGCCTACCTTCGATCCCAATGACACCAGCATGGTCACGGGTTACAATTCGGCGGTCATCATGGCCGAGATCTTGCGGCGCTGCGGCAACGATCTGTCGCGCGAAAACGTCATGAAGCAATACGCAGGCCTCAAGAACATGAAGCTCGCCATGCTTCTCCCAGGCATCGAGATCAGCGTAGCGCAGGACGACTACCGCACCTTCAAGACGCTGCAGATGATGCGCTTCGACGGCCAGCGCTGGAACCTGTTCGGCGCGCCGATCACGGAGTGATGGTGGGCGGGGCGGGGGCTGGGGCGCGCAGGCGTGCGCATTCCTCACGTTCGTCATGGCCGCGCGGGCGGCCATTCACGACAACGCGAGACAAACGTGATGGCGAAAGTGAAAATATCAACTTTAATAATCAAGTATTTTGTTCGATTGAAGTCAAAACCCGCACCTCTAATTTCGATGAAAGCCATTACCGCCTTCACCCACCCCGCAACGCCTTGAACGCGGCCAGCGCCCGGTCTCTTGCTGCGCCGTGATCGACGATGGGTTTGGGGTAGGTTTTTCCCAGCGTCACGCCGGCGGCGCGGAGCACAACGTCGCCTGCGTCCCAAGGACGGTGCAGTACGTCGTCGGGCAGGTGTGCAAGCTCCGGCACCCACTTGCGCACATAGGCACCTGCGGGATCGAACTTGGCACCCTGCAGGCTCGGATTGAAGACACGGAAATAGGGTGCGGCGTCCGCTCCCGATCCCGCCACCCATTGCCAGCTGGCTGCATTGCTCGCGAGATCCGCATCGACGAGCGTATCCCAAAACCATGCCTCGCCGGTTTGCCAGGGGATCAGCAGATCCTTGATCAGGAACGACGCGGCGATCATGCGCACACGGTTGTGCATGTAGCCGGTGTGCCAGAGTTCGCGCATGCCGGCGTCGACGATCGGATAGCCGGTCCGGCCGCGCTGCCAGGCGTGCAGCAGCTCAGGTGCGGTCACCCAGGGGAAGTTTTCGAACTCGGGGCGAAACGGCTTTTCCGGCAATGTCGGCCAGTACGACAGCAAGTGATAGGAGAACTCGCGCCACACGAGTTCCTTGCAGAACACTTCCAGCCCTTTGGCGAGTGCGGGTTTGCCGTCGGCAATGGCGTGGGCTGCGTGCCACAGGGTCGCCGGCGAAACTTCACCGTGGGCCAGATGCGGCGACAGTTGCGACGTCGCTGGCAGGTCAGGGCGATTGCGGTCGTCGGCATAGCCGGCGAGTGCGGACTTTAAAAAGGTTTTCAGGCGGGCTGCCGCTCCGGCTTCGCCCGGCGTCCATGTCTCGCGCAGGCCGCCGGCCCAGTCCGGCCGCGTGGGCAACAGCTCGAACGACGCCAGCGTGTCGCTGTGCGGCCACCGCGAGGGTGCAGGGAGCGTCCGGGGGGCCGGCTCGGGCTTTGGAATATCGACGGTTGCCGTCGCCGCGCGCCAGAACGGCGAATACACCTTGAAGGGTCCGCCATCTTTGGTTTTGACCACCTCTGGCTCAAACAGCAGCGTGCCTGAAAAGCGACGGAAGGCGATATCGTCATGATGCAGCCGTTCGTTCAATTCTTCTTCGAGGTTGCTGGCCCACGGTTGGTAGGCGCGGGACGTATGCACGGCGCGGGCGCGACAGTCGTGGGCAAGGGCCGGTAGCACCTCGACGGCTTTGCCGCGGCGAAGAATCAGTTTGCTGCCGGCTGTGGCGAGGTCGGTCGCAAGAGCCGCAAGACTATGATGCAGCCACCACCGGCTGGCAGCGCCCGCGCGCCATTGCCCCGGTGTTTCGTCGTCGAGAATGTAGACCGGGACGATTGGCGCACCCTCGGCGATAGCGCGAACGAGAGCCCGATGATCATGCAAGCGCAGATCGTGACGGAACCAGACGATGATGGGCTGTGACATGAAGCTCGTATCTTGTCAGTGTGATTGGGCGGCGTGATTACGACGGTCGCAACGGGCTAAACGTTGCAATCCGCGAATTGGATGACGCATCGGCAAAAAGTCTGCACAAAGATGGCGATCTTACGCGGTCTTTGCTGCCGATATCAGTATCTGTGATACGTCCTCAGTCAGCTCAAAATCTTAAGTGACAAGGTCTGCCCGTGAAAACTGCTCCTTCCCTGCCGCCCTCGCTGTGGGCTGCCGTGACCAAGCCGCCGATGGCGTTCTCGCCGCTAGTGGGCGCGCGCAGCGTCGATGTGGTGATCATCGGTGCCGGCTTCACGGGGTTGTCGGCGGCGTTGCACCTACGCCGTGCGGGCGTCGAGACGATGGTGATCGAGGCAGCGGAACCGGGCTGGGGGGCGTCCGGCCGCAATAACGGCCAAGTGATTCCGACGCTGTCGCGCATCGATCCTGATGCGATCTTGGCGCGTCATCGCGTGGCGGGCGAGCGCTTCGTCGGGCTCATTCGCGACAGCGCGCAACACCTGTTCGATCTGATCGGCGACGAGCGCATCAACGCCGAGGCGGAGCAGACGGGGTGGGTGCAGCCGGTCCATTCACCTGATCGTATGAAGCTCGCAGAAAGGCGGGCCGCGCAATGGACCAAAGCCGGGGCAAAGGTTGCGCTACTGTCGCGCGACGAGATGATTTCTAAACTGGGATCTGCGGCACATGGCACCGACGCCTGGCATGGCGGCTGGTGGGCCCCGAGCGGCGGGCACATCAATCCGCTGGCACTGGCGCGGGGCCTGGCTCGCGCAGTAACCGAACGTGGCGGCATCATTCACACGCAGTCGCCGGTGATCGCCTACGGTCGCGGTGGCGCACGCTGGGTGGTGACGGCGCCTGAAGGCCGCGTCGACGCGCGCGCGTTGATCGTCGCCACGAATGCCACGACCTCGATGTTTTCCGAGCGGCTGGCACCGGCGATGGCGCGCGAGATGGTCACCGTTACCTCGTGGCAGATGGCGACCCAGCCGATCCCCGAGAGTATCCGCGCGTCGCTGCTGCCGGAGCGCAACGCCGTATCTGACACGCGCGGAGAGCTGCGTTTCATGCGCTACGATGCGCGGCACCGGCTGGTCACCGGGGGATCCGTCATTGGGCAGCAAAGCGCGGGTTCGCGCCTGCAGGCCTTGGTCGGCAAACGCCTGGCGGCGACGTTTCCGCAACTTTCAGGTCTGCCGGGCGGCGTGCGTTTCGACTACGTGTGGAACGGGCCCATCGGCATGACGCGGGACGGTCTACCCCACATTCACATGATCGGCCCGGACGGGTATGCATGGACCGGCTGCAACGGTCGCGGCGTCGCGCTGGCACTCAGCATCGGACGCGAATTCGCACGTGGCGTTCTTGGGGCGTCGCGTGCCGATCTGGCATTGCCCTTCACAGAGATACAGCCGATCCGGTTCTACGGCATCGCCCAACGGCTGGCACCGTTCGCGCTGCTGGCGGCGCGGCGGCGGGACCGGCGGGAATTGGCGTAATTATTTTAGTTCTCGAACAAGTGCGGCGAGCGCATGCGGCAGCACCGTCAGGCCGATGTGATCAGAACCGTCGACCTGGACGATCTTGACGTCCGGGCGATAGGGCCGCACCGCCGGTTCGTATGCCACATTGCTGAAGAGTTCGTCGTTCTCGGCGATCATCACCGTTACTGGCATGCGGAGGTTCTGCAACAAGGGGCGATGGTCGGCGGGCATCAAGCCGTAGAGCAAGCGATGGCTGTACTGCGCAGCCTGGATCGCCTCGCTGTTCGGCGGTACTGCGAACTGGATCGCGGGCAGGCCGTCGAAGGCATGGATGCCCACGCGATCCAGCAGGGAAATGGCAATGATGCGTCCGATGTAGGGACTGGCCCACGCGTCACCACCGATGCGCTGGGTTCCGGCGTGGCGTCCTAGCGCGGGTGCCATCAGTACGGTGCGTGCAAATTTAGCGCCGGTGGGGCCTGCCGCCGTTTTCAGCGCCAGGCCGCCACTGATCGAAAATCCGAGCAACGTGCGACGTGCGTCCGGATGCGCTTTCGCGATGTATGCGCTGAGGGAACTCAAGTCGTCGTCGAGTTGTCCGGCGTAGTCGAGGTCGCCGCGCGTGCCGGTCGCACCATGGCCGCGAAGATCTGGGACATAGACGGCGATCCCTGCGGTGGTGAGCGCGGTGGCCAGTGGATGAAACGACGCTGACGACGCCGTCGAGCCGTGCAGCGCCAGCACTACATCGCGCGCGTCAGCGGGGCCGTACGTGCGATAGGCGATCGGTGAGCCGTGCGGAACGGCCAACTGCTGCAGTGGTGGCAGTTTTGAAAAATCCACAGACTTGAAAGGCGAGCTGATCGACTTCAATTCTAGGGGTGGCGAGGCTGTGCCGAACGCCAACGCGGCGGCAAACCCGGTGACGACCAGTCCAAGTCCGGCCATCGGTAACAGTGTGATCACGCGCATGTTCGTCTCCTCTAAAATGTTCAATTGCTCAAATGTTCGCTCTGAGCGGCAGCCAGATTTCGAAGCCGCCGTTGCCGGTCGGCGGATCGAAGGTCGTCGGGTAATGCTCGATGATCGGAGCCCCGGCGATGTCGTGATCGCTTTCGAGCAACCAGCGACCATAGATGGCGGTGAACACGCGTCCGATTGCCGAAACGTGTTGGTTCTGACGGAAGATCAGGTAGTCGGCGGCGGCGATCTGAAGGCTGTTGAAAGCGTGCGGCAGTGCGCGGTCGGCCGTCGGCATCACACCGCAGATATAGTCGAACCATTCGGGATCGTCGTTGTGGCGCGCGCTGAACAAGGCCGGTCGCGCGTTCGTCACACTTGGCGGCGCGCTCGCGGCAAGCCGACCCCACTGGCGCGGGAGGCCGGCGTAGTCGCCTTGACGATGTCGCGCGGCGATGCCGGCAATCTTGAATGCCCCGCGCTTCTCGATCGTGGGCGGTGCGATATGCAGCAGCGGGCTGATGTCGAGCGAGGCGGGCGGGATCAAAGCGAGTGGCGTCGCGCGTCCGTTCTCCCGTGCCTGTTCTGGTGTGCAGCCGAACTGGTCGCGAAAGGCGCGTGTGAAGGCTTCGTGCGAGTTATAGCCGGCGTCGAGGGCGACCGCGAGGATGTTCGGTGCGCCCTCGACGAGTTTTTCTGCGGCCACGCTGAGGCGTCGCGCGCGCACGTAGCGCATCAGCGAGAGGCCGGTGACGGCTGCGAACGCTCGCGTCAGGTGGAACGGCATGACGTCGCAGTTCGTTGCCATGCGCTCGAGGCTGATATCGTCGTGCAGAGTCGTCTCGACAAGCCACAGGGCTTTCTGGATGGGATTGGTTTTCGTGCTCATGCCGGGACCTTATACCCGTGCAAGACACCCCGCTTGATCGCGATTGCGGTTGAGTACGTTGAAGTGTCAAAGCGCCCGCGATCAGACGATGTGACGCCGCGACGAAGCCTCTGAGAACTGCGTGACCGCGAATCTGCACAACATCGCGGCGACGGTGAACGTGGCGATGAACCAGCTGGCCAGCAACGAATAGCTGAAGCTGGCGCTCATGATGCTGGCCGCGAACGCGGCGGCGAGGAGTGGTTGCGCACGGTGCGGCGCCTTCGCGATCCACCCGATGACCGCAAGGCCGGCCAGAGAAAATAGCAATACCCCGACAAGGCCGTCCTCGTACCAGGTCTGCAGAAAAACGTTGTGGGCGTGACGGTTGGTGGCGATGGGCAACTGGGTTCCGGGGACATGGCGAACGTCCGCTCGCGTGCTGTCGTCGAAGTCCGGCGTGTGACCAGTCCCGATGCCGGTCAGCGGATGCTGCAGCGTTTTTTCGGCGGTGACACCCCAGAGGACGACGCGATGCTGCGCGCTGAAATTCGGTGGCAATTTGTAGGTTTCGGCCTTGTAGGCGTAGAGGGCGGCGGGCAGCACCAGGAGTGTCGAGGCTAGCCAGCCGATCCCGAGCAGCGGACGCGTGGAGCGCGGGAGCACCGCAACGACGGCCCAGGTCGCGACCCCGACGGCGAGTGCCATCTTCGAGGTGGCCTGATCGGACATCAGTATGGCTGCTGCAGCGACGAGCACAGAGAGCCAGATCGCAACACGTTGCCAACGCGGGCGCGCGGTAAGCGTGTCGAGCAGCAGCACCGGCCAGACCAGCGCGACGAGCACCGCCGACGATTGATTGGCAATAAAGGGTACCAGCACGCGCACGTTTCCGCCGTCGACGTCGATCTTGCCGAAACGCGGACGAAACATCGGCATCCAGGTCCAGAAAAGCCGGCGCAGGGCGAAACCTGACAGCAGCTCGAACAGGTGCACCAAAGCCGCGAGTGCGAAGCCTGCCAGCAAGGCTTGCGTGATCGCGTATTGCACATCGTCGTTCTGGCGCTGAAACAGACTAAATGCACCGAACGTCAAAAGTGCATAAGCGACCATGGCAGCCACGCCCGGCAGCGCCTCGAGCATAACGTTGGGAAAAAGCCGCAGCACCAGGTATCCGACGAAAGCTGCGAGCGCGATCCAGCCGCGTGTGAGAACTGCCGTTCGCAGCGTGTTCCAGAGGTCGCCATGGTCGCGCTGGACCCAGAACGCTTGCACGACGAATGTCCCGCCGACAAGCAGTGGTGTCGAAAACGGCGACAGCACGCTGAGCAGGATCGCTGCGACCACCAGTGCCTGAGTGCCGGTGAGCAAGGTCTGGCGGTTCATCGTTCTTGCGGTGCTCTTGTTGGTGGCGCTCTGGATGCGTTTACCGGAGACTTGCGAAGCCGTAGCCGACCGGCGTCGGGCGGTAGCCAGCCCCGGCCGGAGTGCTTGTTCGTGGCGCTCCAGATGCCCACGAGCATCCGCGCGTTATTTCACGCCCAGCTTCTTCTGCAGGCTCGATGACGAGGTGGTGTATTGGAACAGCAACTTCTTGTCGGGATAGACGATCTTGTGAGCTGCTTGCGACATCAGTGCGGCCTCGTGGAAGCCGGAAAGGATCAACTTCAGCTTACCCGGGTACGTGTTGATGTCGCCGATGGCGAAAATGCGCTTTTCGCTGGTCTCGAACCGTTCGGTATCCACGGGGACCAGGTTCTCGTGCAGGTTCAAGCCCCAGTTCGCGACCGGCCCGAGCTTCATCGTCAGACCGAAGAACGGTAGCAGACGATTGCAATCGATTTTGCTCTCGCCCTCTTTGGTCTTGATCGTGACGTGGCTGAGTTCGCCGCCCGCGCCGTGCAGGTGCGTGGCCTGACCGATCAGCAGTTTCATTTTTCCCGATGCAACCAGGCTGCGCATCTGATCGACCGAGTGCGGAGCGCCGCGGAATTCATCGCGCCGGTGCATGAGGGTGAGCGAGCGGGCGATCGGCTGCAGGTTGATTGTCCAATCGAGCGCACTGTCGCCGCCGCCGACAATCAACACGTCCTTGTCGCGAAAAGCCTCCATCTTCCGCACCGCATAGAACACCGATGTACCCTCGTACCTTTCGATGCCCTCGAGCGGCGGACGTTTGGGCGTGAACGACCCACCGCCAGCGGCGATGATCACCACTTTGGTCAGGAACTCCTTGCCGTTATCGGTGGCGAGCCGGAAGCGTCCGTCAGGTTCGCGCTGCAGTCCATCAACGCGCTCGCCGAGATGGAAATGGGCTCCGAACGGCTTGATTTGCTCCATCAAGCTGTCGGTGAGTTGCTGGCCGGTGACGATTGGTAGCGCTGGAATGTCGTAAATCGGCTTTTCCGGATATAACTCCGAGCACTGGCCACCCACCTTGTCGAGGATGTCGATGAGGTGACATTTGATGTCGAGCAAACCCAGTTCGAAGACCGCGAACAAGCCGCAAGGGCCCGCCCCGATGATGACGGCGTCGGTTTCTATCGTGGTGACGGGGGTGGTTTGCGACATAGTGGAGGTCCTGGGTGAAGGTCCTGGGTGAAGGTCCTGAGTGAAGGTACTGAGTGGAGGTCCTGGCGATGCGCCGGTCGGTAAGACCTGCGGTTGGACGGGCATTTTAACGTTCGTTGGCACACACATAGCTAGCTTCTGCGACTGCGCAATAGGCTCCGCGTCGCAGGGAAAATGGTTCGCCTCCGGGCGTGCCGTCACGCCATTTCCTTACTGTGTAACGGGCCTGTCGTGGTATAAATACACTCTGCATGAAAATTGCGACCAGGGGGCCTTTGGAATTAGCCCGGGCTTCTCCCGTTGTGCCGGTGCAAAGACGTCTGGCAAAGCTCGAATGGTTGCCGTCGGAAGGTCGATCGCGGAATACGTGTGACCGGCATTTTGGTTGATGTAGACAACTTTTTTGACTTTATATAAGCTTTTGAATTGTTTTCTTGCCTGCATATCTTCCTGTTTACAGCTTGGTTCCGGAGCCACATAGGCATGAAAATTGGTTATTATCTGACGGTGTTCAAAAACCTCGGACCGGTAAATGTTGCCATATTGAAACTATCGAAATATTCGACGCGGTCGCTCATCAGCGTCGGCGCCAGAGGCCTTCAGCATTCCGTCGATTGCCGAACCGGTACGTCGGATCGAAGTGTGTTTTTGCAAATTTTTGGCGAGCGGGAGTATTCCTGCTTCGACAACCTGTCCAACGTCGGATTGATTTTAGATCTAGGTGCCAATGTCGGCTACTCCGCTGCGTATTTTCTCTCGCGTTTCCCTAACTGTTTCGTGGTTGCGGTAGAGCCCGACGAGGGTAATTTTGCAATGCTCGAGCGTAATCTGGCTCCATATAAAGGGCGTTATATTGCAGTCAAGGCAGCTGTGTGGCCGGAGGAAACGACTCTGTATTTCGAACCAGCTTCCATGTCCGACACCAACGAGTGGGGTCGACAGGTCACTGCAGGACTTCGCGAGGGAAAAGCGGTTCGGGCGGTCGACGTCCCTAGTTTGATGGCTTTGACAGAATACGACACGATTTCGATTTTGAAGGTCGATATCGAAGGTGCGGAAAAGGATCTTTTCGCACGCAACTGCGCCGGTTGGCTGGATCGCGTGCAAAACTTTTGCATCGAAGTTCACGGTGACGAGTGTGGGGTCATCCTACAGAAAGCAATTGCGGGGCGTGGTTTCGAGCAATCAAGGTCCGGTGAATTGACTGTAGGTATTCGGCACGAGCCGGTGCCTCCCACCCAAGCGGCTGCATGAAGCCCCAACAAAAGTGAGCTCCGGAACCTTACCGCGCGTGCGGGAACGAAACCCGATGCGGATCTGTTGCTGGCTGGCGCAGCCGCGTTCCTCGCAAGAGAGGTCAAGAGTTTATTGATCGGCGAGGCGGCTGCCGAGTCTGTCGTCGCGGGGTTGTCCAAGCTCGTGAACACCTACGTTGCGAGCGATGGACCGGTGCAGCGGCTGAACGATATTCGGACCATGCAGCTTGGCCCTTCGGAAGTGCTGGCCGTCATCAGTCTCGATTTCGACGATGCAGCGTCCGCGCGCGACGTCGAACATGTTGCTGCAGAGCTGGAGACGCGGGTCAAGCGTCAGCATCCGCAGGTCGTATGGATTTTCGTCGAAGCCAAGAGCCGCGGAAATTACCGGCTGGCGTCCGTCTCGACCTAGACTGCGCCTGAGCAACAGTCCTACGGCGGTCTGCAGAGTTCATGGCACCTTACAAAAAAGGCCCACCGAAGCCGGCGGGCCTATCTTATTGGACTAACGAAGGCGATCAGAACTTGTACGAAAGACCAAGGGTCACGAGGTCCGTCTTGACCTTCGCCGAGCCAGAGTACGCATCGATCGGCGCGTCCGCGTAGAACGACGCATTGAACCGGCCGAAGTCGGAATGACGATATTCGAGACGGCCGATCCAATGGCTCGCCAACATCACTTCGGCACCTGCGCCGAGCGTCCAGCCAGTGAGCGTTTTCGAGTAGCTCTCGCTCCTGTCGGCGACACACCAGCCGCCTGAGGAGAAGCAGGTCGAACTCAACGATGCGCGCTGCCAAGCGACGCCGCCGGTTGCATAAAGCAGCAGCGACGGGGCTGCGACAAAGCCCAGGCGGGCGCGAAGGCTTGCATCCCAGCCGAGATCAGCCTTCAAGCTGTCGGGGGAGGCGAACTGATAAGGTTCGAAAGTTCCGGGTTGATCGGCAACGCTCTTCTTGTTGCGGCCAAAACCGTAGTCGCCTTCCAGGCCCACGACGATAGCGCCCGCTTGAAAATTGTATCCGGCATGGACAGCGCCACGCAGTGCGCTTGTGCCGAGTACCGCGGAATTCTGCACGTTCGGAGGCCCACCTTCGAAGTAGGGAACATTCTCGGTGGTCCACCGCTCGTTGTTGGTTCGGACGCCGATATCTCCGCCAACGTACGCGCCGTTCCAGGACAGAGCTGGCGAACCAGCCGCTCTGGACCTTGGTGTCAAGTCGGCTGCCGAAGCCTGTGTAGAAATTGCCGCCGCTGTCAGGGCGCCTAACAAAATTTGCTTAATCATTCCGCCTCACCGTTCTTTAAATGTTGCTGATTGTTGCAGCCTTGTTGGTACACACACCAACAAGTTGAACCGTAAGCTTGAACGTGATCGGTGAATTTGGGCTATCAGCTGTTCGCAAAACCAACAAGTGATCCAACGCTGAAACTGTGAATTTGATTGATCAAATATTTACCTGTTGCGGCATTGCTACATTTTCGAGATTTGGTGCGGAAGGGAGAGGTCGCGCAGGTCGCATGCGGCGGAACTCGACTTGCTCACGCGTCTCCGCTATCTCCCGTTCCATGCTGCACATCAATGACATGACCTATCGCATCGAAGGGCGACCGATCCTCGACGGTGCCACCGTAGCGATCCCGACAGGGCACAAGGTCGGCCTTGTCGGCCGCAACGGTACAGGCAAGACAACTCTGCTGCGGCTGATCATCGGCGAAATCGCGGCCGACGACGGGTCGATCACCATGGCGCGCAACGCCAAGATCGGGCACGTCGCGCAGGAAGCGCCCGGCGGCGACGACAGCCTGCTGGCGTGGGTTTTGGCGGCCGACACTGAGCGTTCGGCGCTGCTGGTGGAAGCGGAAACCGCCACCGATCCAACGCGAATCTCGGATATTCAGATCCGCCTCAACGATATCGACGCCCACGCCGCCCCCGCGCGCGCCGCGACCATCCTGTCCGGCCTCGGCTTCGATGCGGAGGCGCAAGCCCGCTCGTGCCGCGAATTTTCGGGTGGCTGGCGCATGCGCGTGGCGTTGGCAGCGGTGTTGTTTCTAGAGCCGGAAGTGCTGCTGCTCGACGAGCCCACCAACTATCTCGATCTCGAGGGCACGCTGTGGCTGGAAAGCTATCTGAAGGCCTATCCGCACACCGTCCTCATGGTCAGCCACGATCGCGACCTGCTCAATCGTGCCGTCGGTTCGATCGTCCATCTCGAGCGCGGGAAGCTCACGCTCTACACTGGCGGATACGACGACTTCGAGGAGACCCGACGCGAGAAACAGCGGCTCGAGCTGAAGCTGAAGAAGAAGCAGGACGACAGCCGCAAGCACATGGAAGCGTTCATTCTGCGCTTCAAAGCTAAGGCATCGAAGGCTGCACAGGCGCAGAGCCGCATCAAGGCGTTGGCGCGCATGCAGCCGATCGCCGATCAGATCGACGACAAAGTCTCGCCATTCATCTTTCCTGGGCCCAAGAAAGAGCTCGCCAGCCCGCTCATCCGCATCGAAGGCGCGGTGGCCGGTTACGATCCGCACAAGCCCATCCTGCGCAATCTCAATCTGCGGATCGACCACGACGACCGCATCGCGTTGCTCGGGCAGAACGGCAACGGCAAATCGACCTTCGCGAAGCTGGTCGGCGGCAAGCTACCGCCCCTGTCGGGCGGCGTCTATGGCGTCAACAAGATCGATGTCGGCTACTTTGCGCAACATCAGCTCGACGAGCTCGATCCGCTCGAAACGCCCTATGCCTATATGGTCAAGATGATGCCGGACGGCTCGGAGTCGCAGCGGCGTGCCAAGCTTGGTGCCTACGGCTTCGGCGTTGAGAAGGCGCAGACCAAGTGCGGCAATCTCTCGGGCGGCGAGAAGGCGCGGCTGTTGCTGCTGCTGACGGCGTTTCATGGGCCACATCTCATAATTCTCGACGAGCCGACGAACCATCTCGACATCGACAGCCGTGAAGCGCTGGTGCGGGCGCTCAACGAATATGACGGCGCGGTCATTCTCATCAGCCACGATCGGCATCTCGTCGACGCGGCCGCAGATCGGCTGTGGATCGTCAAGAACGGCACCGTGCAGGCCTACGACGGCGACATGGACAGCTACCGCACCGAGTTGCTGGCAGAGCGTGGCGGCAGGCCGATGCGCGGCGGCAAGCTGTCGGCAGCGGAAAAAGTTAACCGCGCCGAGGACCGGCGGCTTGCCGCCGAACGGAGAGCGGAAGTTGCGCCGCTGCGCAAGGCGATGCAGGCAGCCGAAGCGGCTGCGACGAAGCTCACGATGTTGCTCGCCAAGATCGATGCGGATCTCGCCGACCCCGACCTCTATAGCGACGCGGCGAAGGCGAAGCGGCTCACCTTCGAGCGCGGACAGCTGGCAAAAAAGCTCGAAACAGCAGAAGAAGCCTGGCTTGTCGCGACGGACACCTATGAGCGTGCACGCGCCTCGGCTGATGCCTGACGGCCACGGCCATCATTCCAATTGAACTCTGATGCGCAGAAATGTGTGCAGCGAATGCTACCAAATAGCGATCGCGAGACGTGGCTGTGCGCATCGTCGACAGATGCATGGACAGCGATGGGGCAATGACTCATGTTGAAAACAAGAGAGCCGGTCGCTGATCAGACAGCGGGGGCTGTTTTCCGAGGCATCGAGGGCTCCATGCCTCAGACGCGCGGCCGGCTCTCCCTTCCAATTGATTTTACCCTTTGGCGCACGTTGCTCATGGAGCATCGTCGCGGCCGTTGTGGTTTGAACATGGCGCGCATGGCCGCCGCTTGCGCCTTGCCAAGCTGATTTTAAAGCGCGAGGTTGCGGCGCGCAAAACAATCACACAGCGAGGCCACACCTTATGAAACTTCTGTCCAGTCCAGCATCGCCGTTCGGTCGCAAGGTCAAGATGGCGATCCTGATGAAAAATCTGAAAGACAAAGTCGAGATCACCACGGTCGATGCCACCAAGGGCGACGCGACGCTGTCGGCGGCAAATCCGATGGGGCGAATTCCCGTGCTCGTCGCGGAAAACGGCCAGGTGATCCACGACAGCCAAGTCATCTGCGAATATCTGGATACGGTCGGCACCGGCCCAGCATTATTTCCGGCGAACGGTCCGGCGCGCTGGGATACGCTGACGCGGGCATCACTGGCCGACGGGATCATCGAGGCTGCCTTGCTGATGGTCTACGAGGGCCGCTATCGCCCCGAGAACATGAAAGTGCAGAGCTGGCTGGATCGGCAAGCGAGCAAGATCCACACGTCGCTGGCGATGATCGACAAGGCACCGCCGACGTGGGCTGCGGCACCAGACTATGGCCACCTTACCCTTGCTGCGGCGCTCGGCTATCTCGACTTCCGTCATCCCGGGATCTGGCGCGACAAGTACCCGAAACTGGTGGCGTGGCTGGATACATTCGCCAAGACCGTGCCTGCATTCGAAGCCAGCAAGCCGCCTGCGGCGTAATGTTTTGCGCTTAAGCAGTTGAATTTTAACGATATATGTGCGCGATCTCGGTCGAGGTCGCGCACGCAATATTTTCTATCAAAAATTTTTCATATACTTCATATAATCAATTTAAATGCCTCAGCTAGTGGAATTTAATTTTTTCTTATGTCATGCTGTTTTTGCAATGTTGTTGTTTTTATGTCATCTTAGTTCGTAGCTGGTAGTTCCTAGCTGTAAGTGATCATCCCCCTTTTATTTCACGCGTCCTATTTCTGACAGATCGGATTTTGTGTCCGATCACCATCGTCAATGCGCATTGAACTGCGGCAGGCTATTCTGAGGCCAATTGAATTGATTTCCGGCGCAACCTGAAGTGCGCGCTCGTTCACGAGCGGGAAATCTCCTGCCGTTCGGGTCTGCTCTGTCGTCAGGGCGGTCTACATTAGCAATCGGCTGTCGATTTTGGCCACCTATTGCTGTTTCCAGCGGGAGTTCGAGTCATGGAAGGTATTCTCGAGTTATTTGCGGCGTATCCGATTTTCCTGGCGCTCGTCGTAATCGTATTATTATCGCCGTTCATCCTGCGTTACTGGCAGAAAGCGCAGCCGTTCTCGGTGCGAGAAAAATTGAAAGAGCTCGGTGAACACATCACCAAGATCGAGAAGGAAAACGATAGTCTCGCGCAGACCATCGACGATCTGAAAAAGGATATGGTCAAGCGCATGGATAGTGTCGATGCAAGCCTCAAGCAGCTGACCGAAAACTTCGGTGACGTGAAGAAAGAAACAAATGTCATCGAGAAGCACGTAGACGATCTCGAGGTGAAGACCGACGTGGCGACGACGAAGGTCGATGCGATCAGACATCAGGTGGACGTCGACTTGACCGAACTGCGCCGCATCGACGGTCAAATAAAAGATAGCCTGACCAAAGTCGACCAGAACGCCCGGCAGATCGAGTATCTGGCGCATGAGGTGCGCGATCTCGAACACGAGGTGAACGGTTCCGGCCGGAAGCGTCGCGACTACGAGCTTCGACCGGAGTAAACGACGAGCGTCGGCACCGCGCGCCGCCTGATCCGTTTCGGTGGATCTGCATACTGCAATGCTCTGATAGAACTCTTCGACGCGCATCGATCGTGTCGAGCGGCACCGCATTATCTTGCTGCGGCTTTATGCGGGCAAACCCGGTCAGGCAGACCACCAATCAAAAGTTCGATCGTTCCTTTTGGAGGCTAAGTCATGTTTCTGTTGGATTTACTGAGTGAAGCCGCGTTTGGTGCCATGGTCGTCGTGTTCGGGCTGACGATCGCGTTCATATGGGCCTGGAACAATTGGTTGTCGGCCGATCTGCAGGAGATGCTGCAGGACTTCGCGCGCCGGGTGACGGGTATCGAGCGGACGTCCACCAGCCTGGTCAAGGGTTTCCGCGATGTCGACACGAGTTTCCGTGCGCGGCTCGATCTGTTCGAAACCAATCTCAAGAAGCTGAACGGGGATCTCGGCGACGTGCGTCGCGAGGCCCATAGCATCGAGAAGCAGGTCGACAAGCTCGATACGAAGACCACGGTCACCGTGTCGAAAGTCGAAGCGGTCGAAAAGGAGGTCAATACCGAGGCCAGCGAGGTCAAACGTATCGACGATCAAATTCAGACCACGACGACGAAGATCAACTGCTATCAGCGTCAAATCCAAGATCTCGAGCGTGAAGTGCATGCGCTGGAGTTGCGGCGGGTAAATTACCAGCTCAAAGCGAGTATCGGATTATTGTCGAGTAATTCGCGCAAAATCCATGCCATTGGGCACGAGGTCAAGGGATTGAAGGGCCTGGAGAGCTTTGATCGGGTCGAGATTTCACGGATCTCCGGTCAGGTCGAACAAAGTGTGCGGCAACTGGAGCATCTCGAGCACGAGGTCCACCACGGGCACAACGGTCATCACGGGCCGCATCATGGCTATCCTAATGGCAAAATTCATCTCGATCACGGTGGCAAGGTCGATGCCGAGCTGCGGAGCGCTTACCGCAAAATCGAGAAGTTGATGGATGAGACCATCGCCATCGAGATCGGTCCCGACCTCATCTTCACGTCAGGACGTCACGGCGTTGCCGCCGCGCAGGAGTACGAAGAGCACTATCGCAAACTGATCGAGCTGGCTCAGTACATCTACAACGACATCAAAAAGTACCTGCCGCGCGCGGCCATCAACGCGATGGAGGTTGAAGAGGAACAGCTCGATTGGGCGCGCGGAGAGCTATTCACGAATTCGGGCAGCAGCGAAGCCGTCAAATCTTATCACATGCAGGTCAAGACATACCTGATCAAGCTGAAGGACGTCGTTTCGAAATGCCTGCATGCCATCGCATGATCGCAAGTCATTCAGTGTTCCGATGCCGAGGAGTTTGTAGCCATGTCTGGTTTTATTCGACGCATTTTTATTGCGACTTTGTCGGTTCTTGTTTTCGGCGGTTCTGCAGCCGCACAATTATCGACGCAGTGCGGAGATTCGATCTCTATCAATGGACCCACCGCGCTGAAAGACGATCGCGCCTATGCAAAGGCGGTCGACGCATGGCGCGCGCAGGCAATAACAAAATATGGTATCTATTATGGCGATGAAAAATTAGCCAGATATACGACTGCTGCCGGGACCGAGGGCACCGGTCTCGAAAAACTGCATTGCGGGCGTACCATTGTTGGTCTGTATCAGTGTGAAGTGCGCGGGCGCCCGTGTCCGGCAAGCAAAGGCGAGGTCGCTGTGCTGCCACCGGAAATAGGCGACCGATGCCGGTTCGTGGAGCCGCCGTGCAATACCCTGGTCATTTGGGTCCAGCATCGGCTGAACAGACTGGGTGCGCGGATCACCGAGGACGGTCGTGAGGGCGAGGAAACGCGCGATGCGATCCGTTGGCTGAAAAGCCGTAACGGATTGCGGCCTGTCAACAGTCAGATCGACGAGCCATTCCTGGAACTGCTGCGGACGCGGCTCGCCGCGAACTGACGGTCTGCTGCGAATTCGATTTCGCTCACACGATCATAAGCACTCGACAGCTGTGTCACGCCGTTGGAAGCCAGCGGCGTGACACTTCGTTCGGGTTGTCGAACGAGGCCTCGAACGACGACGACGCAAGTGTTGCCTGCACATGCAGGACGCCGGTTCCGGTATTGGTGAAACCGTGTTTGCGACCGGGCGGCACCACGATCGATTGACCTGTCGTCAGCGGCGTATGTTCGCTGCCGATCCACACGTCGGCGGTGCCGTCGAGGATCGTGAGAACTTCTTCGACAGCGTGCAGATGCGTGGGAGCGCCGCGCCCCGGTTCGCACCACTGCTGAAAAATGCACAGTTGAACCGAGCCGGTGAGCGCGGACACCTGCATGCGTGTGAGCACGCCGGCGCGCCACTCCTCTTTCGGCTGAGTCGCATGATCGAGACTGCGCATGTGTTTGCCCCTGGCAGCTTTCGAAAGGCGCTGAGACGACCTTCTCGATGGTACATATTGCGAAATTTGGCCCGTTGGAACCGTTCGGCCGCATTTTGTTCGGCTTCAGTTTTTCGCCTGTCGGAACCAATGATAGCTACATCCCATTCTTCTTGGTGGAATTCATCTCGCACCAGAAATCCGGGCAGCAGCAGAAATGGAACCAGATAGAAACGCCGCTCAGTTGAAGCACGACATCGACAGCGGCAAAACCGGCGACAAGGTTGATGCTTTCGACCCCGCTGCAGCGCCGCTCGGCACCGACGACGAAGCTGCGGGAACACATCCACAAAGTCAGCCGATGAAAGATCAGTTGCCTATTAAACCCGAACCGGGCCGGTCGACGAACAGCTCCGATCATTCAACCGTTCTCATGTACGGAGCCATTGTTTTTGGAATTGCTGCAACGTTGATCGGCACAATTTATCTGGTCCGTTGATCAAGTCCAAAACGCTCGGCCTGAAGCGGGTTTCGCGGCAGACGCGTATCGCGCGCACCTTTTCCCCTGGAAGCAAATCTTCAATCGCGCGGCGTGGTCTGCGGCGGTGCGGGCCGATCATTTCGAGTTCCGCGCTCCATACCCCCTCCCGCTTCGCTCAGCTAAGGGCTAAACGGAGGGCAGATTCGCTCTGCCTCATGATCTTGCCCCGCCGGAGAAGCTGCATGCCCCTCAAATCGTCGCCGTCGATGGGTGGACTGAAATACAAGCGCGTTCTCCTGAAATTGTCGGGCGAGGCGCTGATGGGCAAGACCGGGTACGGCATCGATATGCCGACGGTGATGGGCTTGGCCAACGCGATAAAGGAGGCCATGGCAAGTGGGCTCGAGTTGGGGCTGGTGATCGGTGGCGGCAATATTTTTCGCGGACTGCAGGGGGCCGCCAAGGGCATGGACCGGGCCTCCGGCGATTACATGGGGATGTTGGCCACCGTCATGAATGCGCTGGCGTTTCAAAATGCGCTGGAGCAAATCGGGGTCAAGTCGCGAGTTTTGTCGGCCATTCCGATGCCGACGGTGTGCGAAGCCTATGTTCGTTCAAAAGCGTTGCACCATCTGGAGGAGCGGCGGGTGGTCATTTTTGCTGCCGGCACTGGTAACCCCTTTTTCACGACCGACACGACGGCTGCCTTGCGGGCGGCCGAAATGAGCTGTGAAGTCATTCTCAAAGCCACGCAGGTCGACGGTGTCTATACGGCGGACCCCAACAAAGACCCCAAGGCGACCCGCTATGACCGGGTTAGTTACGCGGAAGTTTTAGCCAAAGACCTCAAGGTGATGGACGGGGCCGCGATCGCGCTTGCCCGCGACAACAGTATTCCGGTAATTGTGTTCTCAATCGACGACCCGGCTAATCTCGGCCGCGTGTTACGCGGTGCGGCCACGTGTACGACCGTCACCGTTTGACGGTGTAGGCTGGCCGAAGTGCCGTTTTCAGGTCAAGTTCAATCAGGTGGATGGTGCGATGGTCGCGAAATTTGATATCGCCGAGTTGGATCGCCGCATGCGCGGATCGCTGGACCAGCTCAAAAAGGAACTGACGGGCCTCAGGACGGGACGGGCAAGCTCGCATCTGCTCGATCCAGTACAGGTCTCGATCTACGGCGCGCGCATGCCGATCTCGCAGTGCGCGACGGTCTCGACGCCGGATGCCAAGACGATCTCGGTCCAGGTCTGGGACAAAAGCCAGGTGGCGGCTGTCGAGAAGGGCATTCGCGAAGCCAACCTCGGGCTCAACCCGGTGATCGACGGGACATTGATACGGTTGCCGATCCCGGCACTCAATACCGAGCGGCGCGCCGAGCTGGCCAAGTTGGCGCACAAGTATGCCGAACATGGCCGGGTCAACGTCCGCAATGTGCGACGTGACGGCATGGACTCGCTTAAAAAAGCCGAGAAAGACGGGATGAGCGAGGACGAAAGTCGCAAAACCGGCATCAAGGTGCAGGAGCTAACCGATAAGCTGATCAAGGAAATCGATTTGTTGCTTGCTACGAAAGAAGCCGAGATCAAACAGGTCTGATTGTGCCGGTGATCCTGTTCAACCGCCGTGCTGGCCTGTAGTGTGGGGAGCGTGGGGTCGCAGGCAATTGCGTGCAACGGCTTTCGCGAGATACTTCGGAAGCCATCAAAGTGCGCGCGCTGTGGATCTGTGACGTCGAGATCGGTGATGACTCATTCGAATGCGCCCACTAGCATTGCCGTGACGGGTGGACCAGTGCCGCGGCATGTAGCGATCATCATGGACGGCAATGGACGTTGGGCTGAGGCGCGTGGGTTGCCGCGTTTCGCCGGTCATACGGCAGGTGTCGAGGCGGTGCGGCGAACCGTGCGGGCGGCGATCGAGATCGGAATCCAATATCTGACGATCTACAGTTTCTCGACCGAGAATTGGACCCGGCCGGAGCCGGAGGTGAAGTTTCTGATGGGCCTGATGCGACGGTTCATCCGCTCCGATCTGGCTGAGCTGCATAAAAATGGTGTCCGCATCCGGTTGGTGGGAGAGCGCGACCGGGTCGACGGGGACTTGCTCGCGCTGATGGACGAGGCGGTTGAGTTGACCGACGGAAACACAGCGCTGACATTGGTGATCGCATTCAACTACGGCGGGCGCGGCGAAATCGCGAAAGCGGCGCGGGTGTTGGCGGCGGCCGTCATCGACGGGCAGCTTGCGCTGAATGATATCACCGCCGATGCCCTGAGCGCGAACCTCGATACGGCGGCGTATCCAGATCCGGATCTGCTGATCCGAACCAGCGGCGAGCAAAGATTGTCGAATTTCCTGCTGTGGCAACTTGCTTACGCCGAATTCCTGTTTCTCGATGTGCTATGGCCCGATTTCGACAAAACCCAGCTGGAGCGGGCGGTGGCGGCCTATGGGATGCGTGAGCGGCGGTTCGGCGGTTTGGCAACGATCGAGGGTCCGTCGCGAGAGGCTGCGGGGCTGACGTAACTGGTAAAGTCGCAAGCTGTGCTAAACGCAGTCTGCCAGACGGCTCAGGGGCCGGCTCTCGGTCGTGTCTCAGTGCGTTGCGTGCATCGACACGAAATTCAAACAGGCAGCGCCCATGAGCACTTTCCAATGAGCCAATCCCCAGGTTTGGAACCGGACGGCCAGTCACGGTCAGCAGAGCGAGAGGTCAAGGGTTTCGGCGCGCGCGTCGGAAGCGATCTCGGCCCCCGTGTCGTGTCCGCTGTCGTATTGGCCGCGATCGCGCTTTCGGCAATCTGGTTCGGACGTGAGCCGCTGGCGGTATTGCTGGCGATCGTCGGCGGGATCGTGGCCTGGGAATGGGGAAGGATTGTGCGCGGAGCGGAACTCGACGCGGCGACGGTGGCGCACATCGCGACGGTTTTCGCGGGCATCGTGCTGACCGGCTTCGGCTGGGCGGGACCGGCGATCATCGGGGTGCTGATCGGTACAATTTTGACGGGACTTCTGAGCTTTGGCCGTCACAGCACGTTGTCGTCGGTCGGCGTGCTGTTTGCGGGGTTGCCGGGAATCGCTCTGTTGTGGCTGCGCAGCGACGAGCCGTTGGGTGCGGCGGCGGTGTATTTTATCGTCGCTGTGGTGGCGGCCACCGATATTGCCGCATATTTCTGCGGGCGGTTGATCGGCGGGGCAAAGCTGTGGTCGCGAGTCTCGCCCAAAAAAACCTGGTCGGGCTTGCTGGGCGGCGTTACGGCGGCGGCGACGACCGGTTTCGTCACGGCGCAAATGGTGCCGGGCGCGCACGCGCTGCATCTGACCGTCATGGGCGGTGTGCTGGCGCTGGTTGCGCAGTGCGGCGATCTCGCGGAATCGGCCTTGAAGCGACGTTTCGGTGCCAAAGACGCCAGCCAACTCATCCCGGGGCATGGCGGGTTCATGGATCGCGTGGATGGTCTGGCGACGGCGGCAGTGGTGGCGGCGGCCTGGGCTGCGAGTTTCGGCATGTCGACGCCGGCGCGCGCGCTGCTGACGTGGTGACGGCGATGCCCCCGCTGCTGCCTTCGACGTCGACGTCGCGCCCACCGTCCGATCATGGCCCGATGCGGGTCTCCATTCTGGGTGCAACAGGATCGGTGGGTGCCAGCGCACTCGATTTGATCGGCCGCGAGCCGCAGTTGTATCAGGTCGAGGTATTAACCGCGCATCGTAACGCGGAGGCGCTCGCACAAGCAGCGATAAGACATCGGGCGAAGCTCGCCGTCGTCGCAGATCCGAGTGCCTACGCGACCTTGAAAGCTGCATTGGCCGGGACGGGCATCGTGGCTGCGGCGGGTGCGCGCGAGTTAGAAACGGCAGCAAGCCATCCTGCCGACTGCACTGTCGCGAGCATCGTCGGCGTGGCGGGACTGGCACCTGCGCTTGCCGCAGTGGCGCAAGGGCGGCGGGTGGCGCTCGCCAACAAAGAATGCCTTGTGTCAGCCGGCGCGCATTTCATGGACGCGGTTCGCCGGCATGGGACGGAACTGCTGACCGTGGACAGCGAACATTCCGGCGTGATGCAGACCTTGGAAGTTCACAATCGCGATCAGGTCGCCAAAGTGACGCTGACGGCCTCGGGTGGCCCGTTTCGCACGTGGTCGACGGCGGCCATCGCGGAGGCGACTGTAGAACAGGCGCTGAAGCATCCGAACTGGACGATGGGGCAGAAGATCACCATCGATTCGGCGTCGATGA
The DNA here is from genome assembly GCA_025359165.1 of Hyphomicrobiaceae bacterium. Lineage (GTDB taxonomy): Bacteria > Pseudomonadota > Alphaproteobacteria > Rhizobiales > Hyphomicrobiaceae > JABFRJ01. Next base: position 21,745 of record JANYHG010000185.1, read on the forward strand.
TGAACAAGGGACTCGAACTGATCGAGGCGCTGCATCTGTTCGATCTGCAGCCGGATCAGCTGGATATTGTGGTGCATGCGCAGTCGATCGTGCATGCCCTGGTGGAATACACGGACGGATCTGTCCTGGCGCAAATGGCCAGCCCCGACATGCGCGTGCCGATCGCCTTGGCATTGACGTGGCCCACGCGACGCGCAACGCCTGCGGCGCGGCTGGATCTGACGAAGTCGCCGCCGTTGACGTTCGAACCTGCCGACGAGGTCCGCTTCCCCTGTATCAGGCTGGCGCGTGACGCCATGCAGCGTGGCGGCGGGGCAACGGCGGCGTTGAATGCGGCGAATGAGGTCGCGGTTGCAGCTTTTCTTGCCAAGCAGTGCAAATTCGGCCACATCGCAGAGATAGTCGCCATGTCGCTCGAGGCATTGGAACGGGAGCGTTTGCTGGACGAGCCGCAAGGCTTGGCCGCGATCATGTCGCTCGACGACGAAGCACGACGCGTTGCCGCGATGGCGCTGTCGGCACTTGGCCGTCGTGCCTGAGCATACCATATCGGCTGGGACGTACGGTCTCCTGGCAGGCATGGCACAGATTATGCCCCGGGTGCGAGCACACACCCGGTCGTCGCCGAGCTGAGGCGCAAGAGTTTCGGGTCAACAAGGGAATGCCAGATGTCGACTGTCGCCTCCATGCTCGGATCCGGACTTTTTACGCTCGTCGCATTCCTGTTCGTACTCTCGATCGTTGTTGTCGTTCACGAAATGGGACATTTTCTCGTGGCGCGTTGGTGCGGCGTCAAAGTCGACGCCTTCGCGATGGGATTCGGCCGTGAAGTGTTCGGTTGGAACGACAGCAAGGGCACCCGCTGGCGCCTCAACTGGATTCCCCTCGGCGGGTACGTGAAGTTCATGGATGACGCTAACGGTGCCAGCATGCCGGATGCGGCGGCGATCGAACGGATGAGCCCGCAAGAGCGTGCGACGTCGTTTCACGCCAAGCCACTGTGGCAGCGCGCAGCGGTCATCTTCGCGGGACCGTTTGCAAACTTTTTATTGGCGGTTGCGTTGCTGGCGACGCTCTTCATGGTGTGGGGCGTGCGTACGTTTCCAGCGAAGGTTGAAGAAGTTATTGTCGACAGTCCCGCTGCACGTGCAGGTCTGCAGGCTGGCGATTTGATCGTTGAGGTGGACGGAACGCACATTGCGAGCTTCATCGATCTGTTGCGTATCGTTACGGTCAATCCTGGACGCGAGCTTGGGCTGACGTACGAACGGAACGGTGCGCTCTCCAGCGTCAAGGTCACGCCCGAGCGCCGGGAAGAGTCGGATCTGATCGGCGGCAAGGTGCAAGTTGGCCGGCTTGGCATCAGAAGTGTCAACTCGCCGACAGGTGGTACGTTTACAAAGTATGGCCCGATCGATGCCTTGGGACTGGGCGTCAAGGAAAGCGTGTTCCTGCTGACATCAAATCTTCAGGCGATCGGCAAGATGCTGACTGGTCGCGAGGACACGTCACAGTTGGGTGGTCCGCTTCGGATCGCGGCGGTTGCAGGCAAAGCGGCCAGCATCGGCTTTGACTCGTTGCTCAATCTTGCGGCGCTGGTGTCCCTCGGCGTCGGGTTGTTCAATTTGTTCCCCGTTCCGCCTCTCGATGGCGGACATCTGCTGTTCTACGCGGCCGAAGCGGTGCGCGGACGCCCCCTGAGCGACAACGCCAAAGAGCTCGGCTTCCGCATGGGATTTGCGCTGATTCTGATGCTGTTCATGCTGGTGATGTGGAACGACCGGTTGGTCGTCAAAACGTGGATGGGCGGCTGAGGGCGGAACGGCACGGGCGGGTCTGCAACAGATCCGTCCGTTTTTAGCTAAGCTCATGTTTTTACATAATCTATGAGGTCGGGGCCGGAGTTGTATTTTATTCGGTTTGCGTCGAATCCTTGGCAGTGGGGTAAACTTGCCACTTCCCTCGGAGTTACTGAATCGTTAAACCTAGCACGTGCTGAGTGCGTCTAAGGCTTCGGGGCAAACCCGGTGCCGCGACTGTAGGGGTTGCGTGGTGTAAATAACCATGCGGCGCGCGTATGTGCCTTCCAGAGCTACTGCCGAGCGCTGGACTGTGTTTTGGGGGAACGGCAACCAGGAAAGCGAACTCTCGCTCATGCGACTGATTCGAATGACAAAATCGGGGGCTCCAAGATCGGGGGCACGGCAGGCGCTAGTCGCCATCGCACTGCGCGCTGTAGCGCCGGTCGTTGGTCTGGCATTGCTTAGTGTGGTGCCGGTCGTGACACCTGCTTCGTTTGCCGCCCAAGCGCAAAGCGCTGTCGTGCGAGAGATCACGGTCCAGGGCAATCGACGCCTCGAGCCCGAAACCGTTCGCTCATACATGAAGCTGACCGTCGGTCAGCCCTATGACGACGCCAAAGCGGACGAATCGATCCGCGCGTTGTTCTCGACTGGCCTGTTTTCCGACGTGAAAATCAATCGCACCTCTAATGGTGTTGTTGTCGTCGTTTCAGAAAACCCGGTCATCGGACAGGTGGCTTTTGAAGGCAACAGTGAGGTCGACAAGGCTGCGCTGGAGGCTGAGGTTCAGCTGAAATCGCGGGCCGTGTTTACGCGAGCCAAGGCGCAAGCCGATGTGCAGCGCATTCTGGCAGTCTATCAACGTCAGGGCCGATTTGCTGCCAGCGTGCAGCCGAAGTTGATCGAAACCGACAACAATCGCGTCAACGTCGTGTTCGAGATCACCGAAGGTCAGGCGACCAAGGTCAAGAGCATCGCGTTCGTTGGCAACCGCGCGTTCTCGGACAGCCAGTTGCGCGACATCATCACGACGATCCAGTCCGGGCTGTTTGACTTCCTCAAAGGCACGAACATCTACGATCCCGATCGCTTGAGCCTCGATAAAGAGCTGCTGCGCCAGTACTATCTCAAGAACGGCTATGCGGACGCCCGCGTGGTTTCGGCGAATGCGGAGCTTGATCGCGACGGTTCTGGCTTCTTCATAACTTTCGTCGTCGAAGAGGGGCAGCTCTACAACTTCGGTGCCGTGACGATCGACTCGAAACTGGCTGGTGTGAACACAGGAGCGCTCGGCAAAGAGATCACCACCAAGTCGGGTGCCATCTTCAATGCGCAGTTGCTCGACAAAACGACAGAGGCCTTGACGCTTAAAGTCGCCGAGCAAGGGTTCGCCTTCGGCCGGGTCCGCCCGCGTACCGACCGTGTCGCCGGTACCAACAGCATCAATGTAATCTATCTCGTCGAGGAAGGTCCGCGAGTCTACATCGAGCGTATCAACGTCAACGGCAACGAGCGCACCAAGGATTATGTGGTCCGTCGCGAGTTCAAGATTGCCGAAGGCGACGCCTACAATCAGTTGCTGGTGGAGAATGGCAAGAAGCGGCTGCAGAATCTCGGCTTCTTCAAGACGGTCGAGATCAAACGCCGAAATGGCGGCGCACCGGACCGCGTTATTCTCGACGTCGATCTGCTGGAACAGCCGACGGGTGAGCTATCGTTCGGTGCCGGTTTCTCGACCCAGGAAGGTGTGATCGGCGACGTCAGCTTGACCGAACGCAACCTGCTCGGTAACGGCCAGTACTTGCGGCTCGGCGTGTCCGGCTCCAAAGAGCGGTTGAATCTTAATCTTGGCTTTACGGAGCCGCGGTTCCTCGGCACCAATATCGCCGCTGGTTTTGACCTGTTCCGGAACACGACGACCGCGTCGTCGACCACGCCCTACAATACGTCACGAACCGGTGGCGCACTACGCGCAGCCTTCCCGCTGGCTGAGAACGTGTGGCTCAATACCTCCTACTCGCTGTCCCGTGACACGATCGACATCCCAACTGCGTACGCTGCCGGAGCCTCCCGCGCGATTAAGGATGCGTGCGGCTATACCGATCAGTTCATCGACAAAAACGGTGTCCCAACGGCTGTCGACAATGGTCAGGGACCTTTCACAAACAACGGATCGTGTGACGGTAAGGCCCGCTACACTTCGATGGGCAGCATCGGCTTCACCATCGACAATCGTAACCATCCCAAAAACCCGACCAGCGGCACTTTCTTCCAGACCGGTGTCGATGTGGCAGGGTTGGGTGGCGACGTTCACTACCTCCGCCTGAACGCAGAAGGCCGGGCCTACTATCCGGTCACCGACAAGATCACGTTCGTGACGCGGGCGGCGGGCGGATCGATCATGGGCACTGGCGGGCAGGACGTGCGTTTGCTCGATCTGTTCTACAAGGGTGGCGAGACAATCCGTGGTTTCAACACTCTGGGGTATGGTCCGCGTGATCTGACGCCCGGCGGCAATACCAATGCTCTCGGCGGTCGTAATTATTGGGTGACGACGGCGGAGCTTCGCTTCCCGCTTCCGGGGATACCTGACGATCTCGGGATGACCGGTGCGGTGTTCGCTGACGCCGGTTCATTGTTCGGTGCCGGTAAATCGGCGCAGACGCTCAATGCGAAGTGCGGGACGACCGCGCTGGACGGGTCAGCTGCTGGTGTCTGCTTAACAGATAGTTCGATGATCCGTTCGTCCATCGGTGCCAGCCTGTTGTGGAACTCGCCGCTTGGACCTCTGCGCCTTGATCTTGCGAAGGCGCTGACCTACCAGAAGGATCCGCTGACTGGGCAGAGCGTCGACAAGCTGAAACCGTTCAGCTTCGGCGCGACGACGAAGTTCTGAGGTCAAGTCGACCTTGTTCTCGAGAGTTAACAATCGGGCGGCCATCTAGCGGGGCCGCCCGCTTTGCATCGTGATCGGCGTCGAGCGTTGCTGGCTTTGCAACACGTCGGTAGTTGGGCTCGGGTTCGGGCAGTAACAAACTCCGTGAAAACTGCTTCACACTCCCCGGGAAGCACTTTAGAGCTTGGTCGAGCGCTGACGCGCCACGGTCCCGTAGCCGGTCCGAAGTACGCTAGCTTGCAGAACGCCAGCATAATTGGGTGCGCGATCGTGATGGAACATCCTGGCTTTTTCGAACGGGCCGGCCCGTTTCCATTACAGATTGTGGCTGAACGTCTTGGAGCCGAGCTATCCGCCGATGCGGATCTGGAGTTGCTGCTCACCGACATCCGGGCACTCGACGATGCGGGGCCCGGGCACCTTTCCTTCATCGACAACCGTAAATATCTGCCGCTGTTGCAGTCGTCCCGCGCCAGCGCGTGCCTGGTTGCGCCGGCGCTGGCCGGGCGTATTCCCGCCGGTATGATTGCATTGCAGCTGCGGGCACCATACCGGGCTTTTGCGCAGGCGCTCGCGTTGTTCTACCCGGAAGCCATGCGACCGAAGGCGGCGATGACTGAGGCTGGGGATGCGCTCGTGCATCCAACGGCGCGCATCGAGGCGGGGGTGCGCATCGAGGCGGGTGCCGTTATCGGACGCGAGGCCTGGATCGGCTCGGGTACGGTCATCGCGGCGGGGGCCGTCATCGGTTATCGCGTGACGGTCGGGCGTGACAGTTACGTTGGCCCCAACGCCTCTATCATTCATGCCTTGATCGGCGACCGTGTCGTCATCCATGGCGGCGTCCGCATCGGACAGGATGGCTTCGGTTTTGCCATGGGACCGAGTGGACATCTGAAGGTGCCGCAGATCGGACGCGTGATCGTGCAGAGCGATGTGGAGATCGGCGCGAACAGCGCGATAGACCGCGGCGCGCTCAAGGATACCGTTATCGGCGAAGGCACCAAAATCGATAACCTCGTCCAGATCGGACACAACGTCATCATCGGACGACACTGTGTGATCGTCGGTCAGGTGGGGATTGCGGGTTCGGCGACGTTGCAGGATTTCGTGGTCGTCGGCGGACAGGGTGGCGTTGCCGGTCACATCACGATCGGAACCGGGGCGCAGATCGCAGGCGCGAGCCACGCAAAGGACAGCGTTGCGCCGGGCATGCGGATGATCGGTACGCCCGCCAAGACTTTGCGCGAGTGGGGGCGTGAACAGATCGCGCTGAAACGATTGCAGACGTCGTCATTTGCGACTGCGCCCGGAACCTCTGCAGGTGGAGCAGACGAGCCAAAAGAGCCATCGGGAAACGAAACTTGAACCGCTGTTGTGTAGCCCTATAGCTCTGGCGGCCAGAACTTAGGGCGCGACACTCGTACGAGTATCCTGTGACGCTAACGAACTCTGCGATCAAGTCGCACATTTGAAAAAGCAAGATGCTAGTGTGATTTCATACCAGCGTGATCACAATTCAAAACGATCGGAGCCTCGAGATCCATGGACGACGCGAAGTCCCCAAAGCCATTGGCCAGTGCCGATATCGAACTGATCATGAAGCTGTTGCCACATCGTTATCCCTTTTTGCTGATCGACAAGATCATCGATATGGATCGCGACGAAAGTGCGGTCGGTATCAAGAACGTGACCATGAACGAGCCGTACTTCCAGGGTCATTTCCCGGGGTATCCGGTCATGCCCGGCGTGTTGATCATCGAGGCATTGGCGCAGACGGCGGGGGCGTTGTGCGTGCATAATTCAGGGCAGCGCGATATTCCGCAGATCGTCTACTTCATGGGCATCGACAATGCCAAGTTTCGCAAGCCCGTCCTGCCGGGTGACCAGCTGCACTTGCACGTGAAGAAAATTCGTAGCCGCGGTCCTGTCTGGCGCTTCGCATGTGAAGCAAAAGTCGGTGGCCAGATCGTAGCCGAAGCTGAAATCAGCGCCATGATCGTGGACCGCGCAAATGTCAAAAAAGACTAAAGTCAAGCAGCCCGCTCTCGTCAAAGCGGCGGTGCGTACTGCGCCGAAAATTCATGCGTCGGCGATTGTCGAAGCAGGTGCCAAAATCGGTGACGGCGCCGAAATTGGACCATTCTGCCACGTCGGGGCCGAAGTCGTGCTCGGCGACGGTGTGCGTCTGCTGAGCCATGTCGTGATCGCCGGAAAGACGACGTTGGGCGATCGCACCCGGGTGTTTCCGTTCGCCTCGCTCGGTCACGAGCCGCAGGATCTGAAGTATCAGGGCGAGCCTGTTACGCTGACGATCGGCAAAGATTGCACGATCCGCGAGGGTGTGACGATGAATCCGGGGACGGGCGGGGGTGGTTTCGTCACCAGCGTAGGCGATCGCTGTACGTTCCTTGCCAACGCGCATGTGGCGCACGATTGCCGGATCGGCAACAATGTCATTTTCTCTAACGGTGTGCTGGTGGCCGGACACTGCACGGTCGGTGACTTCGTCATCATCGGCGGCGGGGCGGGCGTGCATCAATTTTGCCGTATCGGGCATCACGCGTTCGTCGGTGGCCTCGCCGGTATCGAGAACGATGTGATCCCCTACGGAATGGCACTCGGCAACCGTGCAGGGCTGGCGGGGCTCAACGTCGTCGGCATGAAGCGGCTTCAGTTCGGCCGCGAGCAGATCCAAAGTCTGCGTCATGCCTACCGGCTGTTGTTCTCGAACGAAGGGACGCTGGCGGAACGGCTGGTGGACATCGAGGCGGAGAACGTCGCCTCGGACCCTTACGTGCGGGAAATCATCGATTTCATCAAGGCACCGTCGGAGCGTTCGCTTTGTCTGCCACGCAGCGCGTAACGTACGATTTTGGAAGACGGATTGATGGAACGCATCGCGATCCTTGCCGGCGGGGGGAGACTGCCACTCGTCCTCGCCGACAGCATTGCGAGCCGTGGCGGACGTGCACACATCGTTGGAGTGCGCGGTGAAGCTGGATCTGAGATCGAGGCTTATCCGCATACCTGGGTGACGTGGGGCTCGGTCAACGCGATACTGACGACGCTCAAGCGCGAGAGTAACGGCACGATGATGATCGCGGGAACCGTCAGCCGTCCCGATCTCAGGCGGTTGAAACCGGATTTCGGGGTCGTCCGATATTTGCCCGATGTGCTGGCGATGCTCAAGGGCGGCGACGACGCGGTGTTGACGCGGCTCGTGCGGTTTTTCGAAAAGCAGGGCCTGGTCGTCAAAGGGGTCGCCGATGTCGCGCCGGAGCTGCTTGCGGAGGCGGGCATGGTCAGTGGCGTCGCGCCAGGTGCCAGTGGCGAGACCGAACGCGCCGACGACAGCGATATGGCCTTGGGATTCGCGGTGCTCGATGCGGTGGCCGATCTCGACATCGGTCAGGCTATCGCCGTCGAGAACGGATCGGTCCTCGCCATAGAAGGCGTCGAGGGTACGGACCGGATGCTGGCGCGCATTGCGACGCTCGCGGATCGCGACGTTCCAGGCGGCGTGGTCGTTAAAGGTCCAAAGCGTGGACAGGACCTTCGCGTCGATATGCCGACAGTTGGCGCGGAGACGATCAGGCATCTTGCCGACGCTCGGATCGGCAGCCTCGTCGTCGTCGCCGGAAAGACGCTGCTGCTCAACAGGGCGGACATGCTGCAGCAGGTAGCAGACCGCCGCATCGTCTTCCGCAGCGTCGAGCGCGACGTCGCAGGTGCGGAAGGTGTCAATCAGCCTCGTCTGCAACGCGAGACGCTGCTTGCGACCCGACCCGCGTCGATGCTTGGACGATTTGCTCCGAACAATGCCGATGGCCGCGATGCGCGAACAGCAGCTGAGGTTACGCAGCGGTTGGCAGTCTTTGCGACGGGAGCAGCGGCCGTCGTCGTGCGCGATCACGTGCTGGCGGTGGCGGCCGCCGAGGGGCCGGTTGCGATGGCGGTGCGCGTTGCCGCGCTTCGGCAATGGGGCCACAAGCGGCACGGACGCGGTGCCGCCGCTTTTCTGTTCGACTCGTCACGAGATGATGCAAACGAACTTACGACGATGATCGAGGCGTTGGCAGGGGCAGGGCTTGCTGGCGTCGCGCTTGTGCGCGCGAAAATGCCAGACCCCAAAACCGACAAGCCGAAAATTGAAATACCGATGTCGGCGGTTGCGGCAGCGGATCGGCTGCGACTGTTTCTGATCGAGATCGACGTCGACCCTCCGCGCTCGGCAATCGAGGCGGCATAAATACATGGCGCAGACACGCAACATCCCCGGTCAGGTCGCGGCACGCAGCGTCACGATATCGTCAAGCAAACGCGAATTGCGTTTGTTCATGGTGGCGGGCGAGCATTCTGGCGATGCACTCGGCGGCCGACTGATGGACGCACTGAACGTGCAGTCGCGCGGGCGTGTACGCTATCTCGGCGTCGGTGGGCCGGATATGCGCACGCACGGGCTGATCTCGCAATTTCCTTTGTCGGACGTGGCGGTGATGGGACCCGCAGCGATCGTCAAGGTGCTGCCGCGCCTGATGCGACGCGTCTACCGCACCGTCGATGCAGCGGTGGCAGCACAGCCAGATGCCGTCGTGATCATCGACGCGCCGGAATTCACGCATCCGATCGCAAAGCGGATACGGCAGAAACTGCCCGACGTCCCGATCATCGATTATGTCAGTCCCAGTGTGTGGGGGTGGCGACCGGGTCGCGCACGACGCATGCGCGGTTATGTCGACCATGTGTTGGCGCTCCTGCCGTTCGAGCCGGCGGTTCACCGACAGCTTGGCGGTCCGGCGTGCACTTACATCGGGCATCCGTTGGTCGAACGTCAGGCGGAACTGGCGTCGATCGATCCATCGCCGTTGCGAGCCGAGCTTGGACTACAGTCTGGACGACCGGTGCTGGTGGTGCTGCCCGGTAGTCGCCGCTCGGAAGTCGAACGCTTGATGCAGCCCTTCGGCGAAACGCTCACCCGGATGCGTCAGCAAGGGATGAACCCGGAAGTGCTCATTCCAATCGTGCCGCACGTGCGCGATCTGGTGGAACAGCATCTCAGGTCCTGGCCGGTGACGCCTTATCTTCTCGAGGGCGAAGCGGCGAAATTCCAGGCGTTCAAGCTGGCGACTGCGGCGCTCGCCGCTTCCGGTACGGTAACGCTCGAACTCGCGCTCACCGGCACGCCGATGGTCGTCGGCTACAAGGTGGATGCGCTCGCGGCGAAGTTCCGCTTTCTGATGAAAGTGCAGTCGATCGTGCTTGCCAATCTGGTGCTCGGCGAAAATGCATTTCCGGAATTCAAGCAGGAAGATTGCACCGGCGCGCGCCTGTCGGAAGCGCTGTTGCCGTTGCTGTCGGACACCGAAGCGCGGGCTCGTCAAATACTTGCTCTGAGCCATATTCCCGCGAAATTGCATGTCGAGGCGGCACCCAGTGTGACGGCCGCCGATATCGTCCTGGCATTCGCAGACGGCGGGCGCGGCATCGCGATATAAAGTTTATCTTCGTTTTCAACCTCGGCAGCGGCATCGCGGCATTCCTTTCGGGGAACGCCGATCGGGTGGGCGCGTTTAAACGGCATCATCCGGTGTTTTGATAACCGTCGTATGGCGGCACCGGCGATTGAGTCAGTTTATCAAACCATATCGGGAGTAGATCCAATGAAACGCGTCGTAGTGACGACCGTGCTCATGTTTGTCGGGGCCGCCTCGGCCCTCAGTCAGACATCGCAGCCACCGTCCACACCGCAGGCAACACCGTCTGTGCCCTCGGCAGATATGCCGAAAAGTACCGACGCTCCGAAGACGCCCACCGCACCATCGGTGCCGCCGGCCAATTCCGGTTCAGCCGGATCGAGCATGGACAAAAGTAACTTGGGCGGCCCAGCCGCCGGCGCCAACAGCTTCACGGAAAATCAGGCAAAAGCCCGCCTCGAAAGCGGTGGATATTCGAATGTTTCAGGCCTGAAGAAAGACGACAACGGAATATGGCGCGCGACGGGTCAAAAAGACGGCAAGAGCGAAACTGTGACGCTCGATTATCAGGGTAATATTTCGACTTCGAAGTAACGCGTGCAACGGGAGAGTTTCACATGGCAGTTGTTACACATCTTTACGATTCATATGACGATGCGCGGCGAGCAATGAGCGAACTCATTACCGCTGGCATTCCGCAAGCCGATATCAGCATCGTTGCAAACAATGCGAACAATCGGTTCACGACCGGCGAAAACGGCACCTATGACACGGTTGGCGGTGAAGCGCATGGCGGTGCCGGAACGGGCACTGGCGTAGGCGCAACTGTTGGTGGGATTGCTGGCCTACTAGCCGGATTGGGCATCATGGCTATTCCGGGTATCGGCCCGGTCGTGGCGGCCGGTTGGCTTGCCTCAACCGCTTTGGGTGCGGTCGTCGGTGGCGCGGCCGGTGGTATCATCGGTGCTTTGACCGACGCCGGCGTGCCGGAAGAGCACGCGCACGTTTACGCTGAAGGGCTTCGTCGGGGCGGAACACTGCTGACAGTGCGGGTATCTGACGCCGATCAAACTCGCATCGAATCGATGTTAGGTACCTCGTCGGTCGACGTCGGCGCGCGTCGCGAGCAGTATCGTTCTGCGGGCTGGAACAAGTTTGAAGACAAGATTGCAGCCGATGAAGCAGTCACACGCGATAAAATGCCGATCGTCTAATAAAACGTCGGCCACGAATTGAGATCAGATCGCCGTCGGCTCACGCTGACGGCGATCTTGTTCAATTGAACAATTTGAGTTGCCGTTCGTCCTGACCTTTGGTTTCACGCGCAAGCTGTTCGATCCGGTCGAAGGGCACCTGTTCCGCCGTGATCAGCGAACGGTGCGCTTTGATGGCGCGGACCAAACCTTCCTGAACGAGATGGAATTCGCCCACAGTTTGCCCTGGCAGAACTGTCGCTGCATCGAGGCCGCTGTCGGACTGGAATGCGGCTTTGAGTTTCTTGAGTGCGGTATCTTCGCGGACGCGACCGATGAACCAGCTGGTGATCTGATCACGGCTCTTGTAGTCGAGATCGCCCGGTGACTGGGTCGCCAGCATGATGCCGAGACCGGCAGACCGCGCCCGTTTGAGCAAACTTTGCAGCGGTTCGGCGGTCGCCGGCTTTGCATTCGCGGGGATGTAGAGGTCGGCTTCGTCGAGCATCAATACGGCTTGCAATTCGTCGTTCGGATTGCGCTGACAGAAGCGCAGCGCTTCGGCAAGAAACTGTGAAACCCAGAACAGGATATTCTCGTTATCGCCGAGAAATCCGGTGTAGATGATCGACAGGCGCGTGCGTCCGTCGCTCCGAGCATAGGGCCCAATGCCGAGCAGACGCTCCATATTCAACGTTTCACCACCCGCTTCGAAAAGCGACGCGTTGCGGTGGCGCAAGCTGTCGAGTTGAGCGACGAGATCGCGGCGCAGTTTGCCGGAGGGGTCCATGCGTTGCGTGGCTTCGGCAAGCTCGGGATCGTCTTCTTCCAATAGATGGATGAGATCGGCGAGCATCACCTGCGTCGAGAAACGTTGACCGAGCAGCTTCAATGCCACCGACAGCGTGCCAGACTGCTTTTGATGCGTTGCAGAATTTTTCAGGTGCAGCATGTCGCCGAGGGCGGCTGCCGACAGCCCCGCAAGCAGTTGTTGCTCATGCTCGGGCAGTTCCTTGATGCCGGTGGGCAGCAAGGTAATCGAAATCGGCCGCCCCGACGAACGCCCCGGTGTGTAGACGGCGACGTCGATCTGGTCGGCCAGTTTTTCTCGCTCGCCGCGCCGATCGGAGTAGTCACCTTCGATGGCGCGCCAGACGTCGGGATTTGCGTAGCTGGTCAGATCGCCCTTGCGATCGATCAAAATGGCGGGAATGCCGCGTTGCAGGATCTGCTCGATGAGACAAAGGGCCAGTGTCGTTTTGCCAGAACCAGAACCGCCGAGTACGGCCGCGTGACGCTTCAACACGTCTTTGTTCATGGTGACGGCGGCGTTCGACTTGATCATGCGGCCCGCAAGAATGCTGCCGGCACCTTCGCCGTTCTCGTCGAGAATGACCGATAGGGGCAAATCTTCCTCGACCTTCGCATCTTCGGCAGCAGCCGGAGTTGGTGCCTCAGGCGGGATGGGCGCCCAGCCGGTCCAATCGGCTGCCGGAGACCCTGCGAAGCCACCTGAAGGCATCGGCGGCGGGAGGAAAGGTGAGGCAATCGGTGGCGCGGTTGCAGGCCGGCCGATCGAGGCAACGGGTGCTGCGGACAGACTGAACGCTGCGTTCGCGGCCTCGACGACGGCAGCCATGTTCGCCTTCGACGCGCCGTCGATTTTGGTGACGTTGCGGTTGACGAGATCGAGCCGCAGCAACTGCACGATGGCACTCATCGCCGACAGCAATTTCGCCTGCTCGAACCAGTGCACGAAGCCTGGATCCTGTTTGTGGTGATTGTGGAATTCGCGCACGGTCAGCACGCGCTCCCACTCGGCGAGCGGGATCAGCAATGCGCGGCCACCGCTTTCGCGGAATTTTCGGAACGCTTGTGCCGTCTGGCTTTTGGTGTTCGGCGGGTAATCGCTGGCGCGCAGCATGAAGCACGTTTTCGTGCCCATGGCACCGAGCGCACGATCCAGCTGCCGCTTGAAACTACCGCCCTGAATGGAACGATTGCACAGAAAAATGCGGCTCTCTGTGGTGAACCCGGATTTGTGCTTCAGCGTCATGTCGATGGCGGGGAGATCGTCGGCGATCGCGAGGCGTTCGAGCGACAGCTCCAGCGTCGCCGGCCACTCTTCGCGCGCCAACGTCATCGCGGATTGCAGCACACCGAGCAGTCCGTCTTCGTCGGCGGGAATTTCCACCTGACTATCGGACGAGAAGCGTTCCCACATTTCGCGGAAGTCATGCGGCTGCTCACCCGTGGCACTGCTGCCGTTGGAAGCGATACCGCCACCGAACAGGTTGCCGCCGAGCGCCTGCACGAGGGCATCAAGGAAGCCGGGTTTGTCGGCTTCCTCGTTGCTGGCGTTGGTGCCGTGATCGCGGCAGCGGGTTTGCGCAAGCTCCAACAGACGGCGTGTCGACAAGCCGCTGAACTCTTCGAAGAAGCTGTCGCCGAACAGCGCGTTGGGATCTTCGACGCCATAGTCGAGACCCATTGCAGCGCCGTGCTCGAGGCGCTTGGCGATGATCAGACGCGCTTCTTCGGCCGAACGCGTTTCGATCAACGGGACAGGACCGGCTTTCTCGATGCGGTCGATGTAGGACTGCGCCAGAACCTCGCGCACCTTGTCGTAGAAATCGCCGAGGACGGAAATGATCACGATCGAGGTCGGCAGGCGATTGGCGATCTGGATAAGATCGCGCACGGCCTTCTGAAACCGCTCCGGATAGTCGTCGAAGAAACGCAGGTCTTCGACCTGATCGATGGCGAAAACAAAGGCTGCCCGATCGACGGTCCACATCAGTTTGCCAAGGCATTCGATTATTTCGAAGGCGCGGCCTTCGCCGGTGTTCGGATCGAGCGCGGCAACGGCACTGTGCGACAGGTCGTTGAGGGGCTTGCCGTGCAGATACTGGCGGATGCGCTGATCGATACGCGGATCGGCGCGCTGCAGATACAGCAACGCGCGCACGATGTTGATATCGAGTTCCTGTTCGGCGAACTTGGGACTGGCGACGATGTCGTCGGCAAGTTTCAGTACCAGTCGAGCGAGAGTTGCCTCGTCGAGGTCGGCTTCGCGCAATTCCTCGAGCTGGGATGGTGCAAGTACCTTGGCGTCCCCGACGAGGCGGCGGGTCAGACGCGCGAGCGCGCTCTCGCCGCCCTGGTCCGGGTCATAGGGTTTTTCAAGCGAGTTGATGAGGCGGCGCAGATAGTAGTCCGCGTAATTGCCGATATCCGGCGTCATCTGCGCATAACCGAAATACGCTTTGCCCTGACGATGAGCACTGGTGCGCATGGCGCGCACGAGATGCGTCTTGCCGGCACCGGATTGTCCGTGAAAAAGCAGGATACGTGCTTGTGCCGCAGCGTTTTTGGACGCGCCGTTGGTGGTCGTCACCGCGTCCAGGAGATCGGCGAACTTGCCGCGTGCTTTGCGGTGGACGAGTTCGACGTCGACCGGGTCAGAATGCCAGACATCGTCTTCCCAGGTAATCGAATGTTCGAAGGCCTGGCTCATGCGATCCAGACTGGGATTGTGCGTGGTCGGTGGCGGGGGCAGTTGCATCGATTTATGTGTCCTGGGCAAGGAGCTCGGCGGCGATGGAGGCTAGTGGCGTTCCGGTTTCTCCGGAAACACTCTGGGTCAGTCGTCCACGCGCACGTAGTGAAAGATGGTGTTCTTGTAGGCGATGGCACTCGCCTGAATATCGGCGATCGAGCGCTGGTCCTTAAGGTCGGCGTTGGCCAGCACGATAAGGCCGGCGCGATGCGCCTCGGCGAGCATGGCCTTGAATTCGATATCGCTGACGTGCCACTCGGGATGGCGTGCCAGTGCCGCGGTCCAGACCTTCGAGATGAAAGCTTTGCGGTTTCCCGGCCAGCCTTCGGCGACATCTGCGGCAAGCGTGCGGATGATGGCAACGAACCCCGTGAAGGTCGGACGGGCTGCGGCGTACGGGTTGGCGTTGGCGAGGAGAGGCCGTGCTGCCGGTGCGACTGCCGGTGCTGCGGTTTTGACGCCGGGGGCCGGAGCTGTGCTGCGAACGCGTGCAGGCTTGAGCACGCTAGGCACAGGTGCCGACTGGCCTCGCGTGACGTAGCGGCGAAGCAGGGCGGTTTGCAGGCTGTCGAAATCGGACTTGCGGGCACCCGATTGCTCCATCGCAAGCGCGGCTACCAAACGGCTGTCGGTTGCGAAATCGCGCGGCGGGTGCGCGAGGCGGCCGGCGAGATTGCGGCCTGCTTTTGCCGAGAGACCCGAGCGATCCTCGATGCCCTCAGGCAGGCTGTTGCCGAAGGCGCGCGATATCGCGAGCTTGGCCAAGGTCGCACGCAGCCGCGCCGGGGTCGATAGTCCACGCAGCTTGAGTTTGAAGGCCTGCTGGACGATCGCCGCGCGCAGTCCATCGGCTTTGAGGAGGGCTTTCTGACGACGTGGCAGCAGCTGTTCGAGGCCGAGAGATTTTGCGATCAACGGGCCGGACTTCGCTTCCATCCACGTGCGGGGCAATGCGGCCAGCCCAAGCACCAGAGCCGCGCGCTTCCGACCAGCCTCCGTCGATGTGACGGCAACGGGTTTTGCTTCGCACAAGCCAGCATCGGCGAGGGCGCCGAGATCGCGATCGAGAATTGCCGTCCACGCGGCAAGGGTGAGTGCATGGCCCACGAACGGGAAAAGGTCGTCGGCCAACTCAGAGCGGGTCATTACTTTGCCCGAGGTGGCGACGCGCACCAGAACGATATCGCGTACGCGGCCAGCATCAAGCTCCGGTTTGGGAGGCGTCCGCGCCGCAGGTGCCTGCGCGTGTTCAGTGTGCGGTGCGGTGGCGAGCATGATCGCGTCCATCGTCGTGGCCATGACAACAAATCCCATGCAAGAGCGGTTCGACAGATCGTTGCACGTCGAAACCGCGTCGCGTCTTGCGGCAGTACACACAGATCCGTCGGAAGGCACACTTGAACATCGGGGCCGGACGCGCGAATCACCGGCACATGATCATGCACTGTGCGGATGTTCGCCTCGCACGCCAAGGTCTTGACACCGCGCAAGCGTGCTATTTCAGCCTGCTTCGCGTGGAAAACATACGCAAGACATAGCTGTAAAAAGCACGTGCCGTCAGACTGAGAGTTGGAATGGGCGTGTCACGGCCTGTCAACGCGGGGGCGCATGCCGGCCGGCGTGGTCTGTTGCGGTGCGCTTTGCGTCAGCGTGGACGCCAACGGTGGTGCGTTGATGCCTGCCCGCAACTCCATATCGATCGGCTCACCATTGCCACACGTGCGCGACAGCGTCGGCTGACGACGACCGAGGGCCATGGGTGGCTGTGCGACCCGGACGCTCCGATCCGCATTGGGTGCGCGCGCGAAGGCACGACGCAGCGACGCTGCAATGTCGGCTGCTCGCGTGCGTTCGGCTGCGGTCGTGCCGCAATACATGTTTTGATATCCGTCCTCGATCCAAAGGCGGTCGGATGCACCGGCGTTCTCGACAGCGATCTTGCTCATGGCGAGCGCGCGCGCATGGTCCTTAGAAACCTGCGGTAGAGTTCCACGCCAATGCTGATCGGCAAGATAGGCTTGGGCGCTGGCATGCCCTTCCTGCACCAGCTTCTGGATGTAGTGAAGGCCGAGCGCGACATCGACCGGTACACCATTGCCGCTCAAATGCAGCTTGCCGATTTCGAACTGCGCGTCGGGTTCGTTGAAGGTGGTCGCAGCCGTGCGATAATACTCGACAGCACGCTCGAGATCGGATTTCAGGCCGATGGCCGGAAGACCACGGCGAACGTAGCCAGCGATGGCGGTAACCGATTTGGCGACGAACGGTGCGCGACGTGGATCGTCCGGGTCGACCGTGTCGGCGGAGTCGGAGATATTCTGAAAGAGCATGTAGGCGTGGGCGTGATCGGTGTAGCCGCCGGTATCGTCAGAAAATATGCGCGCCAGGAAGAACTCGGCGTGCAGCTTCGAGAGGGCGTCGTCCGAGCGCTGAACGCATTCGAACTTCGGGATCGCAAGCTCGTACTGGTTCTGACCGTAAGCATCGAGGCCCTTAGTCAGCATCTCGGCCGGTGCGCCGCACGCATGACTGGCCGCGTGCGCCGGCGTGGGCGCACTGCCCGCACCGACGACATGGAGCGCAAGGCCGAGAGCCGCGATCGAAATCGCGCCTCCCAGGCTTCGACGCAAAGTCCGGCTTCGGCGCGAAGCCGTCCGCTCAGATGTCAGCGTAGCAAACAACTTCAGCCTTTCCGCCAGCATGAGTGACCGCGCCCTTATGGGCCGGACCCACCTGATCTGCGAATTTGCGAAGAGCACCGGACTGATAGGCGTTCGGCGGTACCTTCCAAGCTTTGCGACGTTTATCGAGTTCGGCTTTCGAAAGGTCGACATCGAGTGTGCCGTTGACAGCGTCGATTTTAATGATGTCGCCATTTTTCAGCAGTGCGATAGGGCCGCCAACGGCGGCCTCCGGTCCGACGTGACCAATGCAAAAACCGCGCGTGCCGCCGGAAAAACGGCCGTCGGTAATGAGCGCGACTTTCTCGCCAAGGCCACGACCATAAAGCGCCGCCGTGGTCGACAGCATCTCACGCATGCCGGGACCACCCTTCGGGCCTTCGTAACGAATAACGATCACCGAACCTTCTTTGATAGCGTCGGCCTCGACTGCGGCGAACGCATCTTCTTCGCAGTCGAAGCACTGCGCCGGACCGGTAAATTTCAACGTCTGCATGCCTGCCACCTTGACGATGGCGCCGTCTGGCGCGAGCGAGCCCTTCAGCCCGACCACACCTCCCGTTGGAGATATGGGATTGGAAACGGGATAAACAACCTTCTGATTTGTATTAAACTTCACGCCTTCGAGATTTTGACCGATCGTCTTTCCGGTCACAGTCATGCAGTCTTCGTGCAACAGCCCGCCTTCCAGCAGGGCTTTCATGATCTGGGGGACACCGCCGATGTCGTAGACGTCCTTGGCGACGTACTGGCCGCCCGGCTTGAGGTCGGCGATATACGGTGTGCGTTTGAAGATCTCGGCAACGTCGAACAAATCGAAATCGATGCCGCATTCGTGGGCCATAGCCGGGAGATGCAGCGCTGCGTTGGTCGAACCGCCGGTGGCGGCGACAGCGACGGCTGCGTTCTCGAAGGCTTTGCGGGTTGCGATGTGGCGGGGGCGGATGCCGTCGGCGAGCAAGCGCATGACGGCCTCACCGCTCATCTGGGCATAACGATCGCGCGTCAGATCGACAGCGGGGGCCCCAGCCGACGACGGCAGTGCGAGACCCATGGCTTCCGATACCATCGCCATGGTGTTGGCAGTAAACTGACCGCCGCAGGCGCCAGCGCTCGGGCAGGCTACGGTTTCGAGTTCGTGCAATTCCTTGTCGGTCATCTTGCCGGCACCGTGCATGCCGACACCTTCAAACACGTCGACGACGGTGACGTCGCGACCCTTGAAGCGGCCAGGCAGGATCGAGCCGCCGTACATGAAGACCGAGGGAACGTTGAGGCGCAGCATCGACATCATGACGCCTGGCAGTGATTTGTCGCAGCCGGCGAGGCCGACCATCGCGTCGTAGCAATGGCCGCGCATGGTGAGTTCGATGCTGTCGGCGATGACCTCGCGACTGACCAGCGACGATTTCATGCCCTGGTGACCCATGGCGATGCCGTCAGTAACCGTGATGGTGCAGAATTCGCGCGGCGTGCCGCCGGCCAGGTCGACGCCCTTTTTGGCGGACTGCGCCTGACGCATCAAAGCGATGTTGCACGGTGCGGCTTCGTTCCAGCAGGAGACGACGCCGACGAGCGGGCGATGAATCTGCTCGGCGGTCATGCCCATCGCGTAATAGTAGGAGCGATGCGGCGCGCGTGCAGCGCCTTCGGTGACGTGACGACTGGGGAGTTTCGATTTATCGAACTTGAAGACCTTGGAGGTGTCGCCGGATTTTGCGGCCACAGGTTTCTTCGATGCGCCTTTGGCGGCGGATGTCGTCACGGTCGTGTTGAGGGGCGGCTTCTTCGGCATGGCTGTTGGCTCGTCTTTCGGAATCGGAGTGGGGATGGGAGGAGAGATGATCGGACTTCGACGCCGCACACGAACCGCCACGCAGCGGCGGATTCTAGGTGATGGCGAAAAGCCCGCCTACTCTATGCCTCGTTGCCGATCCTCTCAATGGAGCTGAGACTGAAGTCGTTACTCGACGAGAATACGCGTCGTTCGCCGTGAGTTCGCCGTGAGTGCGCCGTGAATACCAACCCAAACGTGCGATCTGGACCGATACGCGGGAGAAACATTCCCGAGTTCCCAAACTGCAAGTTCATGTGTGAGCCGCGAAAAATGGCGGGATGGTGGCCGACACCCTAAGCCGCGCAACTTTGTCGTAAGACCGATTTGCACAAGGGTTTGTGCGCATCGTTTGTGGCTCAACCGAGGCATTGTGGCGAAATTTCGTGTTACTTGCGCAACACCCCTGCGATGATCGCATGTCTATGCCGCCCCCCTGCACCGCAGCCCATACCGGCGCGCTTGATGGCGTCGTGGACAGAGCTATGGACGTCCTTCAGGGCACGCACATGACGGCTTCACGGCAGCCGGGCGGCAAGTCTGTGCCGGATTTGCGCCTGACGTTCGCGTAACGTTTTGCTTATATGTGGCGCTGAGACGCCACACTGTTGCCGCGTGAAAAATGCAACCGTAGAGGCGTGAGCAAACAAGTGTCGGCGACGTGATGCGCTTATGCGGGCGGCCTACACTTGCAGACGCAGCGCCCATCAGGATGCCAGGAACGAGCGAGTATGACGGCCGCAGTTTCACGATTGTCCGAGATGCCGTCGGGTGCTGCTGCGGCTGCCGCTGCGGGACCGGGCGCGCGGGTGGCGTCGGGCGGCGCGTCGGCGACAGTCGTTTCGATGATCGATGCGCGCGAGACCAAGTTCGTTTGGAGCGGCAGTCCGTGGCAATTGCTCGGGCCATGCCTGTTCAATGGGTTGATGATGCTGGCGACGTTGGGCGTCTACAGCTTCTGGGGACGTACGGAGATCCGACGGCGGATGTGGGCATCGGTACGGCTCGATGGTGAGCCGCTGGCCTATCACGGCAGCGGACTCGAATTGTTCAAAGGGTTCGTTGCAGCTTTGCTCGTGGTGCTGCTGCCGATTTTCCTGCTCAGCACGACCATGGTCGTGGCCTATGGGCAGGCCAGCGCAAGCTGGGCGACCTATCAGATGGCGTTGTTCGTGATCGTGTATCCGGTGCTGAAGGCGCTCGCGCAATATCGTGCGCGCCGGTACAGGCTGGCGCGTACGTCATGGCGGGGCATTCGTGGCAGTCTGGTCGGATCACCGGGCGAGTTCGCGTTTCTGAGTTGGGCGACGTCGTTGCTGTATCCATTGACGCTCGGTTGGATCGCACCCTGGCGCGCGCTTTATGTGCAGCGCTTTCTGGTCGGTGATACGATACTGGGCGATCGACGCTTGCGTCTGGGCGGGTCGACGGGGAAGCTTTATCTGACGTTTGGTCTGCTGTGGGTTGGCACGGTCGCGCTGTGGCTCGTGGCATTTTATGGCATCGGCAAGATCCTTGGACCGCAGGGATTGCAGATGAAGTCGCAGGCCGATTGGCTGCGCGTCACGCGCCTGCAATGGATCGAAATCGGCGGCGTCGTCATGGCTGCGATGTTCGTGTGGTCGCTGATCGGTTCGTTTTATCGCGCCACGCTCTATAACATGATTGC
The DNA here is from genome assembly GCA_025359165.1 of Hyphomicrobiaceae bacterium. Lineage (GTDB taxonomy): Bacteria > Pseudomonadota > Alphaproteobacteria > Rhizobiales > Hyphomicrobiaceae > JABFRJ01. The sequence goes on from JANYHG010000185.1 coordinate 42,856, forward strand.
GAATGACACGCTGATCCGTCCACCTGATGGATCTGGCCTGCCGTTGCTGCGATTCAAGCTCACGA
>JANYHG010000259.1 GCA_025359165.1 Hyphomicrobiaceae bacterium
CGAGGAGAAACGCATCGCCGAAGGGCGCAAGAAGAACGGTCCGACACCGGCCCCGCCCTCTGACGATCCCGATCCTAAGGCGCAACGTAACTTCACCGACCCCGAGAGCCGCATCATGAAGACGAAAGACGGCTACATCCAGGGTTACAACGCGCAGGCAGCCGTCGACGGCGCAGCGCAAATCATCGTCGCATGCGATCTCGATGCGAACGGTTCCGACCAGGGCCAGTTGGTACGGGTCGTCGATGCCATCGAAGTCAATCTCGGGCGCAAGCCTGTGCAGGTGTCGGCCGACAGCGGCTATTGCTGCGAGGCCAATCTCGAAGCGCTGGCCGAACGCAGCATCGACGGTTACATCGCGGCGGGGCGCGCCAAGCCTCCAACCGACCCAGGTCGCGGGCCCGGCGGGCCGCTGACGCAGGCCATGCGGAAAAAGATCGCCGACCGGGGCTTCGAGACACCCTACCGGCTCCGAAAGCAGATTGTCGAAGCGGTGTTCGGACAGATCAAGCAGGCGCGCGGCTTCCGCCAGTTCCTGTTGCGGGGCGTTGCCAACGTGCGTGCCGAATGGGCGATGATCTGCATGGCCCACAACCTCGTCAAGCTCGCCAGGGCCGTCTGAGCGAGCTATGCTTGCAAATGCGCCGGCCCGAAACAAGCACAACCACTATCTGCGCAGGCTCCTAGGCAGAAAACAACGCCGACGCGATCCAGGCGCCGCGAGCGAAGTATGATCGGGCGAAGTAGCTGACGGTTGCAGCGGACAGGTCTGCGGTTGCCGAATCCTTGCTCAGACCTATCGGCATACCCTTTCCTGTGAGTTCGCTCTGAGCCCGTCTCCGACGGTACCTTGGTGCCGCTGGTCGGAGGTCGGAGGTCGCAATGATCAGTGACAGTCCCTCTTGACAAGTGATTTGTCTATACATATTTGTATAGACAACATCGCAACCGGGATATCGATTATGGGTCACCTTCACTTTGATACCGCGTTGCTTCCGACCGGGTGGGCAAAGGACGTTCAGCTTGAAATGGTCGGAGGGCGCATTGGCGCTGTCGCAGCCGGGATACCGGCTGCTCCTGACGATGAGCGGCACGCGGTTGGATTGCCGGGGCTTGCGAGCCTTCACAGCCATGCCTTCCAGCGCGGCATGGCCGGGCTCGCCGAGCGCCGCGGCAATCCAGCCGATTCTTTCTGGACGTGGCGCGACACCATGTATCGGTTCGCCCTTGCCATGACGCCGGAGGACGTGCAGGCCGTTGCATTGCAGCTCTATTGCGAGTTGCTGGAGGGTGGTTTCACGCGGGTCGGCGAATTCCACTATCTGCATCACGATGTCGACGGGGCTCCCTACACCAACATCGCCGAAATGGCGGAGCGAATCGCTGCCGCCGCGTCGCTTTCAGGTGTGGGGCTGACGCTGCTGCCGAGCTTCTATGCACATGCGACTTTTGGCGGTGCCGCGCCACACGACGGACAGCGGCGTTTCATCAATGGCATCGAGCAGTTCGCCCGACTGTGGCAGGCTTCGGCGAAGGCGTTGGCGGGCCTGCCGAATGCCGTCATCGGCGTTGCACCGCACAGTTTGCGCGCGGTGACACCGGAAGAACTCGGCGCCGTGATCGAGATGGCCCGCCAGGGACCGATCCATATTCATATCGCCGAACAGATGAAAGAGGTCGACGACTGCATCGCCTGGAGCGGCCGGCGTCCCGTCCAGTGGCTGCTCGACACTTTACCGGTCGACGAGCGGTGGTGCTGCATTCACGCAACCCATATGACGGAGGCCGAGGTTGCCGGCTTGGCGCGGTCCGGCGCAGTCGCGGGGCTTTGTCCGCTCACCGAAGCCAGTCTCGGCGACGGCGTGTTTTCGGGCGCGGGATTTGTGGCTGCTGGAGGACGCTACGGCGTCGGCACGGATTCGAACATCCTGATCGGCGCTGCCGAAGAGCTTGCGCAGCTGGAGTACAGCCAGCGTCTGCAGGTGCGGCAGCGCAATGTCATGGCCGCGAACACTGGCCATTCGACCGGACGCTCGTTGTTCGATGCGGCGCTCACGGGAGGAGCGCAGGCGCTCGGACTAGCGCCTTCCGGGCTGGCTAAGGGTGCACTCGCCGACATTGTCACGCTCGATGCGGCGCACCCCTCACTCGCCGGCCGCGCGGGCGACACGATCGTCGACGGATGGATTTTTGCTGCAGGGCGATCGGCCATCGATTGCGTGTGGGCGGGAGGCTTCAAAGTGGTCGAAGGTGGCCGACACCACATGCGCGACCGCGCGCGCCAAGAATTCAACCGAACAATAGCACGCTTGATCGCGGCCTGAGCGCTGCCCGCCCGTTACCCTTCACATGGAGATCGCACAATGGACGCGAATGCCTATCGTGCCGATGGGGATCGGGTTTTAGCGGACCTGTACGAACTCCGCCGCTTCGGCACATACGAGACAGGGGTGCATCGGCCGACGTTCTCGGATGCCCATCTGCAATCTCTGGCGTGGCTCAGGCGCAAGCTGAAAGCGGCAGTTCTTGCTCCGATCACTGATGGCATGGGTAACGTCTTCGGACGCAGCGAGAAGGCTGGACGCAAACTACTATGCGGCTCGCACCTGGAAAGCCAGAACCACGCCGGTTGGCTCGATGGGCCACTGGGGGTGGTGTATGCACTGGAAGCGGCACGGGTGCTTAATTCGCAACCTGCACCATTCGCCGTCGAGGTCGCGTGCTGGTGCGATGAAGAGGGGCATTTCGGCTCGATGCTCGGCAGTAGATCTTTCGTCGGCGATGTCGCCGAGGTCGAGATCGATGCTGCCCGTGATCGGACCAGCGGTCGGATGATGCGTGATGCGCTGGCATCAGCCGGCTTGGCGGGTGTCACACGTGCGCGCGCCGAACCCGGCCGGTACATCGGTTATCTCGAAGCGCATATCGAACAAGGCGATGTCCTCGAGAATGCTGGACTGGCCGTTGGCGTGGTGTCGGCAATCGTCGGCATCTGGCAGTATGAGATCACATTCACGGGCCAGCAGAACCACGCAGGCACGACGTCGATGGCGTCGCGCCGGGATGCGGGCCTGGCACTTGCCAAGTTCTGCGTCAGCATCGATCAGCGCTTTCCATCCGCGAGTGGGCCGCGCACGGTATGGACGACGGGCCGCAACACGCTCGATCCCGGCGCGCCGAGCATCATTCCGGGCAGCGCGACCATGCTGTTCCAGATTAGAGACACCGACCCGAAAACAGTTGTGCGTCTCGAGCACGAACTGCAGGACTTGGCGGCAGAAGCTACGACGTCCGGCCCATGCACCGTCGCCATCAGGTGTCTCAGGGTTGGCAAGCCTGCGATGATGGACGCGGGCATGCAAGCAGCAATCGCGGCTGCCAGCGAAACCTGGACCGGTGGGCGGCACATGACCATGCCGAGTGGCGCGGGGCACGACGCGCAGATGTTAGCGCGTGTCATGCCGGCCGGGATGCTATTCGTGCCGTCGATCGGCGGCATTAGCCATCACTGGACCGAGAATACGGCTGACGACGATATCACGCATGGCGCGGATGTGTTTGTCAGCGCCTGCGCGCGGTTGCTGTCGGACGCTTCGAGCCGATGACGCCGTCGTCACAGGACGCCACACGTCAAAACGCGCCGGAGAAGCTATATTTGCCGCCAGGGTGCCAGAGGACCGCGACCGACGCTACTTGATTGCGTGACATGGTTTTGCGCCGAAGGACCAGGCAGGGCTCGCGCTCGCCCATCCTCAGCATCTCCGCGATCTCGGGCGGCGGCATCGAAGCCTCGATCTCGTAGCTGGCGCCCTGCAGCGGCGCGGCGCGCATCAGGTATTCGTTGGGCGTCGATTTCGAGAAATCCTGGGCAAGATAGTCCGGTGCGACGGCCGCGTTGACCCAGCGATCCTCGACCTGGATCGGCTGGTCGTTCTCGAAATGAACGATCAATGAGTGAAAGAGAACCGAGCCTGGCGGCAGGCCGAAGCGCACCACCTGCTGGTCGGCTGCGCGCACGCGCTCAAGCTTATGGAGTTCACTGCGATGGGCGTGCCCGCGCGCACGCACCTCGTCGGCAATATTCTTGATGGCGACGACGGTCGCCTGGTACCTTTCCTGCGCAACGAACGTGCCGGAGCCTTGGACGCGCACGACGACCTGCTCGGCGGCCAGCTCCCGCAACGCACGGTTTGCCGTCATCCGCGAGACGCCGAACAGCTTGCACAACGCCTCTTCCGTCGGGATGGCGTCGCCTTCGCGCCAATCGCCGTCGTGGATCTTTCCCAGAACATGGTCTTTGATCCGCTGGAAGGCCGGAGTGCCCTGTGCCGTCGCCGCCCGGGCCATTTCAGTCCTTTCATCAGATAGTTAGCTGCATGCAGGCGGTGCGTGCGCACGCACCTGCACGCCGGCATGCCGTATCACCATAGCACTTTCGCACGGCTCAGGCACCTATACATTTTAAGAACCAGTTGACAAATTTGTATAGACATATAATCTCACTCGCGTGAGCCGATACCCCGCGCCACCCACAGCAAGATGCCGATGACAGCACGTTGTCCGACAACCCGGAGGAAATTCAATGGTTCAGATCACGTTTACTCGCAGACTGGCCGGTTTCGCCACCGCCGCATCCCTTGCCTGCATTGCTGCAACCTCGCCGGTCCAGGCGCAGATCAAAATCGGTTTCAACGTGCCATTGACTGGCTTCGCCGCGGCCGATGGCGGGTCGGCCCTGGAAGGCGCGAAGCTGGCCATCGCGCAGGCTAACGCGAAGGGCGGCATCGGTGGGCAAAAGTTTGAACTCGTCACCTACGACGACCAGGCGAGCCCGAAAGAGGCGGCGCCCGTCGCAACCAAGCTGATCGAAAAGGATCAAGTGGTCGTCGGCGTTTCTGGCTCCTACTCGGGTTCGACGCGCGCCGCCGCATCGATCTTCCAGAACGCCAAGGTCCCCTACGTCGTCGCCTATGCCATCCATCCCGACATCACCAGAGTCGGCGATTTCATGTTCCGCGTCTCGGCAATGGGCGAGGTGCAGGGGCGTGCCGGTGCCAAGCTCGTCAGCGACCTCGGCAAGAAAAGCGTCGTGCTGATCACGATCAAGAACGATTTCGGGCAGGCCCTGGCGGCAGGTTTCAAAGAGGTCAACGAGAAGCTCGGCATCTCCATCAAGGCCGAGTACGAATACGGCCTGCAGGATCGCCAGTTCGGCCCGCTCATCTCCAAGATCAAGAGTGACAACCCGGAGATCATCTACGCTTCGGGCTATTTCTACACTGCGGGCCCACTCGTCAGCCAACTCCGCGCCGCGGGCATCACGGCGCCGATCATCGGGCAGGAAGGCTACGACTCCGACAAGTTCATCGAGATCGCGGGCGACGCAGCCGAAGGCGTCTATATCACGACATCTCTTGACAGAGATTCCGAAGCTGCCGCAACAAAAGCGTTCCTGGGCGATTTCAGGGTCGCAACAAAGCTCGGACCCGACATGGTTGCTGCCGCGTCGTTCACAGCGGTTTCCGTCGCCGTCGAAGGTCTCCGTCAGACCGCTGGCAAGGGTGGCCCGGAATTGCGCGACGCTCTCGCCAAACTCACGTTCGAATCTCCGATCGGTAAGTTGACCTTCAATGATCTGCACGAAGTACAGAAGGACGTTCAGGTGCAGATCGTAAAGGACAAGAAGTTCCGCCGCTACGGCGTCATTTCCGATCCGGTACTTCTCGCCCCGCCCACCAAGGCGAAGTGATCCCCGGCGCCAGCACCGCGAAGGACAGGCTCCCTCGCGGTGGTGGATGCCGCAGACATGCATACGCGTCTTTTGCATTGCAGGGGAATGAATATGCTCTTTTTGGAATTGATCGCCCAGGGCCTGATCCAGGGCAGCCTCTATGCCGCCATCGCGCTCGGGCT
>JANYHG010000027.1 GCA_025359165.1 Hyphomicrobiaceae bacterium
ATGATCGTCCAGCACCACGAGGCGGCCTATTGGAAGCAGAAGTGCATCGATCAGTTCGATCGTCTCTGGCAGGAGGGCGCGGACCGGCCACGCATCATGTCGATCGCCATCCACCCTTACATTTCCGGTCAGCCTTTCCGCATCAAATATCTTGAGGAGATCTACGAGCACATCAACCGTCACGCGGGCGTGCTGCACATGAACGGCGAGGAGATCTATCACTGGTACAACGGCCTGAAGCAGGTCCACGCATGACGCCCCAGGAACGACTGTCCTATTCTGCGATCGCGCACCGCCCCCGGCTGGCTCTTCCGGGCGGGGCGAGGCTCGCCGTTTGGGTGATCGTCAACGTGGAGGAGTGGGATATTCATTCCACGATGCCCCGGACCGTGTTGACGCCGCCGGCCGGCGGAGCGCCGATGCCGGACATTCCGAACTGGGCCTGGCACGAGTACGGAAACCGCGTCGGCTTCTGGCGGATGGTCAAACTCTTCGACCAATTCCAGATTCCGGCTGCGCTGGCGATCAACGGCTGCGCGATCCAATCTTACGCGCCGATCGCGCAAGCAGCACTTGATCGCGGCTGGGAATTCATGGGCCACGGCTTCGGCCAGAAGAACATGCAGAAGGTGGAGAACGAGGCGCACGACATCGCCAGAACGTCGGAGGCGATTGCGGCATTCACCGGCAAGCGCCCGCGTGGCTGGCTGGGCCCCGGTCTTACCGAAACCTGGGACACGCCTGATTTACTACAGGAAGCCGGCTACGACTATGTTTGCGATTGGGTGCTGGATGATCAGCCCGTCGTGTTGAAAACCCGTTCCGGCGGCGAGATCGTCAATGTTCCCTACACGCAGGAATGCAACGACGTGGCGATGATGCTGATCCAGCATCACAAGGCGAGCGAGTATCGTGACAGGGCACTCGATCAATTCGAGCAGTTGTACGAGGATAGCGCCGACGGCGCACGCGTGATGGCCATCGTCTTGCACCCCTACATCATGGGCGCACCGCACCGGATGAAATATGTTCGGCAGGTGCTCGAGGCGATCCGCCACAAGGACGGTGTGATGTTCTGCACCGGCGCGCAAATCTTCGATTGGTATCAAAGCGAGCGCCAGCGCCTGGGCGCGGGGGGCTGATACCATGCTCGCCTTTCAGTTCTTGAACGGGGTGACCTTCGCTGCGCTGTTGTTTGTCGTAGCGTCCGGCTTCACGCTGATTTTCGGGCTGTTGCGTATCGTCAATCTGGCGCACGGCGCGCTGTATTTGTTCGGCGGCTATATCGGTTTCACTACCGGCAGGTTGGCTGGCGACAATTTCGCGATCGCTGCGCTGTCGGCGATGATTTTCGTCGCGTTCGCCGGACTGGTTCTCGACCGTGGGCTTCTGCGTTTCGTGCAGGGCGGCGAACTTAGGCAAGTCATGCTGACTTTGGGCGTGGCTCTGGTGTTGAACGATGCCGCCCTGGTGATCTGGGGCGGAGACACGTTCACTGTTCCGACGCCGGAATGGCTGCAGGGTGCAGCCGTGGTGGGATCCGTCATCTATCCGAAATTCCGGCTCTTCGTGCTGGCGGTAGGCGTAGCGGTTTTCGTCGCTTTGTGGCTGCTGCTGAACCGGACGACGCTCGGAGCGCTGATCCGTGCTGGTGTCGACGATCGTGAGATGGTGGAGGCTTGCGGCATCAACATCAAGCGCGTGTTCCTCATCACCTTCATGCTCGGCTCGGCGCTGGCCGGGCTTGGCGGCGTGCTGGGCGGCACTTTCCTCGCGCTCTATCCGGGTGCCGATGCCGAGATCCTCGTCTTCAGCCTCGCGGTGGTGATCATCGGCGGGCGTGGATCGTTGCCAGGGGCGGCAATCGGTGCACTGTTAATCGGACTGTTGAATACGTTTGGTCAGGTGTGGTTTCCGCAACTCGCCTACTTCGTCATCTTTGGGCCGATGGCCGCCCTCCTCGCTTTTCGCCCGCTCGGGCTGTTCGGGAGGGCGACGTGATCAAGCGGACTTGGCCGATAGCAG
>JANYHG010000226.1 GCA_025359165.1 Hyphomicrobiaceae bacterium
ATCACCGGTCCGGTCAATCTCGGTAATCCCGGCGAGTTCACGATCCGACAACTGGCTAAACTGGCGATCAAGCTGACCGGCTCGAAGTCAAAACTGGTCGAATTGCCCTTGCCGCAGGATGATCCGCGCCAGCGAAAGCCCGACATCACGCTGGCGAACAACAAACTCGACTGGCATCCCGCCATAAAACTCGAAGAAGGCCTGAAGCGAACGATCACGTACTTCGATCGGTTGCTCAAATCCAATGCGCAACCGGCGTAGAATGACAGGTCTGTTCGGCAACTCGTTAGTATCCAGGCGCGCGTCATGGTGACGACACCACCTACGGAATCGTCTTCGTCGCGTCCGGTCGTGCTTGTAACTGGGGGGGCCGGATACATCGGCTCGCACGCGTGCAAGGCGTTGTCTCGGGCGGGTTTTCTCCCGATAACCTATGACAGTTTGATCTACGGACATGAGTGGGCAGTCAAATGGGGACCGCTGGAGCGTGGCGATATCCTGGACCGGGCGCGGCTCGATGCTGCCATCCTAAAGCACGAACCCTTTGCGATCATGCACTTTGCGGCGCATGCGTACGTGGGTGAATCCGTCACCGACCCCGGCAAGTACTTCCGCAACAATGTCGCCGGCTCGCTCAATCTTCTGGAGGCGGCGCGCGATCACAAGATTGCCCGCTTTGTATTTTCGAGCACCTGCGCGACCTACGGCGTTCCCGACAGTCTGCCCATCCGCGAGACGACTGTGCAACGGCCGATCAATCCATACGGCGCATCCAAGCTGATGGTCGAACGGATGCTCGCCGACTTCAGCGTCGCACATCCACTCCGATTTGCAGCGCTTCGCTATTTCAACGCGGCCGGTGCCGACGCAGACGGCGAAATCGGTGAAGATCATACGCCCGAAACGCACCTTATTCCTCTCGTGCTCGATGCAGCCGCAGGCGTTCGGCCCAGCGTGCAGATCTTCGGCGACGACTATGCGACGCCGGATGGAACATGCATCCGCGACTACATTCACGTCAGCGATCTCGCCGATGCGCACGTAAAGGCTTTGCAGCACCTGGAGACCGACCCGCAAGATCGCCATTTCAACCTCGGCACTGGACATGGTCATTCGGTACGGCAGTTAATCGAGGCAGCCGAAACCGCGACCGGCAAGAAGATCAACGTGGTCGTCGGTCCGCGGCGTGCGGGCGATCCACCTGAACTCGTGGCTGATCCGGCACTGGCGGGTCGCCGTCTGAACTGGCACGCAACTCGAAGCACGCTCGATAACCTCATGTCGACGGCATGGAAATGGCACAACCGCGCGGCCAAGGAGCTTGGCTGAACCGTGCGTGCGTCGTTGAGCATCGAGGGCTGATCGATGTGCGGCATTAATGGCGCGTTCGCCTATCATTATGCTGCCAACCCAATCGACCGCAGTGAACTCGTTGCCGTGCGTGATCATATGATTGCGCGGGGGCCCGACGGCAGCGGCCTTTGGATGTCGGCCGATGAGCGCGTCGGATTTGGCCATCGCCGCTTGGCGATTATCGATCTCAGTCCATCGGGTCATCAGCCGATGTCTTCGGCTGATGGGCGCTACGTGGTGACCTTCAACGGCGAGATCTATAACTTCGACGCGCTCCGTCGCTCGCTTGAGACGCGCGGCCACGTGTTCCGCAGCCGTTCGGATACGGAAGTTCTTTTGCATCTGTTCGCCGAAAAGGGAGCGGCAATGGTGCACGACCTGCGGGGTATGTTTGCGTTTGCCATCTGGGATACACTTGAAAAGTCGATGTTCCTGGCGCGCGATCCCTATGGCATCAAGCCGCTCTATTATTCGGACGATGGCTGGACCTTCCGCTTCGCATCGCAAGTGAAGGCATTGTTGGCGGGTGGCGGCGTCAGCGGTGCCCCAGAACCCGCGGGTATTGTTGGCTTTTACCTGTTCGGTAGCGTGCCGGAGCCGTACACCACCTACGCGGCGATCCGCGCGTTGCCCGCAGGGACCTCTATGACGGTCGCGCGGCTCGGAGCGCCCGAGCCGAAACGTTATCATTCGATCGCTGCAACGTACGCCGAAGCGCAAGCGTTCGACGCCCCCCCGACACCGGCTGCAGCGACGATTCAAGCAGCGTTACGGGAGTCCGTCCGCGATCACCTTGTGGCAGACGTTGCGGTGGGAGCGTTCCTGTCCGCCGGCGTCGATTCAGGCGCGTTGGTCGGTCTCATGCGTGATGCTGGTGCGGTCGACATCACGACCGTGACGATCGCATTCGAAGAATTTCGCGGCCAGCATGCCGATGAAGCAAAGTTGGCCGAGGAGGTCGCGCGCTCGTACGGCACCGACCATACCACCCGCATCGTGACGCAGAGTGAATTCTCAGCCGATCTGCCGCGCATTCTTGAGGCCATGGACCAGCCGTCGATAGATGGCGTGAACACTTGGTTCGTCGCGAAAGCAGCGCGCGAACGCGGTCTAAAAGTCGCAATCTCCGGCCTGGGTGGAGACGAGCTTCTGGGCGGCTATCCCTCGTTTCGGAACGTCCCGAAATTGGTGGGTTGGCTTCGCTTGCCGGGCAATCTTCCGTGGCTTGGAAAGCTGCTGCGGTCGGCGACCGTTCCGCTCGCCAGGGCAGCCGGGCTCAATCCGAAGCTTCCGGGGCTGCTGGAGTATGGCGGCACCGATGCTGGGGCCTACCTGCTGCAACGTGGCCTCTATCTGCCGTGGGAACTCAGGCACTGGTTGGATGCGGATCTTCTGGCGACAGGACTAGAGCGATTGGCACCGCTCGCGATGATCGCGCGTGCGCTCGAACCCTGCCCGCGATCTGCTTTCGCGCGCGTCGCCGCGCTCGAGTCGTCTCTGTACATGCGCAACCAGCTGCTCCGCGATACCGACTGGGCCAGCATGGCGCATTCGCTCGAAGTGCGTGTGCCGTTGGTCGACAGTGTCTTGTTGAAGGCCGCTGCGCCATATGCAGGACGCTTCGATGGTCGAACGGGCAAGCAACTGCTGGGCAGCGCGCCATCTAAGCCGCTGCCGGAAAGCATTATCGCGCGCCCCAAAACCGGTTTTACCACGCCGATCGAAGACTGGCAGAAGGCCATGCCAGATGATCCGCACCCAAAGTCCGGGCACCAGCATCTGACGGGCAAAAATGCGCCGTGGGCGCGCGAGTGGAGCACGAAAATCGCTCGATACCAGATCTGCGGATCGGCCGCATGACCGAGACTAGCCCCCTGCGCTATGCGAACGACGGTATGGCACGTGATCCGCACAGTGGTGCTTTAGGCCTCGGGCGTATCCCGGAAATTGACGGCCTTCGCGCTGTCGCGGTTCTCGGCGTCCTGTTCGCTCATGTCTGGGCGTTTGGATGCGGCAACGTCGGTCTTGTGATTGCAGGCTTCGACGTCAATCGCGCGTTGAGCGTCCTGGGAACAGGCGTCGATTTATTCTTCGTGATTTCGGGCTTCTGTATCTACTTGGCCTACCTCTCGACTGGCGAAGCCCTGACATTGAATAGCTACCTGTCTTTTCTCAGAAAACGTGCCCGTCGGATTTATCCTGCCTATGCTGCCGCGGTGTTTGTGGCGGCAGTGATTTGGACTGTGACATACGGTGCGTTTCCGACGTTGCAGGTCGCTCTGCATCTGTTGTTCGCCCAGACCCTTACACCCGATGGCAATCAACTCGCCGCGCCGTTCTGGTCGCTCGCCACCGAGTGGCACTTTTACCTGATCCTGCCGCTGCTGATCGCTGCCGCGCGCACGTTTGGATATGCCACGGCGCTTCTCACCGCGGGCTGCTGCTGTATCGTCTATCGCATGATCGAAAGTGCCGACCCACCAGTTTCCGATTGTTCACTTTTATCGCGTTTGATTGAATTTTTGATCGGGATCGTCGTTGCGCGGCTCTATCTCGAAAAGATCAAGTTGCCACTCCTGTTCCGGGGCGTCATGGGATTTGCAATCGGCAGTTTGATCATGCTGGCGGGTCGGGCGCTGATGATGGACAGTGTGGTCAATTCGGTTATGCGGCCACTCGTGTTGGCGTTCAACACCACGGTGCTGGCGACGGGTTACGGCATCATACTGTGGAATGTCATTGCAAGTGACTCAGTTCCTGCCACAGCGTTGCGCAGCCGGCCGATGCAGTGGCTCGGCCGTGTTTCCTACAGCTTCTACCTATGGCATTGGTTTCCAGCCGTGTGGATCGGCGCAGCCGTATCCGACAGTATGGGCGGTTCGCCGCTCGCTCCGCTTATCGCCTCGGTGATCGCGATATGTGTCGTGAGTGCTGTGGCGTGGCTATCGTATGTCCTGTGTGAAGCACCCTATTTTTCCCGTCGACAGCAGAACGCCACGACATGACGCACTCCCCGCCTGCCAGATCTATAGCTCAACGCTTCGCTCAAAGCGGAGCGAAAGCCGTAGCTCGTTTACCTCTGAGTGGGCGATGGTTGGATGGGATGGCCCTTGCGCCGATTGCACGCAAGACCGAGTTTCGTTGCCGGGTGCTTTCTGCAATCGCGCGGCAACAAACACAAAAAGAATCGCTCGTCGAAACCAATCTCGGCATCTCCGACACCATCCGGGCGTTGGTGCCCGTTGGCAAAAACGATCTGATCTACGGTCGCCCCCAACACAACGTCAGTGAGCGCGGCACTTTGGAACTGGCGCTCGTGCTGTCGAAGCAGAGCGACGCGTTCTTGGACGTCGGTGCGAACGAAGGCATATTCGCATTCTCGGTTGGGACCGAACCCGGCCGTCCTGCCGGCGCAAGCGTGCACTTCTTCGAGCCGGACGTCGATCTTTTCAACCGGGTGTCCGACAACGTTGCCAGAAGCAAACTGTCCATCATCGGTAACAACTGTGCGGTGAGCGACGAGATAGGCATCAAGACGTTCTATCGCAATATGGACAGCGACCTCTCGGGATCGCTGACGGACTATTTCACCACGCAGCACGCGACCCTCAAAGTCGAGATGCCGACGACCACGATCGCTGACTACCTGCGGAAAGAAAATGCTTATCGTGCATGCTTGAAGATCGACGTCGAAGGTGCTGGTGCGGCGGTTTGGAGGGGCACGAAACCCGCGCTCGATCGCGTATCCTGGATGATCTTCGAAATCATCGGTCCGGAATCGGAGCAGGAGCTGCCAAAGCAGATTATCAGTGAAGCCGGGTGGTTTGCCTATTACATTCGCGATAGGGAGTTGGTGCAGTCGCGTTCGGGCGAATATCAATATCGAGCACCTTTTTACAATTGGCTCTTTTGTCGCCAGTCCCCATCGGAATTGGCGCGCGTATTGGGCGGGAGCAGCCTGTCCGTTCTGGGACTGCCGCCGACACGATGAAAATTCTCGCACTGGTAACCGATGGTTTTGGCGCCAGCGGCGGTATTGGCCAATACAATCGCGATCTCGCCCTCACGTTCTCGCAGAACTCTCGGGTGCGCGGGTTGGCCGTTGTATCGCGTTTCGGCAATGAGAAGGCGGCGCGCGTTGCAGGCATAAATCAGGGCGGATCGCACGCGCATTGGTTGCCTTGGAGCCTGACTGCGCTCCGCAAAGCGCTGCAGATGCGACCCGACGTCATCTTCTGTGGTCACCTCTATGCCGCGCCGTTGGCAGCCCTCGTTGCGCGCAGTCTGTCGATACCACTTTGGCTTCAGCTGCACGGTACGGAGGCCTGGACCGCAAAAAGTCCAACAGTGCGGCGTGCGTCCGAGACGGCGACGCTGGTGACGTCCGTCAGCCGCTACACTCGAAGCCGTTTTCTCGAATGGTGCAACATCTCTCCTACGCGCGTGAAAGTCCTGTCCAACACGTTTACGGCAGCGACAGAAAAACCAACGCGACCTTCAGCGCTTGCGGCTGACCTTGGGCTGAGTGGGCGGCGCGTTATCCTGACGGTTGGGCGCCTATCGGCTGCGGAGCGCTACAAAGGCCAAGATCGGATTATTGCAGCGTTGCCGGCAGTTTTGGCGCAACATCCTGATGCGATCTATCTCGTGGTTGGCTCAGGCGATGACCGCGCGCGTTTATCTGCGTTGGCTCAGACCACAGCGGTCGCCGACAAGGTGATTTTCGCGAGCGACGTCTCCGTCGAGCAGTTGCCCGACTACTATGCTTTGGCCGATGTCTTCGTCATGCCGAGTACGGGGGAAGGGTTCGGCATCGTATTTCTTGAAGCGGCGGCGTTAGGCATCCCGGTCATCGGAGGGAGCGCAGACGGGAGCGCCGACGCACTGGCGGATGGCCGCATCGGCCGAATGATCGATCCGTGCGATGTTGCAGCTATCGCGGACGCAATAAACCTCGCGCTCGCCGGCAAACAGCCCTGCGATAGATCGGCGGTCGAGCGTTTTTCGCAGTCGAATTTCGAAAATCACGTCGACGCACTTCTCCGCAGCTTCGGGCAATCATCGGGAACAATACGATCGTGACGCAAAATACGCCGATGGCCATGGAGGAGACGCGGCCTCCAGAACGGCTGCTCATCCTCGAGAAAGGTCGCGCGGAACGCAACTATTGGACGGACCTTTGGCATTATCGCGAGTTGTTTGCGATTTTGGCCTGGCGCGATATTTCAGTGCGCACAAGCAGACGGTTGTCGGACTGGCCTGGGCGGTGGTTCGTCCGCTTGCCACTGTGTTGATTTTTACATTTGTCTTCGGCCGCCTTGCCAAGCTGCCGAGCGACGGTGCTGTGCCCTATCCGGTGTTGGTATTTGCAGGCATGTTGCCGTGGTTTCTGTTCTCGAGTGTGCTGGGAGACGCATCGAACAGTCTGGTCGGCAATGCCAATCTCATCAGTAAGGTCTATTTCCCGCGCTTGATCGTTCCCGCGTCGGCAGGCGCGGTGGCGATCGTCGATTTCGCGATCAACTTGTTGGTCCTCTTCGGGTTGCAACTTTGGTATGGAGTCTGGCCCAACTGGCATATTATATTTTTGCCGTTGTTCATTATCTTCGCGGTAATTGCTAGTCTCGGACCTGCACTTTATATTACCGCATTGAACGTCAAATATCGAGATTTCCGTTATATTATTCCGTTTCTTATTCAATTCGGACTCTACGTATCGCCGGTCGGATTTTCGAGCGCCGTGGTGCCGGATGAATGGCGGTTTTGGTATAGCCTCAACCCGGTCGTGGGCGTGATAGACGGTTTCCGCTGGTGTCTCCTGGGAGCCGAAAGCCAACTCTACATGCCTGGATTTTTGGTCAGCGTCGCTGCTGCAACGTTCTTATTGTGGTTCGGAGTCTCGTACTTCCGAAGCACCGAGCGGACTTTCGCAGACCTTGTCTGACCAGCCGGGAAAGTGTTGCGATGCGGGCTTGCTTGGTGGAGCAGGCGAGAGGCATGCACCGCTGGTTTTGCATGTTCCCTACATCTATTTCCCAGACGCCGTTGGTGGTACCGAAATATACGTGCGCGCGCTCGCTAAAGGGCTCGCCGATAGGTCGTTTCGAAGCGCGGTCGCAGCGCCTGCGGATCGAGCAACAAACTATAGCCATGAAGGAGTTCCGGTTTTTCGCTACGCGGTTTCATCGGCGCAAGACATCACCCATGCCTATGGGAGTACTGACGCCATTGCCGTCCAGGGCTTCAGGCGAATTTTACAAGAGCTGAAACCCGCGATCGTTCACTTTCACGCTCGGACGGCGGCTGTCTGCGTGGCTATGGTCGAGATTGCGCAAGCGTCGGGCGCACGGACCGTGCTGACGTATCACACGCCGACGATGAGTTGCGCGCGTGGTGACATGATGGAATTCGGTGCCTCCCCCTGTGACGGTCGCCTCGACCGACAGCGCTGCGTGGCATGCGTACTTTCCGCGCGTGGGCTGCCGCATGTGTTGGCGACCGCTGCCAGTCTGATCCCTGCACCAAGTCTCGCAGCGCTGGCAGGCTTCGACGCAATGCCACGCGGCTTGTCCGGAGCGCGTGTTCCCGGACTGATTCATAGCGCGCAAGAGAGCTTCCGGCAGATGGTCGCGACCGTTGATCGAATTGTCGCCGTCTGCGATTGGGTTAGGTCGGTGCTGCTGATCAATGGTCTCGATCCAGCAAAGATCGTGATGTCGCGACAGGGCATCAGCGATGACGCGCTGCCCATTCCCGCGCGTGCGGGGATTGCGGAGAATGGCCCACTTAGATGCGTCTACTTCGGACGGCTCGATCCCGTGAAAGGGATCGACTTGATCATTCAAGCCCTGCGGTTCGAGCCACATCTTGATATCGCGCTGGATCTCTTTGTCGTCCGTCAACACGGCGCAGACATGGCTTATAAGCAACTTTGCGATGCGTGTGCGGAAGACGCGCGCATCACGCTGCGCACAGCTGTCCCGGCGCGCGATGTGCAGGCGACGATGGCAACCTATGATCTCGTGATAGTCCCTTCGCGATGGTTGGAAACGGGACCGCTCGTGGTGCTCGAGGCTTTCGCTGCTGGCGTCCCCGTTGTCGGTGCCGATCTCGGTGGTATCGCCGAACTGGTGCGTGGCGACGTCGATGGTTTGCTATTCGAACCGGGAGATGCAAGAGCACTGGTAACCTGCTTGTCGCGCCTGTGTCAGGATAGAAAGCTTCTCGCCCGCCTTACCCAGAACGTGCAGCCGCCACGGCGCATGCAGAGTGTGGCCAACGACATGGCGCAGCTCTATCGCGAGTTACTTGGCGTGGACGCTCGAAACCCAGATATGCGCGACCGGCCCCGAAGCCTACCTCCCGCTGTCAAATGAAGCCACGGATCATTTACATTCAATACACCAATCCCGCCGGTTATCCGCCGTTGGAACATTCGTCGCGGATCTTGGCGGACCGTGGCTATGACGTCTGGTTTTTGGGAGCGGGTGCTTACGGGGCCGATAGCCTCGTTTTGCCTGATCATCCGGCCATTCGCGTGACACGCCTTGTCAGTTTCGGCGATGGCATCCTCGCGAAACTCAATTATGCGGTGTTCGTGTTGTGGAGTTCCACTGCTTGTCTGATCTGGCGACCGCGCTGGATTTACGCGTCTGAAGCGATGGCTGCGCCACCAGCGCGGATTGCAGCCGAACTGATTGGGGCGCGGGTGGTCTATCACGAGCATGACTCGCCCACCTACGATGCGCGCCCGTCGCTGTTCCAAAGGCTCCTGCGGCGCGGGCGCCAGCAAATCGGCAAATCGGCCGACGTGTGCATTCTTCCTCAACAGCAGCGCTTGCTGAGTTTCGTCGGCGAAACGTTGCGCACTGGTCCCTCATTTTGCGTCTGGAACTGTCCACGATCACAAGAGGTGAGTGCTCCGCGGGCTGCCAAAGCAGCACACGAGCCCATCGCCTTTTATTTTCACGGGTCTCTGAATGAGGAGCGACTGCCTCCAACGATCATCGATGCGCTCACTGCTGCATCCACAACGGCGACGCTGACGTTTGCAGGGTACGAAACGGTGGGCAGTCAGGGCTACGTCGCGACCTTGCTGGCGCGCGCGCAGAAGCTGGGGATCGCAAGTCGCGTCACGTATATCGGAACACTCGCGAGCAGACGCGACTTGCTTTCGGCAGCAGCGAACGCCGATGTGGGGCTGTCTTTCATGCCCATCGGTAGTTCCGAAATCAACATGGCTAATATGGCGGGTGCCTCGAACAAACCTTTCGATTACATGGCCGTCGGCTTGGCGCTGCTCGTGTCAGACCTTGAGGCCTGGAAACGCATGTTCGTCGACGACGGCTACGCGCTCGCTTGTAATCCCGGCGATGTCGACAGCCTGCGGGCGGCGCTGGCGTGGTATTGCGCGAACCCCGAGCAGGTGCGTGCCATGGGGGAACGCGGACGGCAACGAATTGTCGCCGAATGGAACTACGAAAGACAGTTCGCCGGTGTCGCCGAGTTTTTGACAGGTACGCAGTCGTGACGCGGCTGGTGATCTTCACGACCCACCCGATCCAGTATCAGGTGCCGTGGTTCCGCGCACTCGCCGCTGAACCGGGGATCGAACTCGATGTGGTTTATTCCTATGTTCCCGCAGCGGCGGACCAAGGCATTGGTTTTGGTACCGCGTTTTCTTGGGATATCCCGCTCTTCGAGGGGTACCGCTATCGCGTGCTCGAGGCTAAGCATCTGCCGGCCTCAGTGCCCCAGTTTGCTCGACGCTGGGCGCGGGGTATCGGCGCGGCGCTGGACGAGATCAAACCCGACGCTGCCATGATTTTGGGCTGGCAGGAGATCTCGCTGCTACAGGCAGCTTTTGCCTGCCGGCGTCGGAACATTCCGATCGTGTTGCGTGGCGAGTCCAACGCCAAACGTCAGCGCCCCCAGCATGTGCAAAAACTGCATCGGCAATTTTTCAAGAAATTCGATGCCTTTCTCGCAATCGGCAAATCGAATGCGGAACTTTACAAGCTCGCCGGAGTGCGGCCCGACCGAGTTTTTACGGCCGGCTATTGCGTAGACAATATGCGCTTCGCTGCAGGTGCCGAGAAGCTGCGCGCCGAACGCGTAAACCTGCGCCGAAAATGGAGCTTGTCCGAAACCGCCACGGTCATGGTGTTCGTCGGCAAGCTCGAAGCTAAAAAGAACGTCATGCATTTTCTCGAGGCGTTGGCAAAAGCACGGCGCGGTGGGACCGAAGTCGAGGGCCTGATCGTCGGAACCGGCGAACAGTCGAGCACCGCTAAAGCGTTCGTCGCCGAACACGCACTGCCGGTCGCTTTCGCGGGTTTTCTCAATCAAAGCGAAATCGTTGCCGCCTATGTCGCTGCCGATGCTCTGGTGTTGCCGTCGGATTACGGGGAAACATGGGGTCTGGTCGTCAACGAAGCAATGGCAACCGGATTGCCCGCCATCATCAGCGACCGCATCGGCGCGGCACATGATCTGGTGAGCGACGGGGTCACGGGATTGGTAGTCCCTTTCGGAGATCTAAATGCGCTTGCCTCGGCAATGGCGGCGCTTTCCGATAACGTCGACCAGCGTACGCAGATGGGAACGGCTGCGCGACAGCGGGTGATGGCCTCGTATTCGATTGCTCACGCTGTGACGCAAACACACGTTGTGTTGGATTATCTGGGTCGGGCAGGCGGTGCCGTGAGCGCAAGACTATGAAAGTCGCTTTCGTCGGCCCGCTCGGGAATACGCACCTGTGTGGCAGTTTTCATCGTGCGGCGCAGGATCTCGGTCTGGAGAGCGTCGCGATCGATACGGCGGGTGCTTACGACGGACCTGAGCTTTTGCGTAAGCTCGCATGGCACATGGCCGATCGCCGGCCTTTGCGGATGGGACGTTTCTCGCAAGACTTGCCGGCCGCACTCGGTGATCCCTCGCCGGATGTCGTCTTGACCATGGGACAGGCCCCTGTGAACGGCGCGACGATTGCGGCTCTGCGGCGCTCAGGTGTCATCTGTGCCAATTTTTCGACCGACGATCCGTTCAACAAAACGGTCGGAGCCGGATGGCATCTCGAGGATCTGAAGCAATACGACCACATTTTCACGCCACGGCGTGCGAATATCGACCAACTGGGGCAACTAGGTCAGGCAAAAGTCCACTACATGCCCTTTGGTTATGACCCGCACCTATTTGGCAATGCTCAGCAACACGTGCAGGCGGTGAATCTGTCTGCAGCAGATGTCCTGTTTGTGGGCGGAGCGGACGCGGATCGCGCCGGATTTTTCGCCGAGTTCATCAAGCATGGTCCTTTGCCGACTTTGGTCGGCGGGTACTGGGACCGATACAGCCACACACGTAATTTGTCGCTTGGCCTGCAGGATGCTTCGACAATTCAGGCCCTCACCGCAAGGGCGGGTGTCAATATCTGCCTCGTCAGGCGCGCCAATCGGGATGGGCACGTCATGCGAACGTTCGAGATACCCGCCGTCGGCGGATTTATGCTTGCCGAAGATACCGCTGAGCATCGCGAAATCTTCGGCCAAGAAGGTATGCTGGTCATGTATTTCGGATCGGCTGCGGAGGCGGCAGAAAAGGCGGTACGCATGTTGGCGCTGCCTGCGGAGCGTAATAGAATGAAAGAGGCACTGCATCGGCATGTGAGAGAAGGCGGCCACACGTACGCCGACCGTCTGCGCTGGTTGCTGGCGTCGTGCACAGGATGACGAAAGTGGATTTCGGTTCGGAGGCTGGAGCGGGCACATTCGTGCGCAAGAGTTTTGATATCGTCGTGCACGGGCGGTTCCACGGGTTCGCATTGGCCCGAGCACTCATCGCAATGGGGCACGACGTCATGGTTCACACGAATTATCCCGCGTTCGTGGTCGAGAGGTTCGGCGTTCCGCGATCCTGCGTCAAAACGTTCGTCAGCCACGGTCTGGTCAGTAGAGCGCTCAACACGATGCAACGTTGGGTTGGTAAGAACATACTCGATGCGCAGTTACACAGATCATTCGGCCGCTGGGCGGCGCGGAGCGTCCGTCGAGACAGCGACGTCGTCTATGGCTTCAGTGGCGTTATGGAGGAATTTCTTCGAATCCCCAGTGACGGTCGGCAGTTGAGAACGCTGGTCCGGGGATCGGCGCATATCGAGGAGCAAGCGCGTATTTTGACAGACGAGGCGCAACGTGTCGGCGTTGCACTCGATCGTCCCAGTCAGTGGAAGATCGACCGTGAACGGCGAGAGTATGCCCTGGCGGACCATGTGTTTGTTTTGTCTGAGTTCGCACGCACGACCTTCATCGATCGTGGGTTCGATCCGTCCCGAGTGACGATCAACGCGCTCGGTGTCGACGTTCGCCATTTTAGAAGCACCGAGATCACGTTGGCTGCCAGACGGGCGCGCATTCTGTCGAATGCTCCTTTGAGGGTGCTGAACGTCGGGACGTTCTCGTTCCGTAAAGGAATTCACGATTTTCTGGAAATAACCGCAGAGTTATCGAACATCATGGAGTTTCGGTTTGTGGGTGATACGCCCCCTGAGTCGGCTCACCTACTCGAACGTGCCAGCAAAACCCTCGAGATGATCGATCGCGTAGCTGAAGGATCACTGGCGGAACACTATGCTTGGGCAGACATCTTCGTGTTTCCGACCTTGGAGGATGGATTTGCGGCTGTCTTGCTACAGGCTGCTGCAGCCGGCCTGCCCATCATCTCCACCGGCAATAGCTCTGCCCCCGACTTTCTCGAAGAAGGCCACACCGGGTGGGTTGTGCCGATACGCAATGCTCCAGCGTTCATTGCGCGCTTGCGGTGGTGCCACGATAATCGGCAAGAATTGGCCGTAATTGCCATG
This sequence comes from Hyphomicrobiaceae bacterium, assembly GCA_025359165.1. Classification (GTDB taxonomy): domain Bacteria; phylum Pseudomonadota; class Alphaproteobacteria; order Rhizobiales; family Hyphomicrobiaceae; genus JABFRJ01. Next base: position 13,211 of record JANYHG010000226.1, read on the forward strand.
GAAGCATCCCGGCGCACGCAGGCGCGAGACTGGTCGACGATGGCGTCGGAGTTCTCGGATACGACGCAAAAAATATCAGTCGCGAGATCAGCTGAGTTGGCATGAACACTGAAACCATAGATGCCGAGTACCTGAGCTATCTGCTGCTGTGGTGTGTTGCCCCGGTGGTATTGTTCTTCATGAACTCTCGCGGGCGCAGACTGCCGGGCGTGCTCGTCTACAGCTACTTTCTCGGAATTTTCATGGCGCACTGGCTGGGCGCTCTCGTGCACGCTTCACCCTGGAGCCAATTCACGAGCTCGGCAGATACGATCGCTGGGTTTCGCGTATCGTCTTACGGCGTGTTGGCTTTTATCGTCGGGACATTACTGGTACCGGCACAGGCCGTCTCTCGCCGAGGCCTTATGGGTTCGTCCGGCGCTGGCGCGATACTCGTCCCTGATCGGATTGCAATAACCCTGGTTGGAATTGGTTTCACTGCCAATTTATTGGGCTTCACGCCGGTCGCGTCGCTACCGAGCGCCGGCGCTGTCTTGAGCGCGGGACGCCAATGTCTTCTGCTGGGCATCAGCTTGATCTGTTGGAATGCCTGGCACAAAGGTCAGTATCGGCGGTTCTACTATTCGGTCGTTTGCGCCTTTCTGCTTCCTGTGGCGACCGTTTTTGTGCACGGTTTCATCGGCTACGGCATCGTGATGCTGGGCTCCATTTTGCTATTTATCGCGATGTTCTACCGACCACGCTGGATCCTCCTGCTGGGATTGGTCGTCGGTATTTACGGCGGCATGTGTTTCTGGGTCGCCTATGCGAATAATCGCACAGAAATGCGCGAAAAAGTGTGGGGCGGCCAAGGCACGGACGCCGCCCTGCAAGTCGGGCAGAAGATGTACGACGCTTTGGCGATTTTTGATTTTTCAAACCAGAGCCATCTGGCTCTGATCGATATTCGTCTCAATCAGAATTGGTTGGTCGGCAGAGCCGCAGTGGTGACGCCGCAATATGTCCCGTTCCAGGACGGCAAAACGATGGTCGAGGCCCTTTACGCCATGGTGCCACGACTTTTGTGGCCCGACAAACCCGAGGTGGGCGGCAGTGGTGATTATGTCTCCGAACACACCATGATCCCGTTTGCCAAGGGTACAAGCGTCGGGTTGGGCCAAGTGTTCGAGTTCTACATAAATTTCGGTATTCCTGGTGTGATCGGTGGGTTCTTGGTCCTAGGGATGTTGTTGCGCTACTTCGACATTCGCTTCACCGACGCGTTGGCATCGGCGGACGCAAAAGGCATGATAATCTATTATGTTGTCGGCGCGTCGGCGTTGCAGCCAGGCGGCTCGTTGAGCGAGATGTTTGCGGCGGTGGCCTCGGCGATGGTTGTTGTCTGGGTCATGGTGAGATATCTGGATCTGCGAAATGATGCGAGCGGTGATGGGGCCTTTTCAGATCGCGCCACGAACGCCGGTCGCTTCGGTGTCAGGCCATGACGCGCCGTGTTGCAGGCGACCGCTTGGTCAACGATAATCGGTCAGTGTCATGAGCCCGACAGCAGTTGCACTGCTTCCCAATGCCGGCCTTGCGAACAAACTATTTGTCTGGGCTGCGGCCGAGGTGTTCGCAGATCTGAATGGATGCACGGCGCAGACAATCGGTTGGAGCTATCCCAAGATCGGCCCATGGCTGCGTGGCGATCGCAGCATGCGGATGTACGCGCGTTTTTTCTACCGCAGTTCCCTTGGGGCTTTGCTCGCTCTCGGAGGTCGGTTTGTCGGTCGGCACGTTCATGTCGAGCCAAGGTGCGTGCGGCTTGCCCGATTAGACAGCCGCGGCACCTATGTTTTTAAAAACGTCCCGGATTGGCGAGACATGTTCGGGGCAGTTCGTGAGCATCGGACGTTTGTTCAAGCGCGGTTTGCAGCTTTGCTGAGGCCCGCTTACCGCAAACAGCTTTTTGCTCATCCGGCACCTGTCGTCGCGCTGCACGTGCGCCGCGGAGATTTTCGGCCTCTGAAATCGAATGAAGACTTTGCGCGGGTTGGAGGCGTGCAGACACCGAACAATTACTTCTTGTCGATAATTGCGGGCATCCGGGGTGCAGTTGGCCACGATGTGCCCGTCACGGTCTTTTCAGATGGGTCGGACGCTGAGTTGGCATTCCTGCTTTCGTTGCCGAACGTCACGCGATCGCACACGCAAAACGATGTGGTCGACCTTCTCCTTATGTCGCGGGCGCGCGTGATCGTGCCATCGGCGGGCAGTACGTTCAGCGAATGGGCGGGATTTCTTTCGGAAGCCGTCATCGTGCGACATCCAGATCATATACACGCGGCGATCCGTCCGCCGTCGTTGCCGGGAAGCGCATTCGAATGTGCGGCACCTGCAACATCTGAACAATGGACCAAATGGTGGATCCGGGCCAGCGCGCTGGTCGCAGCCGACGCACCGACGCAGCATTTTCTGGCGACCGAAGTGCCGCCCCCAACGCGGACCGCTCGCGTGAGCGAGAGTGCCGCGTGAGCCGACCGCTGCGGATACTTCACGTCGTGCCGACATACTTTCCTGCGACCCGGTATGGTGGACCAATCTATTCGGTGCACGGGCTTTGCAAGGCGCTGGCGTTGCTGGGGCACGACGTTCATGTCTACACGACCAATGTCGATGGCGCAGGCGTTTCCGATGTGCCCTTGGGTGTGCCGGTCAAGATGGATGGCGTCGACGTCACCTATTTTCCGACTGGCCTTGGCCGTCGCCTTTACCGGTCCCCGGCAATGGCTGCGATGTTGCGCGAAACGCTCGTCGGCTTCGACGTCGTACATTTGCACTCGGTCTTTCTGTGGCCGACGTCGGCGGTTGCCGCTATGGCACGTCGTCTAGGGGTGCCTTATGTGTTGGCCCCGCGGGGAATGCTTGTTCTCGAACTGATAGAGAAGAAAAGCCGGGCCTTGAAGCGCGCTTGGATAGCCTTATTCGAACGGCGGAACATCGCCGGAGCAGATGCCGTCCACGTCACCGCGGCAATCGAAGAAGTTGAAATCATGCGGATGGGTTTCAAACCCAAAGGCGTCGCGTTGATTGCGAACGGCGTCGATATTGCGCCGTCCGTTCGCTCCAAGCCTGGGGAGGAACCGCAATCGGAGCAGCCGAAGGGCGTCGTTCTATTTTTGGGACGTTTGAATTGGAAGAAGGGTCTGGATCGTCTGATCCCAGCATTGCAAGAGGTGCCGAATGCGCAGTTGATCATCGCCGGGAACGATGACGAAAATTATCAACCTCAGCTCGAGGCGTTGATTGCCCAATATGGACTGACCGAACGCGCACGCTTCGTCGGTCCGGTCTATGGCGACGCGAAGCAGGCACTTCTCGCATCTGCGGATGTGTTCGCCTTGACGTCGTATTCCGAAAACTTCGGCATGGCGGTGCTTGAAGCGATGGCCGCAGGACTGCCCGTCGTCGTGACCCCGGAAGTTGGTCTGGCGAGCGTGGTGACGGAAACCGGATGTGGACTGGTGGTCGATGGCGACATCAAGGCGATCGCACACGGCGTGTCTCAGCTTCTCGGCGATCCGGTGCGTCGACGTACCATGGGAGATGCGGGCGCTGTGGCGGCGCGCGAACGGTTTACGTGGCAAGCGTCCGCCATCAAGGCCGAAACCCTCTATCGGGATATTTTGCGGGATCGTCGTACGGAGCAGACATCGTGAGCGCTTTGATCGCCAGTCAGATCACGCCGCTGGTGATTACCTTCAATGAAGCCGACAATATTTCCCGGTGCCTCGATCGGCTCAAGTGGGCGCGTCAGGTCGTTGTTGTCGATAGTGGGAGCAGCGATGCGACGCTTGAGATCGCCCGTAGTTACGACAACGTCGTCGTCGTGCAGCGCGCATTCGACGATTTTGCAGCTCAATGCAATTTTGGCCTGTCGCAAATCTCGTCGGCATGGGTGCTGTCACTCGATGCCGACTACGAATTGAGTAGTGATCTGGTGTCTGAACTTCAGCGGCTGGTCGACGGCTCGGTTGCTGGATACTCCGCGAGGTTCATCTATCGCATGTATGGGCGGCCGCTTTCATCCTCCCTTTACCCACCACGAGTCGTGCTTTATCGACGATCTGCGGCGGCTTACCGAAACGAGGGGCACGGCCACCGTGTTGTGATCGATGGCGCTGTGACTGACGTGCAGCATCCGATTTTCCACGATGACCGCAAACCGTTGTCGCGTTGGCTTGCCTCTCAACTCAAATATGCGCGGCTCGAAGCCGAGCATTTGTTGAGTTCACCTCGGGCCGAACTCGGCCGCGTCGACCGGATACGGCTGATGGCATGGCCGGCACCGCTGCTGGTGCCGCTTTACACCGCTTTCGTGAAGCGCTGCATTTTTGACGGTTGGGCGGGTTGGTATTATGTGCTGCAACGCGCGTTTGCTGAAACGCTGATTGCGATCGAAATCGTCGATCGCAGACTAAGCGCAACGAAGACGGAGCATGACAGGCGTCGAACGAATGATCGGTCAACATCGTAAGGTCATGTATTCACGCCGTCTTTCAAATCGCCAATCGGCAGTCTGCTGCATTTGTGAAAGCGTTACGAAGCTCATATGATTATCCTCGGTCTGAATGCCTATCACGGCGACTCCTCGTCATGTATCGTCCGCGATGGCACGATCCTGGCAGCCGTCGAGGAAGAGCGTTTTAAGCGCGTGAAACATTGGGCTGGCTTTCCGGCGCAGTCCATCGAGTACTGCCTGCAAGCGGCTGGCATTACACTTGACGATGTCGATCATGTCGCCGTCAATTCCGACCCCCGCGCGCACTTTCTCAAAAAGGCTTACTTTACGTTTGCACGTCGGCCGGATGTTGCGCTGATCTTGGACCGGTTGAAAAACCAGGCAAAGCGGCAGTCGATCGAGCAGGAACTCGCGACAGCCTTTCCCCGGCAGACGTTCAAGGGAGCGGTGCATCGCGTCGAACATCACATGGCGCATCTCGCGTCCGCATTTTTAGTGTCACCATTCGCCGAGGCAGTCGCTGTTTCGGTCGATGGCTTCGGTGACTTTTCGAGCGCGGCTTGGGGCGTGGGGCGCGGCACCGCGATCGACATCGAGGGGCGTGTGTTCTTCCCGCATTCCTTGGGCGTCTTTTACCAAGCGTTGACGCAATTCATCGGTTTTCCGAACTACGGTGACGAGTACAAAGTCATGGGCCTGGCACCGTACGGCCAGCCGATTTTTGTGCCGCAGATGCGCAAGATCGTCCGCCTGCTGGATGGTGGTAAATTCGAACTGGACACGCAGTACTTCCGCCATCATCGCGAGAAGATCGATTACGCGTGGTCGGGTGGCACCCCGCATGTGGGTACGCTGTTCGCCGATGCCCTCGAGGATTTATTGGGACCGAAGCGATCGCCGGACGCGCCGCTTACTCAGGTTCACCGCGACATCGCACGCTCGACGCAGGCGATGTACGAAGAAGCATTCTTTCATCTCGTCAATCACCTGCACGACAAGCACCAGTTGGACAGCCTCACGTTGGCGGGGGGCTGCGCGATGAACTCGGTCGCGAACGGAAAGGTGCTGCGGCAATCGCCGTACAAGCGGCTGTATGTTCAATCGGCAGCGGGTGATGCAGGCGGGGCGATCGGTGCGGCCATCCACACATGGCATCAGACAGGCGGCAAAGGTGGCGACCGCAGGCCGGTCGCGTTGCAGGGCGATCGGGTGCCCGGCCGTACGATCATGGAAGACGCCTACCTGGGTCCGGAAGCCACAGAAGTCGAAATTGCCGCGCTGATGAGTGCTCGTGAGCAGGATATCCGCGAAGCTGGCTGTCGGGTCAAAAACCTGAAAGATTTCGCTGCGCTGTCGCGCCGGACCGCCGAGGCCGTCGCAGCTGGTAAAGTGGTGGGTTGGTTTCAAGGCCGCATGGAGTGGGGACCGCGCGCTCTCGGCAACAGGTCGATCATCGGCGATCCCCGACGCGGCGATATGAAGGATATTCTCAATCTGAAGATCAAGCGCCGGGAAAGTTTTCGACCGTTTGCGCCCTCGGTGCTCAGTGAACACGTCGGCGATTGGTTCGAAGAAAGCGGCGACGTGCCGTTCATGATGCAGGTTTACCAGATTCAGCAGGCCAGACGTGCCGCAGTGCCGGCCGTGGCGCATGTCGACGGGTCCGGTCGCCTGCAGTCGGTCTACCGACAGACCAACCCGCGGTATTGGCAACTCATCGAAGATTTTCGCCAGATTACCAATGTGCCGATGGTGCTCAACACGTCGTTCAACGAGAACGAACCGGTGGTTTGCCGTCCGGCAGAGGCACTCGATTGTTTTCTGCGGACGCGCATGGACGTGCTTGTGTTGGGTGACACTTTCATCGAGCGGATCGAGGTGGCGGAGGCTGTGCCTGCGCGTGCCTGAGCGGCCCGATGGTTCACCATCGGGCTGTGCCACGGTATCGATTGTCGACAGCAAGGCAACGCGTTAATAAAAATCAGGTTTTGGCAATTGCGTCGCTGGCCGACGTGAGCGATCAAGAGGTCGGTCACCGTCGTCTCAAGTCATTTGCGAATAGGTTAAAGAAATGAATATCGGGATTATCGGTTGCGGCTATGTCGGGCTTGTCACGGGGGCTTGTCTGGCGGATTTTGGCCACACCATCGCGTGCGTTGATCGCGATGCGACACGAGTTGCCGAACTCAACGACGGCAAAATTCCGATCTTCGAACCGGGGCTCGATGACCTGATCCTGTCGAACGTACGCGAGCAACGGCTCCGGTTTACGACCGATCTTGCATCAGCCGTCGCCGATGCCGACGTGATCTTCATCGCCGTCGGCACACCGCGCCGTGAATCGGACGGGCACGCAGATCTTTCACACGTCTATGCCGCCGCAGCCGAAATAGGGCGCGCGCTGAAGAAATTTGCGGTCGTCGTGACCAAGTCGACTGTTCCCGTCGGGACCGCCGATCGCATCCAACAGATCCTCGCCGACTGCAATCCGCCGCACGGCTTTTCCGTGGCCTCCAACCCGGAGTTTCTGCGAGAAGGGGCAGCCATTCGCGATTTCAAGTTTCCCGATCGCATTGTCGTGGGTGCCTCCGATGCAAAGACGCGTGAGATCATGAGCGAGGTTTACCGCCCGTTGTTTATCAATCAGGCGCCGTTGATGTTTACGGACTGCCGTACGTCCGAGCTGATCAAATACGCGGCAAATGCATTCTTGGCGACCAAGATCACCTTCATCAATGAGATCGCCGATCTGTGCGAAGCCGTGGGTGCGGATGTACAATCCGTCGCGCGCGGCATGGGCCTGGATAACCGGATCGGTACGAAGTTTCTTCATGCGGGACCTGGCTACGGTGGCTCGTGCTTCCCCAAAGATACACTGGCGTTGATCAAGACAGGGCAAGACCAAGGCGCGCCGCAACGGATCGTGGAGGCCGTGGCGCAGATCAACGATCAACGGAAGCGTGCGATGGCGCGCAAGGTGATCGCCGCTTGTGATGGCGACGTTCGGGGCAAAAAGATCGCTGTGCTCGGGCTGACGTTCAAGCCGAACACCGACGACATCAGAGACGCACCTGCGATTTCGATCGTCACAGCCCTGCAGGATAACGGTGCCCACGTCGTCGCCTACGACCCGCATGGCATGCCGTCGTTCAAAAAGATGTTCGAGGAAATCGAATATGCGAAAGACCCTTATCAATGCGTGGCGGGCGCGAGCGCGCTCGTGATCGTAACGGAATGGGAGGCATTCCGCGCCCTCGATCTGAAGCGGATCAAGGCAGCCATGGTCACGCCGGTGCTTATTGATCTGCGCGACATCTATCGCCCCGACGAAGTCGTGCGTCACGGTTTCACCTATCTGAGCGTCGGGCGGCGAACGCCTGATGCGGCGGCAAAAGCGTGAGCGATACGACGCACGCCCCGGATACGCGAGCGCACGTATCTGGTGTAAACTCGAACACGACCGCCAAGCGTCCAGTTGCGCTGATCACCGGTGTAACGGGCCAAGACGGTGCCTATCTGGCGGAGCTGTTGCTGTCGCGCGGCTATATCGTGCACGGCATCAAGCGGCGATCGTCGTCGTTCAACACGGCGCGGGTGGATCATCTCTATGTCGATCCGCACGAACAGGACACGTCGTTTTTTCTACACTACGGGGATATGACGGATGCGACGAACCTGATCCGGATCATGCAGGAAACGCAGCCGGACGAAATTTACAATCTCGCCGCCCAGAGCCACGTGCACGTCAGCTTCGAAACTCCTGAGTATACCGCGAACGCCGACGGCATCGGCCCCTTGCGGCTCCTCGAAGCCATTCGCATTCTTGGGCTCAAAGACAAAACGCGCTTCTATCAGGCATCGACGTCGGAGCTTTACGGCAACGTGCAGGCCGTCCCACAGAGCGAGGCGACACCATTCTATCCGCGCAGCCCATACGCGGCAGCGAAACTCTACGCCTACTGGATTACGGTGAATTATCGGGAAGCCTATGGACTGCACGCTTCGAACGGCATCCTGTTCAATCACGAGAGCCCCATTCGCGGGGAAACGTTTGTAACGCGCAAGATCACCCGCGCCGTCGCCCGCATTCACCTCGGTGTGCAAAAGTGCCTGTTTCTCGGCAACCTCGATGCCAAGCGGGACTGGGGACACGCGCGCGACTATGTCGAAGGCATGGTTCGCATCCTGCAGCAACCCGAGCCCGATGATTACGTGCTGGCGACCGGTGTCGCGTACTCGGTACGCCAGTTTGTCGAAAAGGCTTTCGATGAAGTGGCCATCGCCATCGAATGGCGCGGCGTCGGCGTCGACGAAATCGGGATCGATCGCGGGACGGGGCGTACTCTGGTCGCGATCGATCCGCGCTACTTCCGGCCATCGGAAGTGAACTTCCTGCTCGGGGATGCAAGCAAGGCAAAGTCGAAGCTCGGGTGGGTCGCGACCACTACTTTCGACGATCTGGTCGAGGAGATGATGCGCGAGGATTTGGTATCGGCGGCTCGTGAGATGGGTTCGCTTTGAAGATTCCGCGAACCATCGGCGGCTCGATATGATCAGTTCGGGGGTATTGATCGGCCTCAAGACTTTGACCGGCTTGGTATCACCCCTGACGATTGGTATCGTCGGCCCACTGCTGGCGTTATCGCGGCTCAAATACGCGGCGGCTCGGTGGACTTACCGTCTGGGCGTCGCGTCGCTTGCGATATTGGGGATCTCAGCGTTGCCCGTTGTGGCGAAACTGGCGGCGCTGAGCCTGGAGGGACAGTATCCGCCGCAGGCGATTGCAGCGCTTCCGCGTGTTGATGTTGCGGTGCTGCTGGGTGGCGCAACGCGTGGCGTGGCCGAGCCGCGGCTGGAGGTCGAACTCGGCACGGCGGGCAATCGCGTGGTGCATGCGGCCCGGCTTTATCGCGCCGGCAAGGTCCGTAAGATCCTGGTTTCGGCGGGTGGTCTCGCGTGGAATGGAACCGCCGTTGCAGAAGCCGATGCGATTGCGGCCGTGTTGATGGAGTTCGGCGTGCCCCAAGTGGACTTGGTGCTCGAACGGCACAGCAGAACGACGGCCGAAAATGCGGAACAGTCTCAACGTGTCTGGGCAGAGCAACGGTTTACGTCCGGACTATTGGTAACGTCGGCGCTGCATATGCCGCGTGCCCTCGGGTTGTTTCGGCGCGTTGGACTGGATCTCGTTCCGGCAACGACCGACGTAACTGTTACGTGGCCGATCGTCGGCGGTCCGCTGGATCTCATTCCGAATGCGACATCCCTTGTACTCTTTGGCAATGCCCTTCATGAGTGGATCGCAATCGCGTTTGATCGAGCATCAAGAATATTTTCTCAGCAATCGTTTCGGTAAAGCGAGCCAGTAGGCGTGACCGACCATTCAAACCAAACGTTCAGGGATTGATTATGCCGAGCAAGATTTTTGCGTTGGAAGGGCAGCGCGTTTGGGTCGCTGGACACCGGGGCATGGCAGGCAGCGCCTTCGTCCGCCGGTTGGCGCAGGAAAACTGCCAGGTGCTAACGGTGCCGCGCGAGATCGTCGACCTTAGGAACCAGAGCCAAGTCGACGCGTGGCTGGCTGAAATGAAGCCTGATGTGGTGCTGATGGCGGCGGGCAAGGTCGGCGGTATCGTGGCGAACAATACGCTGCGCGCCGAGTTCATGTACGACAATCTCGCCATGACTTCGAATGTCATTCACGGTGCCTACGAGCATGGTGTCAAAAAACTGATCTATCTCGGATCGACGTGCATCTATCCACGACTTGCACCCCAGCCGATGCCCGAGGATTGCCTTCTGAGCGGCGCGCTTGAGCCGACTAACGAGCCTTACGCGATCGCTAAAATCGCCGGCATCAAGATGGTCGAGGCTTACCGCACTCAATACGGCTGCGATTTCGTGTCACTGATGCCGACAAATCTCTATGGTCCAGGCGACAATTACCATCCGGCCCACGCCCACGTGTTTGCGGCACTCCTAAAGCGCTTCCATGACGCGACCATCGACGCCGCCGAAGAAGTCGTCGTCTGGGGCACTGGCACACCGCGCCGCGAGTTTCTGCACGTCGACGACCTCGCGGATGCCTGTCTTTTCGTGCTCGAACATTACTCTGGGCCGCAGTACTTCAATGTCGGCACCGGAAGCGACCTGTCGATCGCCGAACTAGCCGCGCTCATCGCCGAGGTCACGGGATACAAAGGCAGAATACGCTTCGATCATAGCAAACCCGATGGAACCCCGCGCAAGCTCGTCGACGTGACGCGCTTGCGGGCGCTCGGCTGGACGCACCGCGTCGATCTGAAAGATGGCGTCGAACTCGCGTATCGCTCGTTCACGCAAACATCGGCTGCGGCGCGCAATGACCGGGCGCGCTGAGGCCGAGAAAGCGCGGCGGGTGCTCTTCGTAAACCGCTACTTCTTTCCGGATCATTCCGCCACCAGCCAGATGCTGACAGACCTCGCATTCGGGCTGGCCGCGTATGGGAAAGAAGTCATCGTCGTTACGTCGCGCCAACGGTACGAAGATGCCGATGCGCGCTTGCCGGCGACCGAGCGCGTATCCAACGTCAGGGTATATCGAGCCTGGAGCACGTCGTTCGGGCGCGCGAACGTTGTCGGCCGCGCAGTGGATTATATCAGCTTTTATGCGGGGGCCGGCTGGCTGATCCTGCGCCATCTACGCCGTGACGATACAGTCGTGGTCAAAACAGATCCACCGCTGATGTCCGTCGTAGTCGCACCTATCGCGTGGCTGCGTGGTGCGCGATTGGTCAACTGGCTGCAAGATATTTTTCCTGAAGTCGCACGGTCGATCTACGCGCGAACGCGCGGATTGTCGCCGCTATATCGGGTGCTCGAATGGCTGCGGAATCGCACTTTACGCAGTGCTAAAGCCAACGTGGTGCTGGGACACCGCATGCGAGAGCGTGTGCTCTCGTTGGGTGTGCCTCCAGCGTCGATTGTCACGATTCCCAATTGGGCCGATGGCAACTTAGTGCATCCCGTCCCGCGAGAGGCGAATAACTTGCTTCGGGAATGGGGGCTGCAGGGGTGCTTTACAGTGAGTTACTCCGGCAATCTGGGCCGCGCACACGAGTACGAGACGTTTCTCGAGGCGGCAAAGATTCTGGAACAATCCGAAGTACCGGGCACGCCCACGTCGACGCCCACAGTGCGCTGGCTGTTCATCGGCGGCGGCGCAATGTTCGAGAGTTTTCGGCGGCAGGTCGAAAGTCGGGGGCTAAAATCCATCCTGTTCAAGCCCTATCAGCCGCGTGCGCAACTATCGGAAAGCCTGTCGGTCGCCGACGTGCATCTGGTGTCGCTGCTGCCGGAACTCGAGGGCTTGATCGTTCCGAGCAAGATCTACGGCATTGCAGCCACGGGCCGACCGACGATTTTCATCGGTGCTGCCGATGGTGAGATCGCAACATTGCTCGCGCGGGGAAACTGCGGAATGAGGGTCGCGCCGGGCGACGGCCAAGCATTAGCCGATGCCGTGAGATCGCTCGCTGCCGATCGCAAGAGTTGCGACATGCTGGGCCGGAACGCACGTCTGATTTTCGACGCGGGTTTGGACGTCACTTACGCGATCGGTGCCTGGATGCGGCTGTTGGCCGAGATCGACACGTCCGTCGGTCCGATCCGTTAAATACCGCGGCCCTCGAGTTCCCGTGACAGTTCATCGACGATCTGCTTGGCACCTTCGTAGAACGGATTGACATCCAACAGCCGTCGCGCAGCCTGTAACGCTTCCTTTTTACGCCCGATGTCTTTCAGGATATGGATGAGGCCGTCGAGCGCCTTGAAGTGGTTCGGATCGAGGGCGAGCGTGCGCCGCAGATCGCCCAACGCCTGCTCGACTTCATTTCGAGTGTAATGCACGTAGGCACGGCGATTCCAGCCCTCCGCATAATCAGGCGCGAGCGCGACGACCGCGTCGAGAAGTTTAATCGCCAATTCCGGATTTTTGCCGTTCGCAGCTGCCATAGCGCGCTGCATCAAAAGGCTGATGGTATCGCTGCCCGAGGTAACCCACAGTTTTTCGATTGAGTTGCTGACCGTGGCCGCCTGTTTTTCATCGTCGGCGGTGGCGAGATAGGCATAGAGATCCGAGAGCGCTTTTTCCCGTTCGGCGGCCGAACGTGGCTGCACAACCGCCAAACCGGGTTTGGCCGCAGGCGCTTTGTTGGCCGATTTTGCCGAGGGCTTCGGGTTGTCGTTTTTCGGTAGCTGCGATTTCGGATCGGCGCGCAGGTCCGGCTTGGGAGTCTGTTTCGGCGCTGGTTGCGCATCTTTTTGTGCCGGCGGCGGCAGCTTAGGCTCGGCCTTCCGCTCGGGCGTGTCAGGCTTGAGGTTAGGTACCTGACCTTGCGGTCTGATATCCGGTGTCAAAAGCGGCGTGGCATCGTCCGACGGACCAGGAATGGCGCGATTTTCTGCGGGAGGCTCCGCACGTGGTGCGCGTTCAACCGGCGGTGTCGCCTGAACGGTTACGACGAGGCCGGCGCTGGCCTCGTTCGCCACCCTGGCAAGCGCCGCAGAACTAGACGCCGAAAGTACCAGCGCAATGCTTAAGGCACGGAGAGCTTCAGACGAACGCAGATTTGG
>JANYHG010000036.1 GCA_025359165.1 Hyphomicrobiaceae bacterium
ACCGATCAAGACGTCGCCAGCCGCGATGTCACTCCGCGGCAAGATTTCACCCCGTTCGACCGCACCGACCGAGAAGCCGGCCAGATCATAGTCTTCATTGCGGTACATACCGGGCATTTCCGCCGTCTCGCCACCGATCAAGGCACAGCCACTGTCGCGGCACGCCTCGGCTATTCCGGCGACGACACGCCGGGCATTGGCGACGTCGAGTTTGCCGGTTGCAAAATAATCTAGAAAAAACAGAGGCTCGGCACCCTGCACGACGAGATCGTTGACGCACATGGCGACGAGATCGATGCCGATCGTATCGTGCATTCCGGTGTCGATGGCGATTTTGAGTTTGGTACCCACGCCGTCGTTGGTGGCGACCAGGATCGGATCACGAAAGCCCGCAGCTTTGAGATCGAACAGCCCGCCAAAGCCCCCCAGATCGGCATCGGCACCGGCACGACGCGTGGCTTTGACCAGCGGCTTGATGGCCTGCACGAGCGCATTGCCGGCATCGATATCCACCCCTGCGTCTCGATAGCTGACGGTTGCGTCGCGAAGCGGCTGAGTCTTGGGATCGACGGGCATGTGAGGTCTCGCTGGCGGCAGACGGCAGATTACACAAAAGCGTGGCCCGAACACGTCATTCAACGAACAGAGCGCACCGGACATGCTCGCACCGCTATGCCGCGTGGGGTGCGCCTGATAGGCAGGATCGGAAAGAAGCGTAATCGGGCAATAATGGCGTCGTTCCGCCCAACTTTCAGCGTCGAATAGCAGTGGTGGGAGAGCGAGGCAACCGGCGGGGCGAATATCCTACCGGATCGCAACTCGTGCGCCCCGATTACGGTAACGTCGGTCGAACTGATGACCAGATCATGTGTGGCAAGATCATGCTGACGACATCGACTTCAGCCGACAGCGCTGCGCGACGCGGCTCAAGGGCGCGTCTTCGCATCTGCGGCGCAGGCGTTATTCTCGCGGCGACGCTTACGGCGGCGCAGGCTGCTCCCGATACAAGCGTCTATACGATCGGCAATTACCCGGTCGACGCCCATGCGGGTGATGCCGTGGCAGCTAAAAAGTCAGCGATTACCAACGGCCAGAGGCTGGCACTGCGCTCACTTTTGAAGCGCCTCGTGCCTGTCACTGCTTATCCGCGCCTGCGAAAACTGCAGATCACCAAGCCCGACGCGCTGCTCGACGGGATCGCGGTGCGTTCGGAGAGGAATTCACCGACCGAATACATCGCGAACCTGGATTTTTCATTCAGACCCGACGCGGTGCGAGCTTTGCTCGACCTCGAACATCTCCCCTATGTCGATACCCAAGCGCCGCCGCTGATCGTCGTGCCTATCTGGCAATCGGAGACGTTTCCACTTCCCGGGCTACAGCAAGACGCCTGGAGCGCCGCCTGGACCAGCGTCGACATCGCGCATTCGCTGACGCCGATCAAACTCGAAACGTTGAAGCCGGGGGTTCATGCCGACACCCTGGCGGCACTCGCGAAGGGTGACACCACGATGCTGCGGACCTTTGGCGGCGAGTACGGCAGCCCCGAGCGGCTCGTCGTCGCGATCCTGATGCCGGTGGCCAAGGATCGAAAATTGAAGGTCACGCTGGTTGGGCGCGACGCAGTGGGCAGTATCGCCTGGATCAAGGGCTACAGATTCGATGCCGAGGATCCGGCCTACGCCGTAGAGCTCGCGGCGGTCGTCTCACTCGGCGTTCTGGAAGGCCGCTGGAAAGCCTCGGGCGCGCGGGTACAAGGCCCAACCCGCTCGCCGGGTGGCGACGAACCGCCGCTGACGATTTCTGCGGCGACGACGGGCGGCGGCGGTGGCGGTGACGACCTCCGGCTGTCGGTCGAATATCGCAACATCGGCGAGTGGGCAAACATCAGCCATAAGCTGTCCCAGATCCCCGGCGTCGAGAATATCGACGTTGCCGGCATGTCGGGGCGCTCGGCTCGCATCACGTTGCGATTTGCGGAGGGATTGGACCGGCTGGCGGCCGTCGCCGGCCAGCACGGACTGATGATGCGACAAAACAGTGGCGGCTGGGTGCTGACCGGCCCTCAGTGATCGCAAACCGTTGCAGAACAGTCGCGGTCGTGCAGCCCGCCGTCGAACAAATATATTTTAACCCGCCTCTACTTTTCTATTGTGCGTCCCGCAAAGTTCTTTAAACGCAGCGACAGCGGATTTTCCGTATAGCCGCACAAATCAAATTTTACTCGGCCACCGTCGCCGTTGCGCCGCGGTTGCATCCAAATATTTGGAGCGCTGCGTCAATGACGAACCAGAAACGTGAAAAATCGGTCGCCGACTCCGTCAGCAAGGATAAGTTGCGCGTCTGGGTACGGCTGTTGCAGACCACACGCTTCATCGAGGCCGAACTTCGAACCCGCTTCCGGCAGCACAACAACACCACGCTGGCGCGTGCCGACGTGGTCGCGGTACTTGCCCGGTTTCCTGCGGGCCTGTCGATGTCGGCACTTTCGGCGCAACTTCTGATTACCAATGGCAACATCACGCACGTCGTCGAAAAGCTGGCGGCCGACGGCTTGGTTGAACGGCGCGACGACAGCGATGACAAGCGCAGCATTCGTGTGGTTTTGACACGCAAGGGACTGGCTGAGTTTCATGCGATCGCGCCGTTGCACGAAGCGTGGATCGCGGAAATTCTCAGTGACCTGAGCACACGCGATGCAACCACGCTCTTGGCGCTGCTTGCCAAAGCAAATTTGCGGAAGCCCGCTTGATCGCAAACGTATCGACAGTGCGCATTTGATTATTTCAGGCGCACTCAGATGACGACCGACTGCCTGAAAAATTCAATGCTCACGCTTTGACTTTGACGTAGCTTCCGGGGGCGTCTTCGATCACGCCGAGCTTCGCGCCGGGTTTGCGCGCGGCGACCATGGTGCCGGAGTATTGCGCGAGCCACTTCGTCCAGTGGGGCCACCAGCTGCCCTTGACTTCCTTGGCTCCCTCAAGCCACCCGTCCAAGGTTGCGCATTCCGGGTGGTTTAGTGGCCGCTTGTTGACCCAATAGGGATATTTGGTTTTGCCGGGCGCTGATACGACGCCAGCGATATGGCCGGACCCCGCCAGCACGAACTCGACGGGACCGCCGAACATCTTGGCGCCGGTGTAAACAGATTTCGGCGGTGAAATATGATCTTCACGCGTCGCCAGTTCGAATACGGGAACCTTTACCTTACTCAGATCGACAGTGACATCAGCGATCTTCAGCTTGCCCAACGCCAGCTTGTTCTCATAGTAAAACTCGCGAAGATAAAAATTGTGATTGGCGGCAGGCAGGCGGGTCGAATCCTGGTTCCAATACAGGAGGTCGAACGGCGGCGGTTTCTTGCCCAGCATGTAGTTGTTGACGATATACGGCCAAATCAGATCCTTGGGCCGCAACATGTTGAAGACGCTGGCCATGTTCGCGCCGTCGAGATAGCCCTTCTCTTTCATCATCGTCGCGATCGACTGCAACTGTTGCTCGTCGATAAAGAGCTTGAGATCGCCCGCCTTGGTGAAATCTTTCTGCGCGACCAGGAATGTCGCGCTATTGAATGGCCCGGCCTGACGTTTTGCTGCGAGCACGCCGAGCGCCGTCGCCAGCAATGTGCCGCCGATGCAGTAGCCCAGTATGTTGACCTTCTTCGATTTGCATTCGCGTTTGGCGGCTTCGGCGGCCTCCATCAGACCGTCGGTCATGTAGTCTTCGAAGGTCTTGCCCGCGAGCTTCGCGTCCGGATTGACCCACGAAACCACGAAGGTGGTGAAGCCCTGATCGACCACGTACTTGATAAAGCTTTTCTCGGCCGTCAGATCGAGAATGTAGAATTTGTTGATCCACGGCGGCACGATGACGAACGGCACTTCATGCACCTTGGCTGTCGTCGGCGTATATTGGATGAGTTGAAACAGCTCATTTTGAAAGATCACTTTGCCCGGCGTCGTCGCGACGTTGCGGCCGACCTCGAAAGCGGAGGTATCGGTTTGACTGATCTTCAGCGTATCGCCACTGCGGGCGAGATCCGATGCCAAATTCTCCATCCCGGCAACCAGATTGGCACCCTGGGATTTGAAAGTTTCGCGAACCACCTCGGGATTGGTGGCGGCGTAATTCGACGGCGACATGGCTGTCAGCATCTGCTTGAGCGCGAACTCGGCCTGTGCGCGCGTGCGTTCGTCGAGACCTTGCGTGGCGTCGAGCGCTTTGGTGGCCCATTGCGACGTGAGGAGATAGCTCTGTTTCCAGAAGTCGAAATAGGGATTTTTTTCCCAATCGGCATCCTTGAAGCGGTTGTCGCCAGCTTCGGGCTTGGCGACATCGGCTGCCGGCTGGCCTAACATCTTCTGAGCTGTGTGCTGCCAGAGTTCGAAGTAGCCGCGTGTCAGCTCGGTCTGCATCGCCGTCAGCAATCCCGGATCTTGCATCCAGTGTTGCCCGATACCGGCCCACAGTTTCGCCGCGTCCGCCATCTCGCTGGCACTCGGTGCCGACGCGGCAGGTTTGCCAGAGCTCTTTTCGACCAGCTTGGCCATGACGGCACTCGACTGCTGCATCAACTTGAGCATGTTGCGCGCGACGGCATCCGGGTTGGTACCGAGCGCCTGATTGGCGTCTACGTACGCCGAAGTTGGGTCGACATGTTTCTGCATCGCACTCTAGCCCGCATGAAGGGGAAATCACTTCCTCGTATAGACCCTCGCAGCGAAAAGCGGAACAGAGACTATTCAAGGCGCTGCGGGCAAGCCGACAAGCGCGGACGCGTCACTCCGCAGCTGTGACCGACGAAAGGCTCATCGGGCACTCGGCGAACAAAGCATTGAGCGCGAGCACCAGCTTGTCCATGTCGGCATCGGAATGGTGCGGCGTCGGGGTGAAGCGCAGGCGCTCGGTGCCGCGCGGCACTGTCGGATAGTTGATCGGCTGCACGTAGATGCCGAATTGCTCGAACAGGGCGTCGGACACCTGCTTGGTGTGGACCGGATCGCAGATCATGACCGGTACGATGTGGCTTGGATTATCGAGCACCGGCAAACCCGCGTTTTTCAGTTTGCGCTTGAGCGTGCGCGCGCGTTCCTGATGCTTCTCCCGCTCGATGCCCGACGTCTTGAGATGACGAATGCTCGCGAGCGCCCCGGCGGCGATCGCGGGTGCCACCGACGTGGTGAAGATGAAACCTGGTGCATAGGATCGGATGGCATCGCAGATATCGCGAGTGGCCGCGATATAGCCGCCCATCACGCCGAAGCCCTTGGCCAGCGTACCGTTGATGATGTCGATGCGATGCATAACGCCTTCGCGTTCGGCGACCCCACCGCCGCGCGGGCCGTACATGCCGACAGCGTGCACTTCATCCAGATATGTGAGCGCATTATACTTTTCGGCGAGGTCGGCGATCGCGGCGATCGGCGCTATGGCACCGTCCATCGAATAGACGCTCTCGAACGCGATGATCTTCGGCCGCTCGATGTCGACGGACTTCAGCTGCTGTTCGAGGTCGAACAGATCGTTGTGTTTGAAGATGCGTTTTTCGCGCCCGCCATTGCGGATGCCAGCGATCATCGACGCGTGGTTTTTGGCGTCCGAGAAGATCACGACGTCTGGCATCAGCGCCTGCAAGGTAGCGAGCGTGGTGTCGTTGGCGACGAAGGCCGACGTGAACAGCAAGGCGCTTTGCTTGCCGTGCAGATCTGCGATCTCGGCCTCGAGTTCGACATGATAGTGGGTGGTGCCGGATATGTTGCGTGTGCCGCCGGAGCCGGCACCGACGGTGTCGAGGGCCGTATGCATGGCCTCCAGTACCTGGGGGTGCTGGCCCATGCCGAGGTAGTCGTTGGAGCACCAGACCGTGATCGGCCGGCTCTCGCCACTCTGGGCGTAGGCATCAGCGTGCGGGAACGCGCCACAACGGCGACGAAGGTCGGCAAACACGCGGTACCGGCCCTCGGCCTTGACTGCGGCTATGGAGTCCGAGAAAATCTTGCCGTAATTCACGCTCATCCACCCTTCGCCACGTGGAAACTCACCCCTTTAGAATGCTTCCACGTTGCGTACTTTAGCCGACCTCGGGGCTTGCATACCAGCCCTGAACACGGTTCCAGTGTCGCACCTAGACACTTTTTCGACGCCAACCACACCGTTGGCGAATTAACCGGTTCATCGAAGGGCCAACGCATGTTCTCGCTCACGGGCAAGGTCGCCGTCGTCACCGGCGGCAATGGCGGTATCGGACTTGGTATGGCCGATGGACTGGCAAGGGCCGGCGCGCACATCATGATCGCCGGACGCAATCGCGAGAAGTCTGCGACCGCTGCAGCGGCGTTGGCCAAGCACGGCGTCAAGACCGGGGTGGTCGACGTCGCTGTCGAGGACGCAACATCTTGTGAGGCGATGATCGCGGCAACGGTCGAACGCTTCGGCCGCGTCGACATTCTCTGCAACAATGCCGGCATGAACATTCGTGGCGCGCCCGAGACTATGACGCCGGCGCAGTGGCGCGAGGTTCTGGCCGTTAATCTCGATGGCGCGTTCTATTGCAGCCAGGCCGCCTATCCCGCGCTGAAATCTGCGGGCGGCGGCAAGATCATCAATACCGGTTCGATGTTCTCGATCTTCGGTGCCTCGTTCAATACTGCATATGCCGCATCCAAAGGCGGTATCGTTCAGATGACGAAGGCGCTGGCCACCGCGTGGGCTAAGGACCACATCCAGGTCAACGCCATCCTGCCGGGCTGGATCGACACGGAACTGACGCAGAACGCAAGGGCGCAAGTCGACGGACTCCACGACCGCGTATTGGCCCGCACGCCCGCGGCCCGGTGGGGCGCGCCCGCCGACTTTGCGGGCGTAGCGGTATTTCTGGCATCGTCGGCATCGGATTTCGTGACCGGTGCATCGATTCCGGTCGACGGCGGCTGGTCAATCCAGGGTTGACGCAGTTGCAGAAATAGATTGCATTTTAACGGTATCGAATTTATCGTGAACATTAAAGGAACTAAACGGGAGCGGACCTCCGATTAGAGTGGACAAGGCAACTCGGTTGATGTCCGGGCCGCTGAAAACGTTTAAGAGGGGCGAAGAGAGTTAATCGGGTGTCGCATTTATCGTGACGACGTTCCGCAGTTGCGGGATTTGTGCACCTTGCGGCAGCCAACTTGGTCAGGGAAAGTGGGCTTGAGAGTCTGTGCCGGCTGCGACTTTTGCAGCGGCAAGCCCATACAATCTGGCCTTTTACCCAGGAGAACATCATGGCAGGATCGGTCAACAAGGTCATTCTGATCGGGAACGTCGGCAAGGACCCGGAGATCCGGCGCACGCAGGACGGACGACCGATCGCCAACCTGACGCTTGCGACAAGCGAGAGCTGGCGCGACAAGAACAGCGGCGAAAAGAAAGAGAAAACCGAGTGGCACCGGATCGTCGTATTCAACGAGGGCCTGTGCAAGGTCGTCGAGCAATACGTGAAAAAGGGCGCGAAGCTCTACATCGAAGGCCAGCTTCAGACGCGCAAGTGGCAGAACAAAGAAGGTCAGGACCAGTATTCGACGGAGATTGTCCTGCAAGGGTTCGGTAGCACGCTGACCATGCTCGACGGTCGCTCCGGCGGCGGCGGAATGGCTGAAAGTGGCCAATCCGATTACGGTAGTGAAGGCGGCTACGGCGGTAATAGCGGTGGTGGTGGTCGCAGCGGATCGGGCGGCGGCGGTTATGGCTCCAAGGGTGGAGCAGGCACCTCGGGTGGCAGCTCCGGCGGGTCCAAGGGCGGTTCCAAACCGTTCGACAAACAGATCGACGACGAGATTCCGTTCT
>JANYHG010000064.1 GCA_025359165.1 Hyphomicrobiaceae bacterium
GTTTCCACTCGCCGGTCCGATGTCCCCTTGGGGCACGAACGACACCACGGGCGCCACCAGCGTGCGCCCGACGCTGGTGGCGATCCGCTCTGCCGATGACGCGACGATCAGATCGTGTTTCGTCAGCGTCATGTGCGGGCCGTTCTGCTCGATGCCACCGGTCGGCACGATGACGGTCGTCGATCCACGCTCGATCGCGGCGGCGATGTCGATCCAGGTCATCGAACGCATCTGCACCGCGGTTGCGCTACCCTCAGCGGCGACGGACGGTGTGACCCAGGCATGGAGTGCAAGGGACGCGACGACACCTGCAAAGATCGTATGCGCAATCCTGGCTCTGACCGCCGCTCTACCCATCATGAAACCGCTCCGTCGGGCGCGTCGTTGTTTGCGCCGCTCGACGGCCAGCATGGCAAGCGTGCGTTAAGAATGTCTGCGTTCCGGCGTCGACTGCCACCGGGAGATCACACAGCTTTCCTCGGTTGGAACCCAGGTCGTATTATTCAGGTGCATGTCACAACGCACGATCAGGACTCCGTTCGGCGTTTGCATGCACACACGTTCACCGAGCTTGAAGCTGCGTCCGCTGAACCGGCACAAGCAGGGAATCGCGGTTCCGGTCGCACCGCTGATCGCACCATGAAACGGCGATGACCGCCACGCCTCGACGGAAGATTGCGGTTCGGCCGCCGCGCCGCTGTGTGTCGCGGTCGCAAAAAGCGCACTTGCCGCGATCACGCTGCAGCCTGTCAGGACCAGCCGATGCCATGTGACGTGTGGCATGGCCTGATCATACGCCCGTGACATGCTACTTCGCAAATCTTTGTCGAATAACCGCCGTTTTTTGACCGGAAGTCGAACTACTGTTGTCACCGCCGGGCCGATGTTCATTACTCGTTTCCCGTCTACGGAGTGCACGCCCGCGTCCCGCCAGTGGACGTCACATCGAGGACCGCAATGAATATCGTCACCATCGCTTCGAGCCTGCTCACACCGGCCGTCGTCGCCCGCATTGCCGGCGCACTCGGCATCAACCCGACGCTGGCCCAGATGGCGATCACGGCAGCGCTGCCAGCAATTCTAGCGGGTATTTCAGGCAAGGCTGCACAGCCTGCCGGCCGGAGCGCCCTTATGGGCCTGCTCGACCAGCAGAACCCCACGATGCTCTCGAAATTCGCCGAAACGATCGGCACGGGTAACCAACCAGCATTGCTGGAGACCGGCTCAAAGGCGCTGCAAGGCCTGTTCGGTCAAGCCACGACACAGGCCGTCTCTGGGGCGTTAGGCAAGTTCGTGGGTATCCCGGCGGCCGCCAGCACCGGGGTTCTCGGCCTGCTGGCACCCGTGGCGCTCGGCACGCTCGCCAAGGAACGCACGGCCAAGGGTCTGGATGCATCCGGATTGGCCGCGATGCTGGCTGGTCAGAGGGACAACATTTCAATGGCGATGCCGGCCGGGTTTGCCGACGTGCTGAAAGGTACCGGTTTGTTCGACGGTGCGACCGCACCTGTTCGCGAACCGGCAGCAAAGCCCAGCGGAGCCGCTATGGCAACTCCTGCGGCTGCGAAAACCGCACGCAGTTTTCCGAGTTGGCTGCTGTTGCTGCCAGCGCTCGCGCTCGGCCTTGTGGCTTGGCAGTACTTGTCGACGCGCGGCCCCGTTACTGCTCCGAGCCTGACCGGCACCAGCGTTGACATTGGCAAGCGCACAGCCGGTCTCTACGAGGGCATCAAGACGTCGGTCGCAGGGATCAAGGACGAGGCCTCGGCAACGGCCAGCCTGCCCAAGCTGCGCGAGCAGTCGGCGGCCCTGCTGGATATCAGGGACATGGCGGAGAAATTGCCGACAAATGGCCGCAAGGATCTCGCAGCCTTGGTGTCACCGTGGATTCCGGGCCTGCAGGCGCTGATCACGTCCGCCATCAAAGCCCCCGGGGCTGAAACGACGGTCAAACCCGTGCTCGAACAGATCATCGAACGCCTGCAGTCACTCGCCAAAGGCTGAGCGCCTCGCGCACCTGACGACAACGGCCGGGCGCGATCCCGGCCGGTTCACAGTTGCATGCTGCGATGCGGCCAAACTGCGATGTGGCGTTGTCATTCGTTTTTTGCGATCATGTTGCGAACAAGGACGTAGTAGGTGTCCGCAGCCGTCAATCCGGCGATGCGTTCGACCTCCTGGCCATCGCGCATCAGCACCGTCGTCGGCAAGATCTCGACGCGCCGTGCGAGGCCGATCCGATCGAGGTCGACTTTGGCCACATCGATGAAGCGCAACGGAGCGCTCGCGGCGATTGGGGCCAGGCGATAGCCCGGGGCGACATCGCGGCGGAAGATTTCGCAATAGCTGCAGGCTTCGGTTTCGAACACCAGGATTTCAAGCCGGGGTCCGGTCTTGGCAGGCGTCACCGATACGTCGCGGGCGGCCTGTCCCGCGCCCGACAGCGCGACGGCAGAAAACAGGATCGCCGCGCCGAAATAGTGCCGATACCAACTCATGATCGCTGACGCCAAACAAGAAACAAATCGCAGCAACACCTGAGCAACAGGCGAACCCGATCAGCGAAAAGTTAGCATATCCCGGGGGTCTGCCCAGACAGTTTATGCATTCTTTGTAAATGTGCGTTTCAATTCGAGACACTGCCGACGACACACGGTAACAGCAATTCAACCGCCCGAGACTGCCGTCAGGATGTAGACACAGGTGTCCGCGCGGACTGCCGTGCCAAGTGCGACCCGGTCGCCATCGCAGAAAATATTGATGTGGCGGCGAATGCTCGGCGTGGAGTCGCGCACGCGGTCGCCCATGCCGGGCCAGCGCGCCTCGAGTGCATCGATCACCTCGCCGACCGTGCGAGCCTCGACCTCGAGCCGCAACGATGCCCCCGGAAAGAGCGCAACCAGTGCAGGTGCCAGCACCACCGATACCTTGCTGTTGGTCTGCGCCGCGGCCATGCCGGCATCCCTCACGCGGTAACTACAGCAGCCTCGACCGAATAGATCGGCGGCAACGTGTCGGTGATGCAGGTCCAGCGCTCGCCCTCGTCGGCGCTGGCATAGAGCTGCCCGGTGTTGGTTCCGAAATAGACGCCCGCTGGCGTCAGCGCGTCGGTCGCGAGCGCCTGCCGCAACACACCGAAGAACGCATTTTTCTGCGGCAGGCCTGCGCGCAGCGCTATCCAGGTGTCGCCATGATCGCGCGTCCGGTACACGGCGGTGCTGCCCGACGGCATGAAGCGTCCGGTGCTGTCGCCGTTGAGCGGCACGAGATACAGCGTGCCTGCTTCGCGCGGGTGCGTGGCGGCCGGAAAACCGAACGACGAAGGCAGGCCGGCCTCGATGCTTTCCCACTGCACGCCGCCGTCCCGGCTGCGATACATGCCGCAATGGTTTTGTTGGTATAGCAGGTCGCCGTCGCCGGGAGCCGCCACCAAGGCATGCACGCACTGGCCGAATTCGGGGTAGCGCTGGTCGTCGGGCAGAAAATCGGCACGGGTCCCGCGATTGCGTGGTTCCCAGGTTGCGCCACCATCGGAGGTGTAAAAGACACCTGCCGTGGAGATGCCGATCCACACCTTCTGCGTATCCAGCGGATGCGGCACGATCGCGTGCAGGATCAATCCGCCCCCTCCCGGCACCCATCCGGCGCGCGAGGGATGATCACGAAGGCCTGCCACGTGTACCCAGGTGATGCCGCCATCGGTACTGCGAAATAGCCCCGCAGGCTCAACCCCCTCATAGAGGCAGTCGTGGCCGATGGCGAGGCTCCACACCGATTTGATCGGCGTCTCGCCGGCTGCATAGGCAAGACCAGCACTCGAGTGTGTCCAGCTTTTGCCGCGATCCATCGTTTTCCAGACGGCTGGCCCGAACCACTCGTTACCGCCGGCCGCGTAGATCGCACCAGACTTCGGATCGGCGACGACATGATTGATCGGCCAAGTCTCGCAAAAGGGGCCACGAATGTCCCAGCTCTGACGCTTGACATCGCTCTCGACGAAAAACGCGCCCTTCTTGGTGCCCACGAGCAGCACGGAGGAACCGACCGTGTTTACGAAAAACTGCGACTCCGCCGGCACGTCCACCCGGACGGGTGCAAA
>JANYHG010000072.1 GCA_025359165.1 Hyphomicrobiaceae bacterium
GAGCCGGTGGTCTGCCATGTCTGGGCATCAGCCCTGCCAACGGAGATTAGGGCGCCGTTATGGGCACCCTTGTTGGCCGATCTTCCTCGCGATCAAACGAACAGCAGCATCGAACGATTGCGATATAGCGAGTCCAAGGTCCATGAGCAAGTGA
This sequence comes from Hyphomicrobiaceae bacterium, assembly GCA_025359165.1. GTDB lineage: Bacteria > Pseudomonadota > Alphaproteobacteria > Rhizobiales > Hyphomicrobiaceae > JABFRJ01. The sequence continues at coordinate 155 of JANYHG010000072.1, forward strand.
CTTACAAACAAACTCACGCGCCCGCGACAACCGTCAAACATTCCTCCAGCGCTCCAAGCGACAACAATCCGTCAACGCCTCATTCTCAACCGATCGCCGCCTGGCCTTCTCCCCTCGGGGGAGAAGGTGCCCGCCCGGCGCGGAGCGCCAAAAGATTGGGGGCGGTTGAGGGGCTACTTCCCTGCACGCGTCAAAAAAATATTGCCGGGCATGATGACCCCGGTCATCCGCTCTTCAACCCACGCGCCAACATCGGCCCCGGGCGAAGCCCGTGCCGTTGGTGAAACGTTCGACCCGGTTTCATTGCGGAAATCCGGGGGTGTGGAGCGCGTCGGATGACGCGGGCAGGCGGCCCGGTTGCCCGGGCGTAGCTCGATATATCCCTCGAGCCGCGGGGCAGGCGCGCGGCATCCGCCGGGCTCCACGCCGTGTTTATTTTGCGAAGACCAGGCAACCGCACACTTTCGCATGCGCCTACCCGATTAACTCTGCCATCCGTTTACGGACTGCACCGACCCTCGCATTTGAAAGGGCGGACGACAGAGGCGTAGCACCAGAGCGATGGTCAATCGCCACGGTCTTTCCTACGCACTGCACGGCATCCCCCCGCATTCGTAGACCCTCTAGAAAGCCCCGGTCGGTGAGACACCCCGACAATGCCACCTCCGCGCGATCCCCACCACCAGAACCTGTAATTCAGGTAAATGCTACCGCAATCGCGCGTCCATCGAACCGAATGGCAACAAGGCATGACGGGCATGCGCCCGTGCGAGAATTTTTCACACCAAACCCTCACGCGCCAGCACGCGCTGGACTGCAGGCCTAGCCGATATGCGGCGGGCGTGCGCGGTCCAGGCCGGAAAATCGGTCGCCATGTCGTAGGCGAGGTGGGGACCATTGCCCCACCGCCAGAAAACATAGGCGTACCCGTCGACGACGGTGAGCTCGTCGTCTGCAATCCACGGGCCGGTCAGCTTCGCCATCCGCTTCTCCACATCGCTGTAGATTTCGCGAGTGGCGACGGCTCCCTTGGCGCGGACGTCGGCAATGCCCATTTCGCTGGCCGCATACCGCTCGGCACGCCGCACATGAGCGTACGTCACGTGCACACCTGACGACAGCCACGCCATCCACTCCAGGCATCTGGCCTGCGTGCGGAGATCTGTCGGCCACAGCTTCGCGTCCGGATACGATTGAGCGATGAACTGCAAGATCGCCGGATTCTCGGTCAGCACCCAATCGCCTGCTGCCAGCGCGGGCACACGACCTTTCGGATTTATCTTGAGATAGGCCGCGCTGCGCTGCTCAGACGATTTGAAATCGACCCGTTTTGGCGTGAAGGCCGCACCGGCCTCTTCCAGTGCTATGTGCGGTGCAAGCGAACAGGAGCCCGGTTCGTAGAACAATGTCAGGATTGTCGGGGCGGCGGACATCGGTTCAGCCTCTTTTATGTTCTGCGGTTCAGCGACTTTGGTGCGCGCCGATCAGCGCCAACGCCGCCGCGAACGCCGCTTCCACGCCGAGTGTCGTCGTATCCAGCACATGCGCATCTGCCGCCGCTTTCAGTGGCGCCGCCGCCCGGTTCATATCGCGATCGTCGCGGCCCTTGATGACGGCAAGCACGCCCTCGTAGGTGACCGGCTCACCGCGCGAGACCAACTCGTTGTAGCGACGCCGCGCCCGCACTTCCGTATCGGCCACGACGAAAATCTTGACCTCCGCATCCGGCAGCACGACCGTGCCGATATCGCGGCCATCAAGCACCGCACCCGGCGCGCTGCGTGCGAACGCACGCTGGAACTCCAGCAACGCCTGCCGCACTTCGGGAAACTTGGCGACGATGGAGGCGGCGTCACCGACGCCGGGATCGCGCAGGCCCGGATCGGACAGCGTGCTCGCATCCAGCGTACGGGCGAACCGCGCCGCCTCCGCCGCATCTTCCAACGATGCCCCGGAATGCCTGATGTCGCGCGCCACCGCGCGATAGAGCGAGCCCGTATCGAGGTAGGCCAGTCCGTAGTGGGCCGCGATCCGCCGCGCCAACGTTCCCTTGCCCGAAGCCGCCGGGCCATCAATAGCAATAATCATGGAGGGCGGTGCTCTCGTGGTGATGTGTCCACCGCTCCCTACACGGCCAACGCAGGTCTCCGCAATCAGAACCGCGCGCGCGCCACGGTATGGTTAGGCACGCGCGTAGACCTCTGTGCACTCATACCGATCCACGAAATATCGGACCTGTGAGAAAACACCCCCTCACCTGTCCCCAGTCTTTGGCGCATCCGCGCCGGGCCGACGTCCTCTCCCCAAGGCGAGAGGACCAGCCCTCGCACCGAAAGGGTTTGCCTTCTCACCGTGGGGAGAAGGTGGGCGAAGCCCGGATGAGGGGGCCTTCGCCACGGGTCTATATAATCGCTGGTCGGTATCAAGCGTCGAACATCACCACCGAGCGAAGCCCTTTGCCCGACTTCATGGCCGCAAAGCCCTCGTTGATCTGCGACAGCGTAATACGATCGGAAATCCAGTCGTCGAGATGTAACCGGCCCTTCATGTAGTGTTCGATCAGGCGCGGCATATCGATGCGAAAGCGGTTCGAACCCATCGACGAGCCCTGCATCTTCTTTTCGCCGCGCAGGAAGTCGATACCGTGTAGCTCGATCTTGGTGCCGAACGGGATCATGCCGACGATGGTCGCCGTGCCGCCCGGCCCGAGCATCTGGAACGACTGCTCCGCCGTCAGCTTCGAACCCACTGCCTCGATAGTGTGATGCACCTGACCTTTGGTCAGTTCGAGCACCTGCTTGACCGGATCGCCATTGCGCGTGTCGACGAGATCGGTGGCGCCGATCTTGGTCGCGAGTTGCAGCCGCGCCGCGTTAGTGTCGACGGCGATGATGCGCCCCGCTCCGGCGATCGCTGCGCCATTGATCGCCGACATGCCGATGCCGCCGCAACCGATGACGACGACCGTTTCACCTGGTGCCACTTTGGCTGTGTTGAAGATCGCGCCCGTTCCCGTCACGACCGCACACCCGATCAGCGCCGCGCGGTCGAGCGGCATGTCCTCGCGGATTTTGACGATGGCGTTTTCGTGCACCAGCATCTGCTCGGCGAACGACGAGAGATTGAGAAACTGGTTGATCTTGCCTTGCTTGTTCCAGCTCATGCGATTGGACACGCCCGGCATCAGCTTGACGTCGGTGTTGGTGCAGATCGCGGGCCTGCCCGACGTGCACTGATCGCAGGTACCGCAGAATACCGAGAGGCAAGTGACGACATGATCGCCTTTTTTGACGTAGGTGACGTCGGACCCGACCTGCTCGACGATGCCAGCCGATTCATGCCCCAACACCGCCGGCAGCGGATGCGGAAACAGGCCCTCCATGAAATGCAGGTCCGAATGACAGAGTCCCGCGCACACCGTTCTGATCAACACCTCGCGCGGCCCCGGCTTCTGCACGCCGACGTCCTCGATGACGAGCGGCTTGTTTGGCTCATATAGAACGGCAGCTTTCATCGGCGTGGCCCTCCATGGCGATTGGGGAACGAATGGCAACACCGAGCTTATGGGGTTAAACGACAGCCGCCAAGAGCGCTCTCCAATGCCTATTTTAGCGGCGAACTTTTTGGCCGATTGCCACCGGGCACGCCGAACCCCCAGCCGATGCCTCTTGCGATCCGCATCGCGTCGCGGCATCTTCGGCCGACGCGGTCGGCTTCAGCCCCAGCACCCGGAACCCTTGTATGACGGCCGATAGACAACATGCGCCCATCAGGAACATGCGATGACCGCTGCGACGGCGGAGCCACTGCTCGACGTCACCAACCTGCGAGTAACGTTTGCCGACGACCGTGCCCGGATCACCGAGGCGGTCGCAGGTAACAGCTTTACCCTGCGCCGTGGTGCGACCCTGGGCATCGTGGGCGAGTCGGGCTCCGGCAAGAGCGTGTCCGCCCTCGCCGTCATGCGCCTGCTGCCGATGGATACGGCAAACGTTGCCGGCTCGATCCGTTTCGAGGGACGCGAGCTCCGCGACGCCCCCGACAGCGTCATGCGCGACCTTCGTGGCAACCGGATCGCCATGATTTTTCAGGAGCCGATGACGTCGCTGAACCCGAGCTTCACCATCGGGGATCAGATCGGCGAAACGCTGGTCCGTCATCGCCAGTTGTCGCACGCCGACGCGCGGCGCGAAACGATCGAACTGTTGCGGCGCGTGCGGATTCCGTCGCCGGAAACCCGCGTCGACGACTATCCGCACAAACTCTCGGGCGGCATGCGTCAGCGCGTCATGATCGCCATGGCGCTGGCCTGCGATCCGGTGTTGCTGATCGCCGACGAACCGACAACGGCACTCGACGTGACGATCCAGGCGCAAATTCTCGATCTCCTGCGCAAGCTGCGCGACGAGACCGGCACCGCTATCATGTTGATCACCCACGATCTCGGCGTCGTCGCCGAAATGTGCGACGAAGCGATCGTGATGTACGCCGGCGAAATCGTCGAAAAAGCCAGCGTCGAGGCGCTTTTCGCGCAACCCGAGCATCCCTACACCGTCGGCTTGATCGGCTCCATTCCGCGTCTGGCCGACTCCCGCCCCCGGCTTAACGCGATCGCGGGCATGGTGCCGCAGCTCTCCGGATCGTTCACCGGCTGTCGCTTCGCGCCGCGCTGCCCGTTCGCCGATGCCCACTGCCGCAGCGCTGCACCGCCATTCGTCCAGACGTCACCGGACCATTTCTCGCGCTGCTGGAAAACGCCGCTCGCGAGGCTCGTGGCATGACGCCTCCATTGCTCGAGGTTCGCAATCTCAAAAAGCAGTTCGTCGCCGGACGCTCGCTGTTCGGACGCGCGACGGCGACCGTCAACGCCGTCGACGACGTGTCGCTGACGGTTGCTCAGGGCGAAACACTTGCGCTGGTCGGCGAGTCCGGTTGCGGTAAATCGACTGTCGGGCGATTGGTATTGCGCCTGATCGAACCGACTGCGGGTTCGGTCACGTTTGCCGGACGCGATCTCGCCACGATGCCGCGCCGCGAGTTGCAGGCCTTTCGTGCCAGTGCGCAGCTCATTTTTCAGGATCCCTACGCATCGCTCAATCCTCGCATGACGATCGGCGAGACACTGTCCGAACCATTGATGCTGCACACGGCTCTCGGCACTGCGGAGCGCCGCGACCGGTTGGGCGAATTGCTCGACATGGTCGGCCTGAAGCCCATCCATGCGCGCCGTTACCCGCACGAGTTTTCAGGCGGGCAGCGACAACGCGTCGCCATCGCGCGCGCGCTTGCTGCCTCGCCGAAGCTTATCGTCTGCGATGAGCCCGTATCGGCGCTGGATGTCTCGATCCGGGCGCAGATCCTCAATCTGCTTCGCGATCTGCAAGCCAAGCTCGGCCTCGCGCTTATTTTCATCAGTCACGATCTGTCGGTGGTCAAACACGTCGCCGACCGCACCGCCGTCATGTATCTGGGGCGTATCGTCGAGACCGCGCCGACGGCGCAGATTTTTGCCGAGCCGCGCCATCCCTACACCCAGGCTCTGCTGTCAGCGATCCCCATTGCGACGCCGGCGGCGCGGCGTGACCGTCGCGTGCTGCCGGGTGATCCGCCGAGCCCCATCGATCCGCCTGCGGGCTGTCACCTGCACACACGCTGCCCGCACGTCGCAGCCATCTGCCGTACTGACGTTCCGCCGCTGGCCACCGATGCGGACTCACATGCCACCGCTTGCCACCGGTGGCGCGACATCGGCGCAGATGGTTTTCGCATCGCTGTCGAGCAACCGTTCTCGCCGACGCTCCGACGCCTCGTCGACGCCTTTCGACCGACGACGTAAATCACATTCGCCTTAAACTCGGGATGGTAGTCTGATGATCAAAAAACTGGCACTGGCGGCAGTCGTATTGGGAGCGCTCAGCGGAGCTGCAGTGGCGGAAACGGTCGTCCGGATCGGCTTGGCCGAAGACCCCGACGTGCTCGATCCGACGCTCGCGCGAACCTATGTCGGCCGCCTCGTATTCGCGTCGTTGTGTGACAAGCTGTTCGACATCGACGAGAAGCAGAACATCGTGCCGCAACTCGCGCTTGGCCACGAAACCAGCGCCGACGGAAAAACCGTCACACTGAAACTGCGGCCGGGTTTGAAATTCCACGACGGCGAAGCGCTCGACGCCGAAGCTGTGAAATTCTCGCTCGAACGCCACCTGACGATGCCGGGTTCGTTTCGCAAAGCGGAAATCTCCTCGGTCGAAAAGATCGATGCGGTCGACCCGACGACCGTCAAGCTGTCGCTTAAAAATCCATTTGCGCCACTGATCGCACAGCTGGCAGATCGCGCCGGCATGATCGTATCGCCGAAAGCCGCGAAAGAGGCGGGCGACAAGTTCGGCTTGAAGCCGGTTTGTGCCGGCCCATTCAAATTCGTCGAGCGGGTGCAGCAAGACCGTATCGTGCTCGAGCGCTTCGCCGACTATTGGAACAAGGACAACGTGTTCGTCGATCGCGTCGTGTTCCGTCCGATCTCGGAATCGACGGTTCGGCTCGCGAACCTGAAATCCGGCAGTCTCGAACTCATCGAGCGTGCGCTGGCCACCGACATCAAAGACATCAAATCGGATGCCAAGCTGCGCTTGGCGACGCAGATCGAGATGGGCTATCAGGGCATCACGCTCAACGTCGGCAACTCCGACAACGGCAAGAACGGGCCGTTCGGCAAAGATCCGCGCGTGCAACAGGCCCTGGAAGCAGCCATCGATCGCGATGCGCTCAATCAGGTCGTCTACAACGGCGAAGCGCTGCCAGGTAACCAGTGGGTGAGCCCGAACAACGCGTACTACCAGCAAAAATTCGCCCTGCCGAAGCGCGATGTCGCGAAAGCCAAGCAACTGCTGAAAGATGCAGGTGTCGCGACGCCTGTTGTGGTCGACTTTCTGGTGCCGAACGGGCCCGATACGCGCCAGCTCGCCGAAGTGGTGCAAGCCATGGCCGCTGAAGCCGGCTTCGACATGAAAATCCGCGTCACCGAGTTCGCGACGTCGTTGAACGAGGCCGAGGCCGGCCGCTACCACGCCTATCTGCTGTCCTGGTCGGGCCGCGTCGATCCTGATGGCAACGTCTTCAGCTTCATGAGTTGCACAGGCCCGAACAACTACGCGAAGTACTGTTCACCCGAGATGGACGCAGCCCTCGCTGCCGCGCGCATCGCAAGCGCCCCGGCAGAACGCAAAGCAGCGTACGAAACAGTCGCGCAAATGGCGCTGGCCGGCGGCGGTATCATCTATCTGTATCACCGCCCCGTCATCATCGCCCACACCGTCAAACTGTCCGGCTACAAACAGCTGCCCGATGGTCTGGTGCGGCTGACCGGTGTGAAGGTTCAGCAGTGATCGCCTTTCTCGCCCGCCGGCTGCTGCAGATCATCCCGACGCTTATTCTCGTGTCGGTGATTATTTTCCTGTTGCAGCAGTTGCTGCCCGGCGATCCCGCGACCGTGCTGGCGGGCGAGGAGCGCGATCCCGAAGTGATCGCGCAAATCCGCCAGCAGTACCGCCTCGATCAGCCTTTGCCGGTGCAGTACGTCTACTGGATCAAAGGCGTGCTGTCGGGCAATCTCGGCGAAAGCATGCGATTGAAAGAGCCGGTGGCCAGACTGGTGGCGCAGAAATTTCCCGTCACGCTTCAGCTCGCGCTGATGGCCATCGTCATTTCACTCTCGATCGGCGTGACGGCCGGCGTCGTCTCGGCCATCTACAAGAATACGGCGATCGACTATACCGTGAACCTGCTGGCGCTGTGGGGGATTTCGACACCCAATTTCTGGCTTGGCATTCTGCTGATTTCGTTGTTTTCGGTGCAGCTTGGATGGCTCCCTGCGTCGGGTTATGTCTCCCCGTTCGAAGATTTCTGGCTGTCGCTGAAGACCACGATCATGCCGGCGTTCGTGCTCGGTAATTCGTTTGCCGCCGTGCTGATGCGCCATACCCGTTCGGCGATGCTGCAGGCCATGGCCGCCGACTACGTCCGTACCGCGCGCGCTAAGGGATTGTCGGAACGCGTCGTCGTCATCAAGCACGCCATGCGCAATGCGCTGACGCCGGTCGTGACGCTCGGCGCGCTGGAACTCGGCACGCTGCTGTCGGGTGCTGTCTTGACCGAGCAGGTGTTTTCGATCCCGGGGTTCGGCAAACTGATTGTCGATAGCGTCTTCAACCGAGATTATGCCGTGGTCCAGGGCGTGACGCTGGTGACGGCGACAACCTATATCCTGCTCAATCTGTTCGCCGATGTCGCCTACGTGCTGATCAATCCGCGACTGAGGGGCTGATCCATGACAGCCCTCGAGACACCTCATTCGGAAATCGACGACACCTCCGATACGCCGACACGGCGCGCGTGGCGGCGGCTGCGGCGGCGCAAGAGCGCCATGCTGGGACTGGTCATCGTCGCAGCCCTGGTTGCGGTCGCGCTGTTGGCACCGTGGATCGCACCGTTCGATCCGGCCAAGCAGAGCTACACTATGGTGCGCAAAGCGCCATCGGCACTGAACTGGTTCGGTACGGACGAGTCGGGTCGCGATCTCTTTTCCCGCGTCGTGTTCGGCGCGCGCGCCTCGTTGCTCGCGGGGCTCGTCTCGATCGCCATCGCGCTCGGGCTCGGTATGCCGATCGGATTGCTGTCGGCCTATCGGGGTGGATGGACCGACACGATCGTATCGCGCATCACCGACGCCATGCTGGCGGTGCCGTTTCTGATTTTGGCCATTGCGCTGGCGGCGTTTCTCGGGCCATCGCTGAGCAACGCCATGATCGCCATCGGCGTGACGTCGATGCCGATCTTCATCCGGCTGACGCGCGGTCAGGTCATGGCGGTCAAGGTGGAAGACTACGTCGAGGCCGCGCGCGCCGTCGGCAACCCCGCCTACCGCATCGCATTCCGCCACATTCTGCCCAACATCATGCCGGCGTTGCTGGTGCAGGCGACGTTGTCGATCGCCATGGCCATCATCGCGGAAGCGTCGCTGTCGTTCCTGGGGCTGGGTCAGCAACCGCCCGCGCCGTCGTGGGGGTCGATGCTCAACAGCGCGCAGCGCTTTCTCACCCAGGCCCCCTGGATGGCGATCTATCCCGGCCTGGCGATTTTTCTGACCGTGCTGTCGTTCAACCTTCTCGGCGACGGGCTGCGCGACGCCCTCGATCCAAAGGAGCGATGACCAGCATAAAATGGGCGACTAGACTTTCACGACCACGACATTCATCTTGATGGTGACAATTACTCGCGATTTACAAAAACCCAAATAAATCTCGGTCTCGGTCTATTTTAGGAGGATTTATGCAGCCGAGTAGATTGCGCGAACGGGTGGCATTTCAGTTGATCGGCACGCCTGTCGAACAACCGCTGCGGTGGATACGTTCGCTACGCGAAGTCATGGATCGGCGACGGCACCCGGAATGGAATTCTGTTCGTGACGAAGGCAAAGCTATCGAACACCTTTTGAAACGCGCAATCCAGACGCATACGAATTGTATCGACATTGGATGTCATCTCGGTGCCGTTCTCGACCGCATGCAGACCTATGCACCCTCGGGCAAGCACATCGCTTTCGAGCCGACCCCGTACAAATACAGCTGGCTCAAGTCGAAGTATCCAGACGTCGAGGTCCATCAGGAGGCGTTGAGCGACCAACCGGGCGAGGCCGAATTTTATTATCAGACGGATCACTCTGGGTTCAGCGGCCTGCGCTCTCACACTACAGCGGGATGGAAGACGGAAACCTTCAAGGTTCAACGTGCGCGGCTCGACGATGTGCTCGGCGACCGCAAAGTCGGGTTCATCAAGATCGACGTCGAAGGTGCCGAACCGCTGGTTTTTCTCGGAGCCGAAAAAACACTTCGCCAGTCGCGCCCGCATATCCTGTTCGAGTGTACGTTGTCCGGATTGCAGCTTTTCGACTGGACGCCGACGGCAATGTACGATCTGCTTTGTCGTAAGCATGGCTATTCGATCTACATCGTCAGCGACTGGCTGGGCAATCGACCTCCGCTCACGGTCGAGAGTTTCATTGCGGCGATGAGCCATCCGGCGCAGGCCTTCAATTTCTTCGCCACACAATCTGTTTGAAGCCGAACTGGCAACCGGGAGCGGCACGTCATGAACGTCCAAGGTAAGATCGTCGTCGTCACGGGGGCTGCGGATGGCATTGGCCGGGCTTTGGCGCTTGGTGCACACGCGCGCGGCGCGAAGGCGGTGATTTGCGCCGATCGCGACGAAGCGGGGGCCAAAGTCACCGCCAAGAAAATCGGTGGCACAGCGTTCGCCTGCGATGTCGGCGTTGATGCGGACGTGACGCGGGTCATCCACGAAACCGAGCGCACCATCGGCCCGATCGATCTCTTCTGTTCGAATGCCGGCATCGGCGGCCATCGTAGCGAACCTGGCAACGCCGCTTCGGTTTCCAACGAGGGCTGGCAGCGCGCCTGGGATGTCAACGTCATGAGCCACGTGTTCGCGGCCCGCGCGTTGCTGCCGCTGATGATCGCGCGTGGCGGCGGCTATCTGTTGAACACCGTGTCGGCGGCGGGCCTGTTGAACCAGATCGGCAGTGCCGTATACGCCACGACGAAACATGCAGCCGTGGGCTTTGCAGAGAACATCGCCATCAGCCACCGCGACGACGGCATCCGCGTGTCCATTCTCTGTCCGCAGGCAGTCGACACCACATTGCTGCGCGCGGCCGGCAAGGGTGCCCAGCATGTCGACGGCGTCCTGACGGCAGACCAATGTGCCGACGCAGCTTTCGCAGGTATGGAAGCCGGGCGTTTCTGCATTCTGCCCCATCCGATGGTTTCCGGCTACATGCAGAAGAAGACTGCGGACTACGATCGCTGGATTGGCGGGATGGCCAAGTTTCAACGCACACTGCGAGCCGATCCGACGGGGCAGTAGAGCCTCTGAAGCCCGGGACGACGCGGCGGAACACGCGCGGAGAGGCGTACCGTGACGATTACTCATCGCACCATCGAAACCAACGGCATTGGCATGTTCCTGGCCGAGGCAGGCCCTGTGTCCGGACCGCTGGTGGTGCTGGCGCATGGCTTTCCAGAAAGCTGGTATTCGTGGCGGCTTCAGCTCGAAGCGCTTGCGGCGGCGGGATATCGTGCCGTAGCACCCGATATGCGCGGGTTTGGACACACCGACAAACCGCCTTCGTCGGACGATTATACGATGTTGCATCACGTCGGCGATATCGTCGGCCTGCTGGATGCCCTCAAGGCGCCCACCGCAGTCGTTGTCGGGCATGACTGGGGTGGGCCGGTCGCCTGGAACTGCGCGTTGCTGCGTCCCGACCGGTTTCGCGGCGTGGTCGGCCTCAGTGTGCCATTTTTTCCGCGCGGCGTGGCTCCACCGACCGTCAACATGCCGAAGACGGACCACAAGATCTTCTACCAGACCTACTTTCAAACGCCCGGAGTGGCGGAAGCCGAATTCGAGCGTGACCCTCGCGAAACCGTACGCAAGTTTCAGCTGCTGTGGTCGGGCGACGGCGATCCGGCCTTGCGCGAGCAGGCGACGATGGTCGATCGCAACGGCGGCTTCTTCAGCGGCAAAATCGTAGCCGACGCGTTGCCCGCTTGGGTGAGCGATGCCGACATCGATTTTTACGCCGGTGAGTTCGAGCGCGGCGGATTTCGCGGCCCGCTCAACTGGTATCGTGCGATTGACCGCAATTGGGAACTGATGGCCCCCTGGGCCGGCGCGCGCGTTATGATCCCAGCCATGTATCTTGTCGGCGCGGACGATATGCTGCTCACCTTCCGAGGCATGGACAAGCTGGTGCCCAACCTTGAACTGTTCGTGCCCAGTCTGCGCGAAAAACTGATCGTGCCTGACTGTGGGCATTGGATCCAGCGGCAGCGACCGGATATCGTCAACGCCGCCCTGTTGCGATTTCTGGGCGGCCTTTCGTAACCAAGCCGGTGCCGCGATCGCCCAATGAGGATGAGTGACTTCCCCGACGTCTGCGACTAGATCTGAATTTCACTCTTGCAACGAGATGTCGTTCCACGATGGCTACCCGACCACCGAAAACAGCAATGCGCGACACGCCCGGCAAAGTGATGACGGGCGGGGCGGCGATCGTCGACGCGCTGATCGCCAACGGCGTCGACACGGTCTTCGGACTGCCGGGAGCTCAACTTTATCCGCTTTTCGCAGCCCTGCAGCAGAACCGCGACAGTATCAGGACGTATGGAGCGCGGCATGAGCAAACCTGCGGCTACATGGCATTCGGCTACGCCCGCGCTTCGGGTCGTCCCGGCATTTACGCCGTCGTGCCCGGTCCCGGTGTGCTCAACACGACGGCGGCGCTGGCGACCGCGCTCGGCTGTTGCGCACCCGTCCTGTGCATCACCGGCCAGGTGCCGTCGGCGTTTCTCGGCCGCGGCCGTGGCCATCTGCATGAAATCCCCGATCAACTCGCGACATTGCGCGGCGTCACCAAGTGGGCGCAACGCATCGAACGCGTCGCCGACGTGCCGGAGGTCGTCGCTGAAGCCTTCCGCCAGATGCTGTCGGGGAGGCCGGGTCCGGTGGCCCTCGAAATGGCTTGGGATGTGATGGCCTCGAGCGCGCATGTGTCGGCGATCAGAGGCGCGGCATTCGCCGAGCCGCGCGCCGCATCCCCTCTCGAGATAGATGCAGCGGCAAAACTGCTTGCCGGTGCCAAGCGACCGATGATCATGGCCGGCAGCGGCGCGCAGCACGCAAGTGCCGCAGTGCTGGCTCTCGCGGAGGCACTCGATGCGCCCGTCGCGGCATTTCGCGGCGGACGCGGCATCGTCGCCGAAGATCATCCGCTCGGCATATCCTCGGCGACGGCGCATCGACTTTGGCCCGAGACGGACGTGCTGATCGGCATCGGCACGCGCCTCGAAATGCCCTACATGCGATGGACCGGCATGATGTCGCTACTCGAACGGCCGACCGCACCACCGCATCTCATTCGTATCGACATCGATCCCTCGGAAATGCGCCGGCTGGTGCCCCATGCCGCGATCGTCGCCGATGCGGACGTCGGCACGCGAGCGCTGCTGAAAGCCATCAAAGCGAAGCGCACGTCGGTCGCCAAAACATCCCTGAACGTACGTGCCGCCATCAGCGCGGCCAAAACCGCGACACGCGCAGCGATCGACATCGTACAGCCGCAGATGGCCTACCTCGACGTTATCAGGGCCTGCCTGCCCCGCAACGGCATTCTGGTCGGCGAACTCTCGCAGGTTGGGTTTACGTCATATTTCGGCTATCCCGTGTACGAGCCCCGCACCTACATCAGCGAGGGCTATCAGGGCACACTGGGATTCGGTTTCCCCTCAGCACTCGGTGTCAAAGTTGCGCACCCGGATACGCCGGTCGTGTCCATCACCGGCGACGGTGGCTTCATGTTCGCGGCGCAGGAACTGGCGACGGCTGCGCAAGAGAACATCGCGCTGGTGACGATCCTGTTCAACAACGATGCCTACGGTAACGTGCTGCGCGACTTGGCAGGTCCCGATCGACGCAACAGCGTGGCGAGCGCTCAACTTAAAAACCCTGATTTCATGCAATTCGCGCAAGCCTTCGGTGTCGATCGTCATCGCGTCACATCGCCTGATGCCCTTCGTCCCGTTCTCACAAGAGCTCTGACGGCCGACAAACCGGTGCTGATCGAAGTCACTGTGCCGCAAGGAAGTGAAACATCGCCCTGGCCGTTTATCCATCCACCTGCCCTTCCACCGCGCTGAACTCGCGCTGCGCTCTGTCTGGATGCAAACTCCCATGCCGGTCCCCAAACATATCTTCGATCCGCCCTTCAACATCGTGCGAGCGAGCCATGTGCGTCTCGGCGTCACCGATCTCGGGCGATCGAAAGCTTTCTACGCCGACACCTTCGGCTTGCATGTCGAAGACGAGGCGGCGGGATGCATTTATCTGCGCGGGGTCGAGGAGCGGCAGCACCATTCGCTCGTGCTGCAGAAATCGAACCACGCCACGGCGCATCACTTGGGCTTCAAGGTCGGCTCCGAAGACGATCTCGACCGTGCCGCGCATTTCTTTTCCGCCCACGGCCTATCGCACAGTTTCGTCGAAGTTCCCTATCAGGGTCGGACACTTCGGGCGACGGACCCGTTCGGCATGCCGCTCGAACTCTTCTTCAAGATGGAAACGCGCGAGCGGCTCCTGCAGAAATTCGTGCACTACAGAGGTGTGCAACCGCAGCGCCTCGATCATTTCAATATCTTTGCGCCTGACGTGCAGGGTTCGGTGGATTTTTATGCGAAGCTCGGCTTCCGGCTGACCGAGTATTCCGAAGAGGACGGACCTGACGGTCGGATCGCCGCTGCTTGGATGCACCGCAAGGGCAACGTGCACGATCTCGCTTTCACCAACGGCGCTGGCCCCAGGTTGCATCACCTCGCCTACTGGGCACCGACCGCGCTCAACATCATCCATCTGTGCGACGTGATGGCCAGTAACGGCTATCTCGCCAATCTCGAACGCGGACCGGGCCGGCACGGCATCTCGAACGCCTTTTTTCTTTACATCAGATGCCCCGACGGACACCGCACCGAAATCTACACGTCGGACTACCAGACAATGGACCCCGACCACGAGCCGATCCGCTGGTCTTTGCGTGACCCGCGCCGGCAGACGCTCTGGGGGCAACCCGCGCCCAAGTCGTGGTTCGAGGAAGGGTCGGCCTTTGCCGGAACCGAGGTCCGCGCCGCGCTCTTCAAGGCCGATGTCATCGTTGCAAGCTGATCGGCCGATTTTCGCCCAATCTTCGCATTGACTTCCCGAGGCCGAACCACGATAAGCACACTCGAAACGATCCGGGATTTGCGTCCTGGCGCGTCAACGACGCTGTCCGAGGCCGGCTGTATCAGCCAGGATACCATATCAGGTGTCGCCAAATCTGTTCGATGACCCGCGCGAGCGGTTCATGTGAAAAGAGCCGTAGGGCGCGGAAATATGAAGGATAACAACGATGTACGCTGTCATAAAGACAGGCGGCAAGCAATACCGCGTCGCCGCTGACGATATACTGGAAGTCGAAAAAGTCGCTGGCGATGCCGGCGCAACCGTAGAATTCGGCGAAGTGCTGATGATCGGCGGCGATGCCGGTGCCAAGATCGGCGCGCCCTTTCTTTCGGGTGCCAAGGTCATTGCCGAAGTCGTCGAGCAGGGTCGTGGGCCCAAGGTCATCGCCTTCAAGAAGCGTCGCCGCAAGAATTCGCGCCGCAAGCGCGGCCATCGTCAAGAACTGACGACGGTCAAGATTACGTCGATCGTCGCCTGAGCCCAGCAGCTGAAAGGAACCACCCATGGCACATAAAAAAGCTGGCGGCTCAACCCGCAACGGCCGCGACAGCAACCCGAAGATGCTCGGCGTCAAGCGTTACGGCGGCGAATCCGTCATCTCGGGCAACATTCTCGTGCGTCAGCGCGGCACCCGCGTCCATCCCGGCCAGAACGTCGGCATGGGCACAGATCATACTATTTTTGCGACCACAAAAGGCCACGTGAAATTTGCGACCAAACGCAATGGCCGCGTGTTCGTATCGGTACAACCAGCAAAACTCGAAGCAGCAGAATAACCGGCAGGGCTCGCCAATCCCCACCGGTTCTCATCGAACCGGCGGATTGCAGCGAAGCCCGACAAAATCTGTGAAGCCGTCATCGGCCGTCGCAGGACCGGCGCTCCAAGGCACTTCGAAGGGACGGTGGGTCGACCACTGTCCCTTTTATATTTGGAGCGGCGCCATGACCATTTTTGTCCCGAAGCCTTCGCCTGGCTTTCCTTCTTTGACCCGCGACGAAGTCTTTCGCATCGAGACCCGTCGGCTTTGGCTGCGCTGGCCCCGGCTCGAAAGCGCGGCGGCGATGGCGGAATGGAACGGGTTGCCCGAGGTGGCGACGCAGACATCGACCCTCAAAGTCGGCCTGTCGGCCAGTGAGATGAGCGAACGCATCGAGACCAAGCGGGCGGAGAACTGCGCTGGCAGCGGCATTCATTTCGTGATGGTGCGGAAGTCCGCGCACGCGCAGCCCATCGGGATGATCGGCGTCGGCTTCACTCCGGCCGGTGACATTGAACTCGGCTACCATCTCGACCCCGCCTTCAGGGGGCAGGGCTTTGCCACCGAGGCCGCACGTGCGCTGTGTGCCCAAGTCTTTGAATTGACCGCTGCCACCGAGATCGTGGCCGCTGCGTGGCCAGACAACGTCGGCTCGGTTCGGGTGTTGGAAAGGTGCGGCTTCAAGCAAAGCGGCAAGGGCATCCGCGAAAGCTCGATCTCCGGCCAGCGACCGGTCGTGAAGTTTACGCTGGCGCGCTCGCGGCCATCGGCGTTGCTGGCTGCACAGTTGCGTTTCCACCCGGCGCGCTTGCAGGCAGCCGCCGATCGCATCAAGGCGCTGGCATCATGAGCGATGCCCGTGCTGACTTCATCCTGCGCCCGATCTGCCACGGCGATGCCCCCCGCATTGCCGAGCTGATCGGCGACTGGGAGGTGGTACGCTGGCTGAGTGCGGTGCCTTATCCCTACGGGCTGGCCGATGCCGTAGAGTTCATCAGTCGGGACTTGCAGCCTGACGGGCCGACTGCGCGCCGTGAGGCTGTCGTCGTCGATGGCCAACTCGCTGGCCTCATCGGGATAGATCGCAGGCGTCGTGGCATGGAGATCGGCTATTGGTTGGGCCGCGCTTATTGGCGACAAGGCATCATGGGACGCGCCGCTGCGCAGCTGACCGCTGCGTTCTTTGCCACGTCGGATGAAACGCTGCTGAATAGTGGCTATTTTTCTGCTAATGAGGCATCGGCGGCCATCCAGCTTCGGCTGGGCTTTGTGCATTCGGGCGAAGGGCTGCTGTTCAATCGCGCCCAGGGCAAGCGCCTGCCGCACGTCGAGACAGTGTTGACCCGTGACGCGTTCGAACGATCCGCACGCGCGACTACCTAAATCGAGTTCAGGCAAGCCAATGGTCGCAACCGCACACCGCACCGATACCCCCATGACAGCCGACGCGTTTCTCGACGCGGTCGATCGCATGGGCCCGGGCAAGCACATTCTCGTCGATGGCGTCGTCTATGCGATGGCTCCTGCCAGCCCGACCCACGGCGTCATCCAGGCCAATTTGGCGTATCTTATCGGACGCCACCTGCGGGCGTCGGGATTGCAATGCCGGGTCATGACCGAGGCGGGCGTGAAGCCGCGCGTGCG
>JANYHG010000139.1 GCA_025359165.1 Hyphomicrobiaceae bacterium
GGTTTCTTCGAAACCCGCGAATTGGGCGCGCGCGGCCGGTTTTTCAAGGTCGAGATGAGCGCGGCCGAGCACGCAATCATTTTCGACGAACGGCCCGCCGTGCTGCGTCTTCAAGGCCTGCTCGACGACAGGATGGCGGCCGCCGAGGATGGCTAAATCGGCGTGCGTGCCGAGGACGGGACGAACGTAGCCCTGCTCGACGGCGATTTCAGCGAGACTGAGGTGACAGTCGAGTGCGGCAAGGGCCGCGGCAATCGCCCCCAGCGCGCGTTCGGCCTTGGCGATGGCTTCAGCGAGCACATTGAAGACATCCTGTTCGAGTGCCAGTGCACGCTCACCGGCGGAGGCGATGCGGCCCTCGATATCGACGAGTTCGTCGGTAGTGAAGCGCATCGCGCTGGCCATCGTCTGGCGGTGCTTGAAGCTGGCGCTGTGCGGCTCGACGGTGAGCGGCCGGGCGTTGAGCGCCGACGTCTCGATGTAATAGCCGAGAATGTTGTTGTGGCGGATCTTCAGCGATTTGACGCCGGTCTGCTCGACGTAGCGCGCTTCCAACGCGGCCATCACCTTGCGGCTGTCTTCACGCAGATTGCGGGCCAGATCGATGTCGCCGGAGTGACCGGCGCGCACGAAGCCACCGTCGCGGCGGAACGGGGGCGGCTCTTCGACCAGCGCAGCGACCAATTGCTTTTCGAGATCCAGTCCATCGGGTGCCAGTCGCACGACGATGTCGGCGATATCTTCCGGCAAGCCGATTTCCTTGGCCTTGCGCAACAGCACCGCCGCCTGACGCGCAGCCGACAACCCGTCGCGCACTGCCGCCAGATCGCGGGGACCGCCGCGTTGAAACGCCAGCCGTGCGACGGACCGCGCCATATCCGGAGCGCGCCGCAGCGCCTCGCGCAGATCCTCCCGCAACCGTTCCTCGCCGACCAGATAGCCGACAGCATCGAGCCGCCGCGTGATCAGCGCCAAATCGCGCGACGGCCCCGCCAGCCGCTCGGCCAGTTCGCGCGCTCCCGGTCCCGTCACCGTTCGATCGATCGCCGCCAGCAAGCTGCCGACACGCTCGCCCGATACAGAACGCACCAGTTCCAACGAGCCGCGCGTTGCCGCGTCGATCACCATGATGTCGTTGCTGCCGCCGCGCCGAGGTGGCAGCACGACGGGCCGCCGCCCCAGTTGTGTCAGCTCGACATATTTGAGCAACGCGCCGACTGCTGCCAGTTCAGCCCGCGAAAACGCGCCGTGGCCCGCGAGGTCGGTGACGCCGAGATGGGACTTCAAAAGTCGCTCGCCGGCGAAACTATCGAACGACGGTGCCGGTACCGGCGTGATCGCGGCCGAGCCGTGCGCAACCACCGCCTTCACCGCCGGCTCACCCAGCACGACGTCGGCGGCCAGCAGTTCGCCGGGGGCCAGCCTCGCCAATTCGCCATGAAGATCCGCCGCCGCGATCTCGCCGATTTCGAATTCGCCGGTCGAGATATCCAGCGACGCCAGCGCAAATAGCGAAACATCTGCGCCGCCGTTTGGATTGCGGGTCGGCGGCGCACGAAACAGCGCGGTCAGATAGTTGCGCACCTTCGCGTCGAGCAAACTATCCTCGGTCAGCGTGCCCGGCGTCACCAGCCGCACCACGTCGCGCCGTACGATCGACTTGGCGCCACGCTTGCGCGCCTCGGCCGGATCTTCCAACTGCTCGCACACCGCGACGCGGTACCCCTTGCGGATCAAGCGCTGCAAATATTCGTCGGCGCGATGCACGGGCACGCCGCACATCGGGATATCCTCACCGAGATGTTTGCCGCGCTTGGTCAGTACAATGCCGAGCACGGCCGACGCGGTTACCGCATCCTCGAAGAACAGTTCGTAAAAGTCGCCCATGCGGTACCACAGAATGCAGTCCGCATTCGCCGCCTTGATCTCCAGGAACTGCGCCATCGAGGGCGTGACACCCGCCGGGACAACCGGAACCGCCGGCACCGCCAGGTCGACGAAGGGGACAGGCCTTTCATCGGCGGCCACACCGTCCGACGGCGTCGGCTCGGACGGAAGGCCGGCAGTTGGTTGTGCTTTACGTTGCATGTTTCAGCCCGGCTGCTCCGGCGGCACACCCGCTCCCTCGCGCCACTTGTGACCAGCCGAGGCGCACTTCGCAACCCATTTACCTCGGCGACGGAGATGGGACGGGCGGATTTACGATGGGAGGATACAACGCCAAACGCCACGCCCCAGCCGGTGCCGTGCGTGGCGTCTATGCACTCTGAAAATGCTCAGTCGATCAGATAGGGGCAAATTTCGCGGTCGCCGTCCTCGTTGAC
This sequence comes from Hyphomicrobiaceae bacterium, assembly GCA_025359165.1. Lineage (GTDB taxonomy): Bacteria > Pseudomonadota > Alphaproteobacteria > Rhizobiales > Hyphomicrobiaceae > JABFRJ01. The sequence continues at coordinate 2,325 of JANYHG010000139.1, forward strand.
GAAGGTGCCGGTGTCGTAGTCGAAATCCGGGAAATTGCGATCGCAGCGGTCATAGACCCTGTCGCGCGACGGACCACGATAGGCGTTGTAGCCCAGCACGCCGCCGATGATGGCAATGCCCGCGCCGACAGCAACTCCGCGCCGCACCCGGTCGCCGCGATCGCCGTCGCGATAGTCGCGCCCACCGCCACTTCGATACTCGGGGCGGCGCTCGCCACCATCACGTGGTCTAACATCGACACGCGGCTGCTGCTGCGGCTGCATGACGCGTGCCTCGGGTTGTGACCGGACTGGTGGCCGCGCTTGCGGCTGTGGCTGAGCTTGCGGACGCACGTCCGGCCTGTTTTGCGGCTGCGCTCGCACTGCCGGCTGTTGCGCGCGCCCCTTTTGCGCATCGAGAGTGCGTTGGCGTGCGATTTCTTCCGGTGTCGCGGCCTGCGCAACACAGTTCGCAGCCAGCGAAGCCGCAAGCAGCGTCGCGACTGATATCAATTTCCCAAATCGCATGTCCGCCCCGCATAAAAAAAGACAGGACGCGGCCATATGCACGCGCCCTGTCCGTGTACTTACCGCATCACTCGCAAATTGCCCATGAGTTCTCGGTGAACGGCGCAAGCAACTTGCATTCATCTCAAGTGGCGGGTCGGGAGGAGTGCGAAAACCTCACATCCGTAACGTCGGTTTCGGGATGCGGCAAATCGTACACGAACGCGCGGTTGAACCCGGCTAGTGAGCGTGGTAAGGCACGCGGACGGTCGGGGGAGCGGGTGCGGCGAGATTACTCGCGGGCAGTCATCCTGCGGCTTTTCCTCCATAACCAGTCCGCGATTCCGGTATGGTAATGGGCTCCCCTCTATCGGGTGCCGTGCGGTCGCAGAGTGCGGTCTGCAGCATCCCTTTCGGCTGAGACGATCCCACGTGGCTAGCGACCAGACAGTAACGACCGGCATGACGACGGGCGTGGCAGAGCGTTATGCTTCGGCGCTTTTCGAGCTCGCCAAAGACCAGAAACAACAAGCGCAGGTCGAGCAGGACCTGACCCGCTTCCAGGCCATGCTGACCGAGAGCGCGGACCTGCGCCGCGTCGTCATGAGCCCTGCATTCTCCGCCGAGCAGCAGTCGAAGGCAGTGAATGCCGTCGCGGCCAAGGCTGGTATCGGCGGCCTGGCTGGCAACTTTCTGAAAGTGCTCTCGCGCAATCGCCGGCTTTTCATCACTTCGGATGTCATCAAAAACTTCCGCCTGATCGCGGCCCGGGCGCGCGGTGAAGTCTCCGCCGACGTAACTTCGGCGCATCCACTCTCCGACGCCCAGATGCAGGCGCTCAAAGAGCAGCTTAAGGCCAGCGTCGGCCGTGACATCACACTTCAAGCAAAAGTCGATCCGTCATTGCTCGGCGGCCTTGTCGTCAAGGTCGGCAGTCGCATGATCGACAGCTCGCTCAGAACCAAAATCGAACAACTCAAAGTTGCCATGAAAGGAACCGGCTGATGGATATCCGCGCCGCCGAAATCACTTCGATCCTCAAGGATCAGATCAAGAATTTCGGCCAGGAAGCTCAGGTTTCCGAAATCGGACAGGTTCTGTCGGTCGGCGACGGTATCGCCCGCGTCTACGGGCTGGACAAAGTGCAAGCCGGTGAGATGGTCGAATTTCCCGGCGGCATCCGCGGCATGGCCCTCAACCTCGAGAACGACAACGTCGGCTGCGTGATCTTCGGTGATGACCGGTCGATCAAGGAAGGCGATACTGTAAAGCGCACGGGCGCTATCGTGGAAGTTCCTGTTGGCAAGGGCCTGCTCGGCCGCGTGGTCGACGGCCTCGGCAACCCCATCGACGGTAAAGGCCCGATCAAGGCCGACAAACGCAGCCGAGTCGACGTCAAAGCTCCCGGCATCATTCCGCGCAAGTCGGTGCATGAGCCAATGGCAACCGGTCTCAAGGCCATCGATGCTTTGATCCCCGTCGGCCGTGGCCAGCGCGAACTGATCATCGGCGATCGCCAGACCGGCAAAACTGCCGTCGCGCTCGATACCATTTTGAACCAGAAAGCGGCCAACAAGGGCACAGACGAGAGCCAGAAGCTCTATTGTGTCTACGTTGCGATCGGCCAGAAGCGTTCGACGGTGGCGCAGTTCGTGAAGTCGCTCGAAGAGAACGGCGCGCTGGAATATTCAATCGTCGTCGCCGCGACGGCTTCCGACCCTGCCCCCATGCAGTTCCTCGCGCCGTTCACCGGCTGCGCAATGGGCGAATACTTCCGCGACAACAAGATGCACGCGGTCATCATCTATGACGATCTGTCCAAACAAGCCGTCGCCTATCGCCAGATGTCGTTGCTGCTGCGCCGCCCACCGGGCCGCGAAGCCTACCCCGGTGACGTCTTCTATCTGCATTCGCGTTTGCTCGAGCGCGCCGCCAAAATGGGCGATGGTGCCGGCAACGGATCGTTGACCGCACTTCCGGTCATCGAGACACAGGCCAACGACGTGTCGGCTTACATCCCGACGAACGTGATCTCGATCACCGACGGCCAGATCTTCCTGGAAACGGACTTGTTCTATCAGGGTATTCGCCCGGCCGTGAACGTAGGTCTTTCGGTGAGCCGCGTCGGTTCCGCCGCGCAGACCAAGGCGATGAAAAAGGTCGCGGGCAAGATCAAGGGCGAACTGGCCCAGTACCGTGAGATGGCGGCTTTCGCACAGTTCGGCTCGGACCTCGATGCCTCGACCCAGCGGTTGCTGAACCGTGGTTCGCGCCTGACCGAGTTGCTCAAGCAGGGCCAGTTCTCGCCGCTTAAGATGGAAGAGCAGGTTTGCTCGATCTATTGTGGCGTCAACGGTTATCTCGACGGTCTTGCGCTCAACAAGATCAAGCCGTTCGAGGACGCTCTGCTCGCCAGTCTGCGCGGTCCAAATATGGCCATTCTCGACGATATCCGTACGAGCAAGGATTTGTCGGATGCGACGGCTGCCAAGCTCAAGAGCGTCGTCGAAACCGTCGTCAAGCAGTTCGCGTGACGCCCTCGAGTCGGGTCGGTGCCGTTGCATCACCCCTCCGCAGGCGCGCAGGACCCAGATGGGTGATGGTCGCAAGTGCGATCTGACCCGACCGACGCATGAATACGGAACGAGATCATGGCCTCTCTGAAAGACATGCGGACCCGTATCGCCTCCGTCAAGGCGACGCGGAAGATCACCAAGGCCATGCAAATGGTGGCCGCCGCTAAGTTGCGCCGCGCGCAGGACGCAGCTCAGGCTGCGCGACCTTACGCCTCGCGCATGGACAACGTGCTGGCCAATCTCAACAAGAATACGAATAAGGACGGTGCGTCACCGCTACTGGTCGGCAACGGCAAGGACCAGGTGCATCTGATGGTCGTGATGACTGCGGAGCGCGGCCTGTGCGGCGGCTTCAACGGCAATATCGTCAAGCTCGCCCGCGCCGATGCGCAGCGCCTTACCCGTGAAGGCAAGACCGTCAAAATCATGGCTGTCGGCAAAAAGGGTGCGGACTCGCTGCGCCGGGAATATGCCAAGCAGATCGTCGATCGTGTCGACCTGAAGAGCGTAAAGAATCTCAGCTTCATCAATGCCGAGGGGATTGGAAACAAGATCCTCGCGATGTTCGACGCCGGTGAGTTCGACGTCGCGACGATGTATTTTTCGGAATTCAAATCGGTGATCGCGCAGCAACCCACAGCGCTGCAGTTGATCCCGGCGAAACTGCCCGAACTCAGGGCCACCGGAAAGGTCGAGACCAAGTCCGAAGCGGTCAACGAGTACGAACCCAGCGAAGAAGCGATTCTCGGCTTCCTGCTGAAGCGCAACATTCTTACGCAGGTGTTTCGCGGCCTGCTTGAGAACGCTGCTTCCGAGCAGGGCAGTCGCATGACCGCCATGGACAACGCGACGCGCAACGCCGGCGACATGATCAATAAGCTGACAATCAAATACAACCGCCAGCGGCAGGCGAACATCACCAAAGAACTGATTGAAATCATCTCCGGCGCGGAAGCGCTTTGACATCGGGGATAAAGTCGTATTTGTTTTGTTCACCTAACGGACCTCTGGATACGGGATGCGTGAGATGACAAATCAAGGTTTTTCGGACGTTCGAGCGGGATTTCAAAAGCAACCGCTGGTGCCGTGCATCGGCGATGTCAGGAGGTTCGGAGCGTTCGGTCCGGCGTACGAGGTTACCGATATCACTGCTGCGGGGAACTTGGTCATCATGGTCGTCGAATCGGGTGAATGCCTCGAATATACACTCGCGGACTTTTTAGCAGATCCCATAGCGGTTACGATCCCCTGAGCAATGTTCGCAATCACATTCGACATGGTAGTCTCGGACGTCAGAACACATCATGCCAAAGGTATATCAAGCGCTTACACCGAAATCGGAAAAACACTGGCACCATTCGGCTTCGAGTGCATTCAAGGAAGCGTCTACCTGACATGAACGACGGATCTGGCAAATCTTTTTGACGCGATGTCGGCACTCCGCGACCTGCCCTGGTTTTGCAAGTGTGCGAGAGACATCAGGGGTTTTCGGGTCGAGAATTGGTCAAGTTTCACGGCGAGCGTGAAAAAAAGTTAGTGAACTAGGAACGAGAGCAAAATGGCAACGAACAATATCGGTCAAATCCGTCAGGTCATGGGTGCCGTCGTCGACGTCCAGTTCGAGGGCGGCGTGTTGCCGGCCATTCTGAACGCGCTCGAGACGCAGAACCAGGGTCAACGCCTCGTGCTGGAAGTCGCCCAGCACCTTGGTGAGAACACCGTTCGCACCATCGCCATGGACAGTTCGGAAGGTCTGGTGCGCGGCCAGAACGTGACCGATACCGGCGCGCCGATCTCCGTACCCGTGGGCGAGGAATGCCTTGGCCGCATCATGAACGTGATCGGCGAACCAGTCGATGAAGCCGGCCCGGTTAAAACCGCGGCACGCCGCGCAATCCATCAGGCGGCTCCGACGTTCGCCGAACAGTCGACCGAAGCGCAATTGCTGGTCACCGGCATCAAGGTGGTCGACCTGCTGGCACCCTACGCCAAGGGTGGCAAAGTCGGCCTGTTCGGCGGTGCCGGCGTCGGCAAGACCGTTCTGATCATGGAATTGATCAACAACATCGCCAAAGTTCACGGCGGCTATTCGGTATTCGCCGGCGTCGGCGAGCGCACCCGCGAGGGTAACGACCTCTATCACGAAATGATCGAGTCCAACGTCAACGTCGATCCCAAGAAAAACAACGGCTCGGCCAAGGGCTCCAAGTGCGCGCTGGTGTACGGCCAGATGAACGAACCGCCCGGCGCGCGCATGCGCGTCGCGCTGTCGGGCCTGACCGTCGCCGAGGATTTCCGCGACAAGGGCCAGGACGTCTTGTTCTTCGTCGATAACATTTTCCGCTTCACGCAGGCCGGTTCCGAAGTTTCGGCGCTGCTGGGTCGCATCCCGTCGGCCGTGGGTTATCAGCCGACATTGTCGACCGACATGGGCGCGCTGCAGGAACGCATCACGACGACGCAGAAGGGGTCGATCACCTCCGTTCAGGCCATCTACGTGCCCGCCGACGACTTGACCGATCCGGCACCGGCCGCTTCGTTCGCGCATTTAGATGCGACGACGGTGTTGTCGCGCTCGATCGCCGAGAAGGGCATTTATCCGGCGGTCGATCCGCTCGACTCGACCTCGCGCATTCTCGAGCCGCGGGTCGTCGGCGAGGAACATTATGCCGTCGCCCGCCAAGTTCAGACGATCCTGCAGAAGTACAAGTCGCTGCAGGATATCATCGCGATTTTGGGCATGGACGAACTTTCTGAAGACGACAAGATGACAGTTGCGCGGGCGCGCAAGATCGAGCGCTTCCTGTCGCAGCCGTTCTCAGTTGCTGAAATCTTCACCGGTTCCAAGGGCGTGCAGGTGCCGCTTGCCGACACCATCAAGGGTTTCAAAGGTCTGTGCGCGGGCGAGTACGATCACCTGCCCGAGCAGGCCTTCTACATGGTCGGTACGATCGAAGAAGCCATCGCCAAGGCCGAAAAGATGGCTGAAGCTGCCTGATGAAAGCGACGTGACCGCCGGAGCAAACGCTCTAGCGGTCACGCCCGAATTCTCGACGAAAGGACTGCATCATGGCTGCTGACGGCAAGGAATTCGGCTCGTGCTGTGAGAGCCTCAAGGAAGCCATGGCGGGCGAGGACTTCGAACCGCTGATCTCGGAGAGCGAAGAGGGCATTCTGTACATGTCCGTCGGCATCGCCGAGATGGACGACAAGGAACAGGGGATGATCGATCATCCGATGTTTTTCTGCCCGTTCTGCGGTACCAAGGTTCAGACGCCCGAGGAAGTCGATGCCAAAGGCGGCGGGGACCATCCGACGCACTGAACGCTGGCAGGGTGCCACGCCTAGAAATTGCGCGCGTTTACATCTGATTTTATGCGACTAGTAGACGGCAGGCTCGACTGCCCAGCAGGGACTTGCGGACGATGGCAGCCAATTTCAAATTCGAACTCGTCAGCCCGGAGCGGATCCTGGTGTCGGCAGATGTGTCGGAAGTTCTGGTGCCTGGGGCCGACGGCGACTTCACGGTGTTTGCCGGTCATGCGCCCGTGATCTCGATTTTACGTCCAGGAGTAATGACCGCCAAGCTGGCCGACGGGTCACAAACACGGACCTACATCCACGGCGGCTTTTGCGAAGTCGCGCCCGACAGCCTGACCGTGCTGGCGGAGAAGGCTGACGACGTCGATAAAATGTCCGGCGCCACCATTGCGGCCCACGTCGCGCAAGCGCAGGCGATCATCGACGATGAGGATGCCGACGACGACCGCCGTTACGTCGCACACACGGCGATAACGCACCTCAACTCCCTCAACGGCATGCCGAACTGACATACGCCGTCCGAGTAATCTGATCGCTTCAAAGCTGGGCGATAAATGCGTGCAGCCGGTCGATAACGGCGTTTGGCTGCTCCTGCATCACCCAGTGGCCGGCACCGTCGATCAAGTGGCATCCGCGCAAATCTCGGCAGACGTGCGACTGCATTTTCTCGAGTGCCCCCGGGGCCTGATAAGTGCCCCAGTCTGCAGCGCCCGACACAAACAATGACGGCACGTCGATCGTCCGCCCGGCGTACTTCGCCAGTTCTGCCGTCAACGCTGCATCGAAGCGCGTCCGATACCAGTTGAGCCCGCCTTGAAAGCCGGTGCGACCGTATTCGCCGGCATAGACGCCGAGGTCGGTCTCGGTCAGCCAATGGCAAGCCGCTACCTGCTCAGGCGTCGGCAGATGCGGGGCAACCGTGTCTGCCATCGTCTGGGCGCGGTCCATGACGTAGTACGTGGGCAATTGCGCCAACTCGCCGGCTGACCAATCGCGCAGCGTGTGCGGCTTGTTCATCGGCCAGTCGGCGCTTTTGTGATGAAAGTAGGCGCGCAAGAAAGCAGCGATACCGCTGGGGGCGTGCCGCATGTCCGCGTCGGCGGCGCGCGTGGCGTAGTACCAGTGGTAGTGTTTGCGTGGTCGCGGCAATGCGGCCAGTCCCTCATCGATCTCGTCGCGCGCCGCGCCTGCATGCCCAGCTGACATGACCGGCGCACCAGCGAACGGTGCGCTCATCATGACGACGGCGCGAAACATCTCTGGCCGTGTCATCGCGCACCAGGCCGCGACCGGTGATCCGAAGTCATGCCCGACCAGCAGGGATACCGATCGATATCCGAGCGCTGCGACCAGTGCGCTAACGTCATCGACCAGAGACAATGGCGCGAACGGCCGGAGATCCTGATCGTAGGCGGCGCTCCAGCCGGTGGTGCGGCCGTATCCGCGCTGGTCGGGGGCCACCACATGGAAACCCGCCGCGGCCAACGGTGCCATCACTTTGCGCCACGAGTAGGCCAGCTCCGGAAATCCATGCAGCAGCAGCGCGAGCGGTTTGCCCGGTGCAGCCACGCCGGCTTCGATGACATGCATGCGCAGGCCGTTCACGCCCTCGACGAAGCGGGAGTGCAGGCCGTCAGGTAGGCTTGTCGAAGCAAAGGGCTGCATGCGACCTCCGAAATTGATGCCAACAGCCAAATTGCCACGAAAAAAGCCGGGCGCAAGGCCCGGCTTTCGACAGTCGCTGATCTGCGCCGTTCTTCACTTCATTGGCTGATAGACTTGCTGGGCATCGCTGGAGCCGAAGTGGTAGCGCAGGCCCACCTTGAACTCGTGTGCGGTCAGATCGTTGATACGCAGCGGCGGATTGATCGCGCCGGTGTTGTCGACGCGGCTCGACTCGGCCTTGCCGTAGTCCATGTAGCGATAGCCGAGGTCGAGGATAGCGCGCTCGTTGAGCTGATAGCCGACGCCCGCCATCAGCGACCAGGCCAGCGACGTGCGTGACGCGCCGCCAATGCGGTTGAGCAAGTTCGGATTGTCGGTGAAATAGACGTCGCTCATCTTGTTGTAGGAGACGCCGACGCCGGCACCGATATAGGGGGTGATACCGCCGAAACTGCCGAGATCCTTGTAGCCGTTGAACATCAGCGTGGTCGACTTGACCGAGGCATGGATGGGGTCGACGATGTCGGTGTTGGTGCCGGGACCGCCGTTGACGTTGGTGATCGTATAATTGATCGGGTTGCCCTGGAAATTGCGCCAGCCGGTCTGATTGAGCATGACTTCGCCGCGAATGCCGCGCGAACCCGAGCCGCAACCAAGCCCGACGCCGCCGAACCAGGCATTGGACATCGACGTGTCGGTGATGGTGTCGCCGGCGTAGGCGTAGCTGGGGGTGTAAGGGTTCGCCCCGCTCGGGGTCGCGTAGTCGCGGGTTTCGTTGGTGACAGCCCAGCTCGCTTGGCTCGGCGCGCGCGACCATGAGTACCCGAGATCACCGCGCATGTAACAGGGGCCAGCGGGACCGCGGATGACGGGAGCAGCAGTTTCGTAGCCGTCATCCTTCATGGAACCACCGCGCGGACCACCCAGATCGGCAGCCGATACCGGAGATCCTGACACAGCGACGGCGACGGCGGCTGCGATCAGCCCCGCAATGTTGATGATCTTCATGGGGAACACACCTTTATTGCCAGGCACTGGTAAGCGGCCTGCTGACCTCAGTTTGCCTGCCTAAAATGCGACGTAGGCATTAAGGCCGAGTTAAGTGCCGTCTCATTTTTGGATTTGACTGTCGCGGGGCTGTTGCGGCGATGCATCTGAACGAACACTTGTCCGGCAGACGCAATCTGGTACGAATCTCGTGACAGAGATCTGTCGACGGACTTCTGTTTTGTCGTGCTTCTCGGCGGGAAAGCCGCTGATCGTTTTCCGGAAGCACTTTAGCGGGGAGAAAACTCGAATGCCGACACGCCGCACACTCTTGGCGCACGCCAGCGCCGCGCTGATCCTCGCCTCGTCCGGCACAGCGTTCGCGCAACAGCCCCCGGTCAAGGTCGGCGAGCTGAACAGTTATGGCAGCATGGCCGCTTTCGCCGTGCCCTATCGCAACGGGCTCAACCTCGCCCTTGACGAAATCAACGCGAAAGGCGGCGTGTTGGGCGGACGCAAGCTTGAGTTCATAATCCGTGACAACGGGGCAACGCCCGGTGACGCGGTGGGCGTCGCGGAGGAACTGGTGACGCGTGAAGGCGTGTCGATGCTGGTCGGCACATTTCTCTCCAACATCGGCTTGGCCGTGTCCGATTTCGCCAATCAGAAGAAGACATTGTTCCTCGCGTCTGAGCCTCTCACCGATGCCATCACGATGGGCGCGGGTAATCCCTACACCTATCGCGTGCGGCCGGGCACCTTCATGCAGACACGTATGCTGGTCGATGCGGTCAAGGCGAAAGGCGTGAAAAAGTGGGCCATCATCGCGCCGAACTACGAGTACGGGCAATCGGCTGCGGCCAGTTTCAAGCGGCTCATCAAAGAAGCGACACCTGACGCCGAGATCGTCGTCGAACAATATCCTGCAATTGGCAAGTTCGCAGCCGACGCCGGTGCGACCATCGCTGCCTTGGACGCCGCTAAACCCGACGGCATCTTCAACGTGCTGTTCGGTGCCGATCTCGCGCCCTTCGTGCGTGAAGGCAATACGCGCGGCCTGTTCAAAGACCGCACCGTCGTCAGCTTGCTGACGGGTGAACCGGAATACATGCTGCCGCTGAAAGACGAGACGCCGGAGAACTGGATCATCACGGGATATCCGTGGGAACAGATCGCCGACCCCGCCCATAAGGCGTTCGTGGACGCCTACAGGGCAAAATTCAACGACACCCCCCGCCTCGGATCCATGCTCGGATATCTGGTGGTCTACATGGTGCGGGACCTGATCAATAAAGCCGGCGCACCAGAAACCGACAAGCTGATCGCGGCTCTCGGTGACATGAAGTTCGAGACGATCGCCGGTCCCGTCACGATGCGCGGTCTCGATCGCCAGTCGAGCCTCGGCGGTTGGGTGGGCCTCTCGACGCAGAAGAACGGCCAAGGCGCGATGAAAGACTGGAAGTTTATCGACGGCGCCACCGTCATGTTCACGGAAGCCGACGTGAAGGCCGCGCAGAAGAAGTAAGGCAGGGCGCACGTTTCCTTTGACTTCGGGCGGACGTTGCCAGACGCAGGCACTGCGGGCGGGTTCACCGCCCCCCCCTGACCCTTCCCCGCGAGGGGGAGGGAATCCTGGTGTCGCTCGTGGTACCGATTGTGATCTGGTTTTGCGCAAGGCCGACTGAATGGCCCGGGCGATCTGTTGGAGTGTCTGGTCGTCTATGTCTTTCTCGTTTGTCATCGCGCAGATCTTGAACGGCTTGGCGAGTGCGTCATCGCTTTTTATCGTCGCGTCGGGTTTGACGATCGTATTCGGTGTAACCCGCATCGTGAACTTTGCGCATGGCTCGCTGTATATGCTGGGCGCGTATTTTGCCGTCACGTTGATGACGCCGCTGTTGGATGTCTCGCGTTCGTTTCCGATGTTCGTATTGGGATTAATCTGCGCCGCGCTGCTGACCGGCGTGCTCGGCATCGCACTCGAAGTGCTGCTTTTGCGACGGGTTTATAAGTCTCCGGAACTGCTGCAACTGCTCATTACGTTCGGCCTGGTGCTGGTCATCCAGGATCTGGTCATTCGCATCTGGGGGCCGCTGGAAATTCTGGGCCCGCGCGCACCGGGTCTGCGCGGGGCGGTCTCGATCGCCGGTGTGCAAGTACCGAGCTACGATCTGTTTCTGATCGCCATGGGACCGCTGGTGTTCGGCCTCATCTGGTTGGTGCTCGCGCGCACACGTTTCGGCATTTTGGTGCGCGCTGCAACGCAGGACCGCGAGATGGTGGCCGCGCTCGGCGTGAATCAATCGATCCTTTTCACCGGCGCATTGTTCCTCGGGGCCGCGCTGGCCGGCCTGGGCGGGGCGTTGCAGATCCCGCGCGCCGCAGCCAGTCCGCAAATGGACATTGCCGTGCTCACAGACGCCTTCGTCGTGACCGTCATCGGTGGGATGGGCTCGGTGCCGGGGGCCGCGCTGGCCGCGCTCATCATCGGTCAACTCAATGCGTTCGGCATCGTCGTATTTCCAAAAAGCACGCTGGTGCTGGTGTTTCTGTTGATGGCGGCGGTGCTGATCGTACGCCCGTACGGGCTGCTCGGACGCGCCGAGCCGCTATCGCTACGCGTGGTGACGCCGGAGGGTTTCACCGCCATCGCGCCCACGTCCGCGCCGACATGGCGGTGGTGCGGCGTGCTGATTGCCGCGCTCACGATCCTGCCGTGGGCGGTTGACGCCTACGCGCAGAAGATCGCCATCGAGATCCTGATATTCGCGCTCGCGGCTTTCGCGCTGGCGTTTCTGATCGGTAACGGCGGGCTGGTCTCGTTCGGGCACGCGGCGTATTTCGGCATTGGTGCTTATGCTGCAGGCCTTGCTGTGAAAAAGCTGGGCTTCGGCATGGAGACCGCGCTGCTGCTCGCCCCGCTCGCGGGTGCCGGCGCGGCTGCCCTGTTCGGCGTCTTTATCGTCAGGCTGAGCGGCATCTATCTCGCCATGCTCACGTTGGCGGTTGCCCAGATCGTTTATGCGGTCGCCGTGCAATGGGTCGAACTCACGGGTGGCGACAATGGCATCGTCGGCGTCTGGCCGGCCCGCTGGGCGTCAAGCCGCATCACCTACTATTACCTGACGCTCGTGCTCTGCTCGGCCGGAATTTTCCTGCTCCATCGGGTGTTGCACGCGCCCTTCGGTTATGCCCTGCGTGGCGCCCGCGACAGCGCCGTTCGGGCAGACGCGATCGGCCTCGACGTCGTGAAGTTGCGCTGGCTCGCGTTCACGCTCGCAGGAGCGGCCACCGGGCTGGCGGGTGGGCTATACGCGTTTTCAAAAGGCTCGATTGATCCGACCTTGCTCGCCATTCCGCAATCGGTCGACTTTCTTGCCATGCTGCTGATGGGAGGCATTCAGCATATTGCGGGGGCGCTGGTGGGTAGCACCGCGTTGCATACGCTCAAAGTGATCGCACTGCCGCTGACGGATATGTGGCGCATGCTGCTTGGGGTGATGATCATCGCTATCGTGCTGCTGACGCCGCAGGGGCTGGTGGGGGGCGGGCTTCGACTGTTCCGCCGCTCCACGCGTGGAGGTGCCAGCGCATGATTGCCCGTCCGCTCCTGTCGGTCGATCGTCTCACCAAAGCGTTCGGTGGCGTCGTGGCAGCGCGCGACGTTTCGTTCGAGGTCGGGCGCGGCGAACTGGTTGCGCTGATCGGGCCGAACGGCGCTGGCAAATCCACGACCTTCAACATGGTCGGCGGGCAGTTGGAACCGGACCGGGGCAGCGTGATGCTCGACGGGACCGCCATCACGGGTCTTGCGCCACGTGCAATTTGGAGGCTCGGCGCTGGTCGCACCTTCCAGATTGCGCAGACGTTTGTGTCAATGACCGCCGTCGAGAACGTGCAAATGGCACTGCAGAGCGCTCAGAACATGTCGTTCAATCTTTGGCGATCTGCGCACGCGCTACACCGAGACGCGGCGATCGGCCTTTTGAGGTCGGTCGGATTGGCCGACAGCGCCGACCGACCGGTCGCCACGCTCGCCTACGGGGACATCAAACGCGTGGAGTTGGCGATTGCATTAGCCGGTGCGCCCAAGTTGTTGTTGATGGACGAACCGACCGCAGGCATGTCCCGTGGCGAACGGCATGATCTTATGGTGCTGGTCGGCGCGCTCGCACGCGACCTCGGGCTCGGCGTGCTTTTCACCGAGCATGACATGGACGCCGTGTTCGGGCATGCGTCGCGCGTTCTGGTTCTGGTGCGCGGAGAAATCGTGGCGCGCGGCACGCCGGCCGAAGTGCAGGCAGACGCGCTGGTGCAGCGCATATATCTGGGCAAATCGGGAACGCTGGCGGCCGCCGAAGCCGGTCGCAGCCGGGGCACGTCATGATGGAGACCGGGAGCGAACCCCTTCTCGAAGTCCACGAGTTGGATGCTTTCTATGGCCCGGCGCAGGCGCTATTCAATGTCTCGTTCAAACTGGCGCGTGGGGAAGCCGTGGCATTGGTCGGCCGGAACGGTGCTGGAAAAACGACGACGCTGAAAGCGATCATGGGATTAATCGAGCGGCGGTCGAGAATGTCGCGTTACGCGGGCACCGATATCAGGACTTCACCGACGCATCGCATCGCGCGCCTGGGCCTCGGCTACGTGCCGGAAGAACGGCGCATCTTCACGGATCTGACGGTTGCCGAGAATCTGGAAGTGGGACGGTTGCCTGCACGGAGCCATAGACCGCCGTGGACAACCACGCGCCTGTACAAGATCTTTCCCAACCTCGGAGAGATGGCCGGGCGTTCCGCTGGCAGCATGTCGGGCGGCGAGCAACAGATGTTGTCGATTGCACGCACGTTGATGGGCAACCCCGATGCGGTGCTGCTCGACGAGCCTTCGGAAGGACTCGCGCCGCTCATCGTCGAGCAGATGGCGCAAGCGATCGTCGCCATGAAGAACGACGGGATCGCGGTTTTGCTGTCAGAACAAAATCTGGATTTCGCCGCCAGTATCGTCGACCGCGCGCTCTCGATCGAAACCGGCGCGATCACATTCGATGGTCCGATTGCAGATCTGATGCAAACCCGCCGTCACACTTGATCCGCTGCACGGACCGCCAACCCGGCTGGTTGGCGCTGCGATGCGAGATCGCGGACACGAATACGAACTGCCTCTGCCATCGCCAGCATCAGGAAGCGCGCGTTGCCGACCAGATAGCGGTGGGCCATCCGGCGTGGCTCCAGCGCCAGCCGCCACAGCCATTCGCACCCGATGACGCGCATCGCGTGCGGCGCACGCGTCACCGAGCCTGCAAAGAAATCGAACAGACCACCGACGCCGACCGTCACAGAGGCATCGAGGCGATGCGCGTTCTTGGCTATCCACTCGTCTTGCAGCGGCACGCCCAAAGCAACCAGAAGAATGTCGGCACCGCTTGCATTAGCCGCTGCTATGGCTGCGTCTTCATCGGCACTGCCTGGGGCAAAATAGCCATGATGGGAGCCGACGACGGCGCCGCCGAGACCAAAGGCCGTCATGCGTTGCTGCGCGGACGCCGCGATGCCGGGACGTGCACCGAGTAGGAAAATTTTGACACCTGCGGCCTTGGCATCAGCGACAAGACGAGGGAATAAATCGGTACCATTGACGTTGTCCATCAACGGATGCCCGGCCAAGCGGGCCGCGACGGCGAGGCCGCTGCCATCAGCGTAAATGCGATCGGCGGTCGCGACAACGGCACGATACCCGGCGCGATCGGCCATTTCGACGACGACGTGCGCGTTCGCAAAAACAGCGCGCAACTTTCGCTTCTGCCGTGCCGCACTGATCCAGGTCGCACTGGCGGCCGCGACGGTAGTGTCGTCGATATCGATGTCGAACAGCCGCGTCCGCTGGCCGTGCGGTGCCGTGATCCCACGCCACAGAACGTGCGATCTCGTGGCCGGTACCAACAACCGCCTGGCGGCATTGACTGAATATTCGACCATAAACGCCACCAACGTTCACGTCGTGCGTCCGGCACGACCCTCAGTCGAAGCGTTGCATTCGAAGTTTTAAGATCTGGTTTTTTGAGATGGTGTATAAAATATTAAATTCGTCCGCTTACCGTTTCATTCTCTAGATGTAATGTCCAACCCGTTGGAATATTCACCAATATTTTGCATTGCGCGGCTTATCTTCATCCGACCGACAATCGCTTGGAGGAGGTCGACCATGAGTGCAGTCCATCCCGCGCCCCTCTGCTCGGTCGTCATTCCCTGCTTCGATGCTGCAGCAACGATCGAGGCGACGGTGACCAGCGCCTGTCGCCAAACTCTCAGTGCGATCGAGATCGTCGTCGTCGACGATGGTTCGCGCGACAACAGCGCTCATCTGATTGCGGCCATCGCTGCGCAAGATCCGCGCGTCCGCTTGATCCGCCAAAGCAATGGTGGTGTTTCGTCCGCGCGTAACGCCGGCATCGGCGCTGCGAAGTCGCGGATTATCGCACTGCTCGACGCAGACGACCTGTGGGCTCCGGATCACCTTCAGACCCATCTACGGCGCTTGCGGCACGAACCCCGCTTGGGCGTGTCGTATTCAGCAGCGCGCTTCATCGATGCGCAGGGCGCGATCATCGGGCAGTCGAGATCGAAGATGGACACTCTAACGCCGGCCGATTTGCTGCTTGGCAATCCCACGACGACTTGCTCGACGCTCGTCGTGCGTCGCGATGTATTCAAAGATATCGGCCTCTTCCGCACCAATATGCGTCACAACGAAGATCAGGAGTGGCTGTTCCGCGCTGCGCTATCGGGCTGGCGGTTATCAGGTGATGCAAACGCGCGCGTCGATTATCGCACCAGCCTCGGGGGCCTGGCCTCCGACCTCGAGGGCATGTTGCGTGGCTTCGAGACGATGATCGTCGAAGCCCATAAGTTGGCACCAAAACTCGTGGAGCGAAATGCGATACGGGCGCGCGCCAACATGCAGCGTTATCTTGCGCGGCGGGCGATCCGACTTGGTCTGCCGCACCGTATTGCGCGCAAATATATCCTGGACGCCTTGCGTAGCCGACCAATGCTTCTGTTCGTCGAGCCGCGCGCGACATTGCCAACCTTGATAGCCGCTCTCGTGCCGCAGGCGCTGTTGTCGCCCCTGCTGAATGCGGCTCGACCACACACCGTATCTGGACTGCAGGGATCATGACCGCAAACAGTATTCCCCGCGTGAGCGTCGTCATTCCGCTCTATCAAACCGAAAGATACATCGGCGAAGCCGTTGGCTCGGTCTTGGCGCAGACTTACAGCGATTTCGAAGTGCTGGTCATCGACGACGGCAGCCGGGATGACGGACCGTCGATCGTTGGGCGCATTGCCGATCCTCGCATCCGGCTGATTCGTCAATCCAACCGTGGGCTGGCCGGGGCTCGCAACACCGGCATCCGCGAAGCGCGCGGCAAGTACATCGCGTTTCTCGACGCTGACGACCGCTGGTACCCGACCAAACTCGCCCGTCACGTCGCACTTCTCGATGCGCGCGGCGACGTCGGTCTCAGCTATTCGGCGTCGCGCCTCATCGGTGACGACGGCGAGGATCTCGGCATGACACAATGGCCGTCGCGATCGACGACACGCTGCGCAGACATATTCACGCGCAACCCGGTCGGCAATGGATCGACGCCGGTGCTGCGCCGCGCAGCGCTCGATGCCATAGCGTTCATAGACCCGGTGCTCGGACGTGTCTGCTGGTTCGACGAAAGTTTTCGCCAGTCGGAAGATATCGAGTGCTGGACGCGGCTCGGGGCAACGACGACCTGGCAACTCGCGCTCGTGCCGTTCGTATTGACGGACTACCGGGTGACGACGAATGGATTGTCAGCCAACACCTCGCGGCAACTGGAAACCTGGCGCCGATTTCGCGCCAAGGTGAAAGGTTATGCGCCGGCACTCGAGAGCGCGCACGGCGATCTCGCGGAAGCCTATCAGTTGCGCTATCTGGCGCGCCGCGCCGTCAAAGGCGGAGAGGGACGCGCAGCGCTTCGGATGATGCACGCGGCGCTGGCCTTGTCGCCGGCGATCGCGCTGGAAGAGCCGATCCGCACAGCCGTCACGTATGCGGCGGCGCTCGCATCGTCAGCGGTCCCACGCGCACTTGTCGAACGCTGCATGAACCGGTCGGCGCTCCCACTCATCCCGTTGCCGGCGCGCAGCACCTGAGAGCACGATAGGATTTACCCTGACGCCCGCACTCTCCAGTTCTCACGTTGCACCCGATCGCTTGTGGCGCTTCATCGGCTACTACGGCGTGAGCGAATTTGCGCAACGTGTTACGCGCATCGCCACGACGGTTCTGCTCGCGCGGATGTTGTCGCCGATGGATCTCGGGATCGCCGCGATGGCGATCACGTGTTTCGAAATGCTTCGCGTCGGGACCAATGCCGGCATAGGGCAGGCGGTGATACGGGCTACGGATGCAGAACTCGCCGGCACATGCATCACGGCGTCGCGGGCGATGTGGGCGATATGCGGTGCACTTGCGCTGTTGCAGACCGGCGTCGGCGCGATGCTTGGGTTGGGGTCAGACCGATCCGACGTGTTCTTTATGATAGCGGCGCTGGCCAGCGTGTACTTGATGATGGCACCGGGGCTGGTTCAGACCTACCTCATTCAGCGTGCGAACGATCATAAGGTCATTACGCGTATCGCAACCCAACAGGCGGTCGCCGACAACGTACTGACAATCGTGTTTGCGCTGGCGGGTTTAGGTGCATGGTCGATCGTGCTGCCGAAGATCGTCACCTGTCCGATCTGGTTGATCGGAATGCGGCGCGCGCATGCCTGGACCGCAGATCCAACTGCCGAGGCCGCACCGTTGCGCGACGTGTTGCGGTATGCATTGCCGGTGCTGGGTGCCGAGATATCGACTGCGGCGCGTCTGCAGTTGGACAAGGTGCTGGTCGGCGTGATGTTGGGCGTCGAGGCACTCGGCATCTACTATTTCATATTCAACGCCGGTATCGGCCTCAGCCTGTCGCTGACGATCGCTTTATCGAACGTGCTCTACCCGTATTTCGCCGCCGTGGCATCTGCACCGGACAAGCTGTTGCAACGGCTCGATCGCAGCCTCGTGCAACATGCATTGCCGTTTGCAGCCGTCATTCTCGTGCAGGCGGCGCTCGCGCCGATCTATGTCCCTATTCTGTTCGGGACCAAATGGGATAGTAGCGCGTGGCTGGTGGCAGTGCTGTGTGCGTCGGCCGCAGCGAAGGTATTTGCAGACGCGGGTACGCAGGCCTTGCGGGCAGCAGGGGCAACCGTTCGCGAGTTGCAAGGCACTTTCGCCGTCACGATATCCAGCCTTTCGGCTCTGGCGATTGCGCTTCGATTTGATCTCGCAACGGCTGTCGTCGTGCTTGCGATCGTCAGCGCGGTCGCGCAACTGGTATTCGCGCTGATGGCACGTCATTGCGTCGCCCACCTTTCGGATCGCGAGAGCACGCACGGCAGCAAGGTTTCAACATGATCACGGTTGCGCACCTGTCGAACGATGCGGCGCTTGGTGGCGTCACGCGATTTCTCGACGCGCTCGGACGACGGTTGAGCCCTCGTATCCGGCAATGTCGTTACGCAGTGAGGCCGGAGAGGGCACTGCCGCCCAAGATCGACGACGACATCGTAGTGCTCCACTTCACCATGAGCTGGTCGAAGCTGCCGTTCCTGCTGGCGCTCCGCGCACGCGGTGGCTCGCGCCCTGTCGTGCTTGTCGAACACAGCTACAGCGCAGCTTTCGAACGCACTTACGTCAAAGCGCCGTGGCGTTTCCGGTTGATGTTGCGATTGAGTTACGCGTTGTGCGATCGCGTCGTCGCGGTATCCTACGGTCAAGCGGCATGGATGCGACGCGCGCGTTTGCTCGCGGCCACGAAGCTGACGGTTATTTCACCTTTCACCGACTGCGGTGATCTGGCCGACCTGCCATATCCCCAGGGCACCCGTGGCCCGCTTCGGCTCGGAGCCTATGGACGGTACTGCGCCCAGAAGAATTTCCCGCTGTTGATCGCGGCGATGACGCATGTCGATCCGGCGAGCGCGACGTTGACCTTGCGTGGCTTCGGACCGGACGAAACGGCCTTGCGAACCGCTGCAGCTCCACTGCCTCACGTTGCCGTCGGCGATAAAATCGACGATCTTGCTGCCTTCCTAGAAACAGTCGATGCGATCGTCGTTCCCTCGATCTATGAACCATTCGGCCAAGTCGCCCTGGAAGCGCGCCTCGCCGGAAGACCGGTGATCGTCGCCGACGTCGATGGATTGCCCGAGCAAGTCGAGCCCGACGCGGGGTTCGTGTTCGCCCATGACAACGAGATCGCCTTGGCAGCAGACATCGTCGCGATGGCGGACGTACGCGCTCGCGGCAACTGGTCATTTGTCTGTCGTGCGGCACGCCGATCTGCCGCCGCCCACCTCCCCAGCGGGGCTGAAGCGTGGACCGCACTGCTGCAACAGTTGCAGCCGCATCGCGCTTCGGGTGACCAAGTCGCACTGCCGTTCGGGCCAGAACCGGAAGCCGATGCGATACCTCGATAAATATGTTTATCGAGAAACACTGTTTCGTTATTTTGGTGCAATTCGTAACCAAAGCGAAACGTTGTCGAGTTAACTCTTCGAGTGACTGATTTTATCACTCGATGAGTTGCATCCCCCATCATGGCAGGGACCGCCGACATAAAGACGGATCGCATGGCGACGCAGTCCGAATTGCGTACTACGCAGCTCGGTCGGCGGCGCAGCGACATCATGTGGCCGTACCTGCGCGGTGGAATTCTGTCGGTCATCTCGATCTGGATGTTTGTCGCCAGCTATCTGACGCTGACGCCGCGCACATACACCAGTCGCTGGACGCTCAATCTCCCGAGCGCCGCAAGTAGTGTCAGCCTGTCGCTGGAAAGTATCGGGCAATCGAGTTCGACACCCAACTCGCCGTTCTCGAGCGCGGCGTTGTCGCCAAAGGTGGTCTACAAGGAAATCGCCGAAGGAGAGCGCGTGCGCGTGGCGGCCGCGAAAGCATTGGACATCGACCCTGGACGCTTCGGGAAGCCGCGCATCAAACTGATCGACGAAACAGCATTGATGCTGTTCGAGATGACCGCGGCGTCGCCTGAAGACGCCAAGCGTCGCGGTGATGCGCTGATGGCTGCCTTCAACGAAGAACTCGAAAGTCTGCGCAACGACGAACTCGAAAAGCGGGCCGGAGCCGTGCGGCGCAATTTGTCGGATTATCAAAACCAGGTGCGGTCGGCGCGGGATGCCACCGTGCGGGCGCAGGCCGAAACCGGGTTGGTTTCCACGACGCAGTTTTCCGAGATGGTGACGTCGCTGACGACGATGCGACGGCGCGTTGTCGATATCTCGGCCGAGGTGGATAAACTTTCGGAGGAGCAACACAAGCTCACAGAGCGCCTCGGCGTCTCGGCTTCGGCTGCAAGCCTGGCGCTCAAACTGGCGAGCGACACACGGCTCATCAAAGTGCTCGACGAGTACAACGACGCAAACGCAGCCTTCGCCATCGATAGCGAACGCTTCGGACCACGTCATCCGCAACTGATGATGAAATCGGATCGTGTCGACGCGGCCCGGCTGCGTGCGACGCGGACGATGGAAAGCATCAGCGCCGGCACCGCGACAACGATCAGTCTCGAAACGTTGGCCACTATCGTCAATTCGTCGCCGCGCGCCGAGTTGCTCGTGAACCTGGTACGCGGCGACGCAGCGCTAGACGGCAAACGCCGCGAGTTGGCGACTGCGACGGCGGACAGAGCGAGGCTCGAAAGCGATGTCACGCGATTGAGCGGAGCCGCTGCCCGTCTGGAAGATCTGAAGAAGGATCAACTGGTGGCCGACGCCGTTCTTAGTAGCGCTATGGCGCGGCTCGATAGCTCGAAGTCCGACATCTACGGCAGCTACCCGATCGTGCAGGTGGTGGCACCGCCCGACATCGCCGATGCCGCAGCACAGCCGCGACCGCTTTATGCCGTTCTCGGCGGCATCAGCGGCACCTTCTTTGCTTGTCTCGCCTGGATGCTCGCATGGCTGCAATTCTCCCATCGCTCGACACGCCGGAAGAGCGACTGGTCTTCTGGGCCATCGTAGGCACCTGGGGCCTGTATATTCTTGGCGCGCTCTATCACGCCTATCCGCTGCTCGGATGGACACTGGTCGCGATTGCGATCGGTCGCCGCATCGGCGTCATCGACGATCACGGCTACGCCAGTCCGCAATTGCCGTGGGGGGTCATCGCGTGGCTGATCGGGATGGGGGCGATGGCGATCGCGCTGACAGCCGCACACATCAACTTCGATCTCGATTTCAGCCAGTTTATAAAATCTCTGTTCGGGTGGGTGAAGGGTTGGGGACTGATCGGTGCCTTCATTTTCGCCGGTGCTGATTTGCGGATCAAACAGATCGTCATCTTCCGCGCATCCAATATTCTGGCACTTCAAACGTTGATGCTGACACCAGTGCTAGCGGCGATGGCGCTGGCTGGCGCGCCGAACGTGCTGTACGTCTCGCCGTTGTATTATCTCGGCGGTACCGGGCCGATGTTCTTCGAAGTCGGAAGCCACACCTGGGACTATAACGCGCTCGGATTCCGGCTTCACTATTTCGCGCCGTGGTCGCCTGCAGCGGCGTTCTGCGCGCATATCGGACTGGTGTGCGGCATGTTCGATCGCAGCCGGCGCTGGCGTTGGATCGGCATCTTCACCGCGCTCGTCGTTTGCGCCATGTCTCAATCTCGACTGTCGCTGATCGCGGTTCCGGTGCTGCTGATCGGCCTGCCGCTGCTGTCGAACGTTTTGCGCACCTGGCCTGCTGCAGTCGCCGCCATGCTGGCGACGGTCAGCACGCTGCTGCTGACCCAGATCAAGGATGGTATCAACGACGCGACCCAGGCTTTCATCAGCGCGCGCGCCGACAGCTCACGCGTGCGCTCGGCATTGGCACGCATCGCCTATCACCGCTGGGAAAACGAAGCTCCGATTTTCGGTCACGGAGCGGTCGAGCGCGGCTCGCATCTGGTCGAGTTCATGCCGATCGGATCGCATCACACCTGGCACGGCTTGTTGTTCGTCAAGGGCGCTGTCGGCTTCGTGGCGCTGGCGCTGCCGCTGGCCTGGAGCTTCTTCGAATTGCTGGCGAAGGCACAGCGCGATGCTACGGCGCGTGCGGCGCTCGGCATGGTACTGGTCTTAGTGTTCAACTCGTTCGGCGAAAACCTGGAGATACTGGCGTATCTGGCTTGGCCGGGCCTGCTCGCCATCGGGATCGCGTCGCGCCATAGATTGCGAACGCCGAGGATATGGGACAGCCAGCTGCGTCCAGCCTTCTCAGTGCATCCTGAACTCGCATAATGGCTGGCTCTCTGGTATGCGCTTCGGATGCCCACAAGCATCCGCGCTGGTATGCGCTTCGGATGCCCACAAGCATCCGCGCGAGTTAGAGGTTGGGTACGACCCGGGTCAGTTTCCAATCGCCGCCAGTGAACGACATGCCAACGGTGGCGTCCGGCTTGGACTGCGATGCATCGCGGGCGACGGCCACGTTGAACGAAAGCGGGCCTGCCATACCGAACCCTTTGATATTTCCGAGACCAAACGTGCGCTTGGGCCCGCGGCTGGCTTCCGATTTGGCGACAGTCTCGGTAGCAGGTGGAGCAGACTTCGCTGCATTCGACTCCGTCATGTTCCCGAACGCCTTGCCTGCGACGCCGGCGATCTCCGCGCCTTCTACGGCTTGACCGAAGATGCCGCCGAGGCCGCCAGCGCGATTCGGAGCGTCAGTCGGCGCGCCCGACGGGCCCTTCACCTGTCCGGTCGCCTCGCTCATCGCTTTTTCGACCGAGGCCGCAAGGTCGCCGCCCTCGTTTGCGATGCGGATGATCGCGCGTGGCGTCACCACGGCGGCCAATACCTGATCGACGATCTTGCCACTCATCTGCGACTTCAGATTGGCGGCAACTGCTTGCCCCAAGGGGCCGAGCGACGCAGTCTCCTTGTCGATTCTTTTGCCGATCTCGGTCATCGCGACGGGCCGCAAGCTTTCCTGGAGTGCCGCAAAATCTATTTTGCCGGCTAAAGCCGTTTCATCCTGATCGGTGACGGCGGTGGCGATGCGGTAAACCGACCATGCAGGCCAAGCCACGTAAAAACCGAGCACTGCAACAGCCAGCAAAAAAATCAAGCGCTTCACAAGACACCCCCTGTCGTAGATCGTCCGTATTCATACACCCCATCCAGGGATGCGCCAAATGCCGCGCGGTTCAGATAACTGTGCACGGTTGCAACTCGAACACTATGTACCGGCGGCCAATCGGCGAAGGATGAGCTTTTACTGGTCGCGGCACGTGGTCCCAACATGTGCGTGTCGACCTGATGGACGTCGTCGTCGAAAAGGCACACCATGGTTCTTCAACTGGCTCGCCGCCAGCCGAAACGCGGACACGATGTTGCCCCCACCATGGACGAAGCGCAGGCCGTTCTTGAAAAGACGTTCGGGTATAAGTCGTTTCGCCTGCATCAGCAGGCGATAATCGCGTCCCTGCTCGACGGCAAGGACGTGCTGGCGCTGATGCCGACGGGCGGCGGCAAGTCGCTGTGCTACCAAATTCCGGCACTTGTCAGACGCGGGATTGGCGTTGTCGTCTCGCCGCTGATCGCGCTGATGCAGGATCAGGTGGATGCACTGAAGGAAGCCGGGGTCAAGGCCGCGTTCCTGAATTCGACGCTGTCGTGGAGCGAAGTGCAGGCGGTCGAGGCGGCGGTAACCTCCGGCACGCTCGATGTTCTATATGTGGCGCCCGAGCGGTTGGTGCAGGAGCGCACTCTGCAATTACTGGAACGGGCGGAGATCTCGGTATTCGCCATCGACGAAGCACACTGCGTGGCGCAATGGGGGCACGACTTCCGCCCCGAATATCGTCAGTTGCGCATTCTGCCGGAGCGCTTTCCAAGCGTACCGCGGATCGCACTCACGGCGACGGCGGACGCCAAAACGCGAGAGGAAATCGTCGCAGAACTCAAACTGGAAAATGCCGAACGGTATATCGCGTCGTTCGACCGCCCCAACATTCGCTATACTATCAGCGAACAGGGCTCGATCGGGAATCGTGAAAAGCTGCTGCAATTCATCCAGGCCGAGCACAAGGACGACGCGGGCATCGTCTATTGCCTGTCGCGCAAGAACGTGGAGGAAACGGCGGCCTGGCTGACCTCGAAAGGCCGCCGAGCGCTCGCTTATCATGCCGGGTTGCCGCCGGACACGCGGCGAACGACGCAGGAAAAGTTTCTCAAAGACGACGGGCTGATCATCTGCGCCACCATTGCTTTTGGCATGGGCATCGACAAGCCCGACGTGCGGTTCGTCGCACATCTCAATCTGCCGAAATCGATCGAGAGCTATTATCAGGAGACGGGTCGCGCGGGTCGCGACGGCGAAGCAGCGAATGCGTGGATGTGCTACGGCATCCAGGACATCATCACGCAGCGCCAATGGATCGCGCAGGGTGACGGCGCCGAAGCGCACAAGCACATGCAGCGTCAGAAGTTAGATGCGCTGATCGGGCTCACTGAAACGGCGTCGTGCCGGCGGCAACGGTTGCTGGCATACTTCGGCGAGACCTCGGAAAAGCCATGCGGTAACTGCGATACGTGCCTGACGCCACCGCGCACGTTCGACGGCACGCAGGCGGCGCAAAAGGCGCTGTCGGCCATCTATCGGACCGGGCAGCGATTCGGTGTCGGCTATCTCGTCGACATTCTGGCGGGCAAGGCGGATCCGAAAATTTCGCGCAATGCGCACGACAAGCTCACCGTCTATGGCGCGGGCAAGGACATGAAGCCCGATACGTGGCGCGGGCTTTTCCGCCAACTGATGGCTTCGGGTTACGTGACGACCGACGAGGAAGGCTACGGATCGCTGACGTTGACGGAGCGCGCGCGCCCGCTGTTGCGCGGGGAGGAGCAATTCCTCATGCGTGAGGTGACGGTCGTCGCCAAAGCCGAACGCGGCAAGGCTGCGCGCGACAGCAAATCGGGTGCCAGCGCATTGGCGAAGGAAGGCACCGACCTGTACGTCGCGCTGAAGGCGCTGCGGCAGAAGCTGGCCAACGAAGCGGGCTTGCCGCCCTATGTCATCTGTCACGATCGCACGCTGGTGGAACTGGCGCAGAAGCGACCACAAACCGAGGCGGCGCTGCACGATATCACCGGGCTCGGCGATCGAAAGATCGCGCGCTACGGGGCGGCATTGTTGGCGGTGGTGCATTCGTTCGCAGGAGAACCAACTCAGAAGCAGCCGACGCAGAAGCCGATGGGCGTTGCGCAGAAATCCGACAATCGATTGTCGGCCACCGTCAATCAGACGCTGGCGCTGCACAAGGCGGGAAAGTCGGCGGTGCAAATCGCCAGCGAACGCGGGTTCGAAGCGAGCACGATCTACAGCCATTTCGCCGAGGCGATCGAAGCCGGGCTGGTAGAAGCCAGTGCAGTTTTGCCGCTGGATGCCACCGAGATCGACGAAATCCACGCGGCGTTCGAGAAGTGCCAGACCCTCGACAGCGGCAAACTCGGCCCGGCGCACGCGGCGCTCGACGGGAAGTACGACTACGGGATTTTGAAGTGTTTGCTGGCGGAGATGGGGTAGGGGCCGTTTCTGGCTCCAAAGCGAAAATCGAGGCGCCGGTATTTCTCTTTTGTTTGCGCGCGGCCGCCCCACCAACCCCGCGCGCTTAGGATTTGCCGCCGAGGCCAAGCAGTTGCACATTGCCGCCTGTGGCGGTGATGTCGGTGGAGCGCACGCGTTCGGTGGCGTAGCGCACGAGCGTATTGGGGCCGCCGGCTTTGGGACCGGTGCCGGACAGCCCCTCGCCGCCGAAGGGTTGGACGCCGACCACGGCACCGATCTGATTGCGATTGACGTAGAGATTGCCGACGCGGGCATGCTCGGCGACATAGTCGGCAACGGCTCGGATGCGGCTATGCAGCCCCAGAGTAAGGCCGAAACCGCTGTCGTTGACAGCTGCGATGACATCGTCAAGACGGCCCTGCCGATAGCGCACCACGTGCAGGATCGGCCCGAACACTTCGCGCTCGAGTGCGTCCATGCTGTCGATTTCATAGGCGGCCGGGGTGACGAATGTTCCGGCACGCGTGGAAGCCGGAAGCGGCAGATCGATGATCGTCCTGGCTGTCTTCTGCATGCGCAGTTTATGCGCGTCGAGCATGTCTTGCGCCGCTTCGTCGATCACCGGGCCGACGTCGACGGCGGGGTCCATGGGATCGCCGACGATTAACGTTTCGATCGCGCCGCGCAACATCTCGATCAGCGGTGCTGCGACGTCCTCCTGTACGAAAAGGATGCGCGCAGCTGAACAGCGCTGCCCCGCACAGTCGAACGCCGACCGCACTACGTCGCGCACGACTTGTTCGCCGACGGCGCTGCTGTCGGCGATCATGGCGTTGATACCGCCGGTTTCGGCGATGAAGGGCACGATGGCGCTGCGTCGATCGGATAGGGCCCGCTGAATTGTCCAGGCCGTCGCGTTGGAGCCGGTGAAGGCTACGCCCGCCGTACGCCGGTCTTTCACGAGTTGCGCGCCGACCTGACTGCCGCCGATGAGCAGGTGCAGAACCGAGGGTGGAATACCTGCCTTGTGCATCAGTTCGACTGCGAGGAAAGCGGTAATCGGCGTCTGGCCAGCAGGCTTGGCAAGAACCGAATTGCCTGCCGCCAGCGCCGCGGCGATCTGGCCGGTGAAGATGGCGAGCGGGAAATTCCACGGTGAGATAGCTACGAAAGCGCCGCGTCCGACCAGTTCCAACGTATTGCGTTCGCCGGTTGGTCCCGGCAACAGCGTCGGCCGGGTGAACAGGCGTCGGGCCTCGCCGGCATAGAAGCGCAGGAAGTCGACGGCTTCGCGTACATCCCCCAGCGCGCCGTCGAGTGTCTTACCGGCCTCGCGCACGATCACGGCCATCAGGCGCGCGCGGTTCTGTTCGAACAGATCCGCAGCGCGTTCAAGACAGGCGGCGCGCTCGGCTCCCCCCGAGCGGTTCCAGTCGTGTTGCGAAGCGATCGCCGATGCGATCGCTGCGTCGACGATTGCGGGCGTGGCTGCCACCGCGCTGCCGATCCGCTCGCGCCGATCATGTGGACAGCGTACCAGTTCCTCGAGCCCGGTCGTGTGAATGCGGCCATCGACGATCGAACCGACGGCATGTGAGGTTGAAAGTTCGGCTGAAATCTTGGCGATGAAATCGGCGCGCACGGTCGGCTCGGTCAGCGCAAAGCCCAAGCTATTGGCGCGTTTCGTGCCGTAGATGTCGGTCGGCTTCGGCACCGATGCGACGGTGCCCGACAGCTCGAGGTCGCGCTCGGTGGCGTCGACGGGATCGCGAATGATATCTTCGACCGGCGCGCTGGAATCGGCGAGGCGGTTGACGAACGAGGTATTGGCACCGTTCTCGAGCAGCCGCCGCACGAGGTAGGCGAGCAACTCTTCGTGCCCGCCCACAGGCGCATAAATGCGGCAGGCGCGACCGAGCTTGGCGTCGCCGACGACCTCGTCGTAAAGTGCTTCACCCATGCCATGAAGGCGCTGAAATTCGTACGCGCCGTTGCCGGCGGCGACGAACGCGGTCGCGACCGAATGGGCGTTGTGAGTGGCGAACTGCGGAAAAAACGCACCCGGATCGGATAACAGCAGCCGCATCGCCGCGAGATAGGAAACGTCGGTGTGCATCTTGCGCGTCAGCACAGGGTAGTCGGCAAGCCCCAGCTCCTGCGCCCATTTGATTTCACTGTCCCAGTAGGCACCTTTGACCAAGCGCACCGGAATGCGGCGACCGCCATCGGCCGCCAAACGCCGCAGCCAACGCAGCACCGGGACCGCGCGTCGTCCGTACGCCTGAACCGCCAATCCCAACCCGGTCCAGCCGGCGAGCGCGGGATGGGCATAAGCCTGCCCGAACATTTCGAGCGTGAGGTCAAGCCGGTCCTGCTCTTCGGCATCGATGGTGAGGGGAAGTCCACGATCACGCGCCGCTCTGGCGAGTTCGATGATCCTGGGGACCAATTCAGCGTGCAGCAGTGCACTCTTGCCTGGCTCGAAGCGCGGGTGGATCGCCGACAGCTTCACCGAAAGGCCGGGACGCTGCATCAAGGCGTCGGGTTGCGGTAACGAAAACCTGCCTGCTGACGCGCCGATCGCATCAATGGCGGACATGTACCGGTCGAAATAGCGACTGGCGTCGGCGCTGGTGCGTGCGCCCTCACCCAGCATGTCGTAGGAGATGCGGAAGCCTTGCGCTTCGTAGCCTCTGGCGCGCCCGATCGCTTCCTTGATGGTGCGGCCGAGGACGAAATTGTCGCCCAGAATGCGCATTGCTTGCCGCAGCGCCTGACGGATCACAGGTTCACCTGAGCGCGCGACGAGGCGCCGCAACAGGCTGGTCGGACCCTGCCGGCGGTTGGC